>CABVSA010000220.1 GCA_902500805.1 uncultured Nitrospira sp. | reverse complement strand
TCTCGCTCGTGGGCCAACTGAATGGGTGGAGACCAGGCAGGTACTTTGGGCAGTACGCGGGCCTTTGGCTCCTCCGGTAAGAGCTGGAGGAGGGTTTGGTGTGTGACGTTCCGCTGTGATCGGGTAGGTTTTGCGGGCGTCGCATCATCGACGATTGCGGACAGTTGTGCGCGATGGTCGCAGAACGCATCGAGGGCGCCCGATTTGATCAACGCATCGAGCACGCGCTTGGTGACAGCGCGGCGGTTGATGCGGTCGCAGAGATCAAAGAAGGATGCGAAGTCGCCTCCGGTTGCACGAGTCTGGATCAACTGCATGGCGAGATGTTCCCCTACATGCTTGATCGCGGCCAGGCCGTAGAGAATGGCACCGTCAACGATTGTGAACCCAATCTCACTCCGATTGATGTCTGGGGGGAGGAGCCTGACGCCCCGCTCCCGGCATTCACCGGCATACAGAGAGAGTCGCTCATGGTCGCCGATGTCGCCGGTCATTAACGCCGTCATGTAGGCCAGCGGATAGTGGGCCTTGAGATAGGCCGTTCGATAGGTGAGTAGCGCATACGCAGCGGCATGGGATTTGTTGAAACCGTAGCCGGCGAACTTGGTGATCATCTGGAAGAGGTGTTCAGCAGCCTCGCGATCTGTGCCGAGTCCGACGGCCCCTTCCACAAACTGTGTACGCAAGGCGCGCATCTCCGCCGGTTTCTTCTTGCCCATGGCTCGGCGGAGAATGTCTGCTTTGCTCAATGAAAACCCAGCCACGCTGTTGGCAATGGCCATGACCTGCTCTTGATAGACGATCACGCCATAGGTAGTACTGAGAATCGGTTCCAGGGCCGCAATGTCCGTGGAGAGGGGATATTGCCCTCGTTTCCGTTGAATGAACTCCGGAATGAGATCGAGGGGCCCCGGACGATAGAGCGCAATAATCGCTGTGATATCTTCGAACCGATCAGGTTGAAATTCCCGAAGCAGCTCCCTCATTCCGTTGCTTTCGAGTTGAAATACCCCTGTGGTACGTCCATTGCCGAGGAGGGCGAAAGTTTTGGCGTCATCGAGCGGAATATCGTCCAGCGTCAACGGGCGGGATCCCCGGAATTCCTGGTTGATCAGTGAGAGAGTGTGATCGATCACGGTGAGGGTCTTCAAGCCGAGAAAGTCGAACTTCACCAGGCCAAGCTGTTCAAGTTCCTCCATCCCAAATTGCGTCACCATGTCGTCGTTCGTGGTGCGGCACAGCGGGACTGTCTCCAATAACGGTGTGTTGGAGATGACCAGTCCCGCCGCATGGGTTGACGCATGTCTGGCGAGTCCTTCAAGGGATTCGGCGACCGATAGTAGCGTGCCGACCGAAGGATGCGAGGCAGACAAGGCACCTAATCGGGGTTCTTCAACAAGCGCCTGGGCAATCGTCATGTTGGGCTGAGACGGAACCAACTTGGCAATCGTGTCGACCTCGTCGTGCGGAATCTCGAGGACACGGCCCACATCGCGGATTGCGGCTTTGGCGCCCAATGTGCCGAAGGTGATGATTTGCGCGACATGGTCTCGGCCGTATTTCTCCGTGACATAGTTGATCACCTCCTGCCGT
>CABVSA010000219.1 GCA_902500805.1 uncultured Nitrospira sp. | reverse complement strand
GAGGAGCGGGCTCGCAACTGCACCAAGTCGAAAGTCCGGGCGAAGGTCGAACATGACCTTCCCCCAATTCCGTGGACACCTGGTTACGCGACTGCCGTCCTCGCTTCGTACTCGGCCGGGGAGTGATAGCCGAGGGTTGAGTGCCGTCGCTGCCGATTATAGAACACCTCGATGTATTCGAAGATGTCCTGCTTGGCTTCGTCTCGAGTGGTATAGCGCCGATGATACACGAGCTCTCGCTTGAGCGTCCCAAAGAACCTTTCGACGCACGCGTTATCCCAGCAGTTGCCTTTGCGGCTCATGCTGGGAATGAGGCTATACTCATCGAGCAGACGCTGGTAGCTCGTGGCGGCATACTGACTGCCGCGGTCCGAATGGTGCACGAGCCCCGCCCTGGGTGTGCGGTTCAGCAAGGCCATTGAGAGGGCTTGCTCGGCCAGCTCAACGGTTAATCGTTGTCCCATGGCCCACCCGACTACCCGGCGTGAATACAGATCGAGCAGCACGGCCAGATAGAGCCAGCCTTCCAATGTCCAGACGTAGGTCAGGTCTCCGGCCCACACTCGATTAGGAGCCGCAACGGTGAAGGCCCGATCCAACGTGTTCGCGGCCACCGGGAACTCATGCTGGGACTGGGTGGTGGCGCGCCACTTCGTCACGGTCTTCGCCCGAATGCCTTCCTGGCGCATGAGCCGAGCGACGCGATGCTCGCTAACGCGGTGCCCCTGTTTGCCCAAGGCGTCCCAGATGCGGGGACTGCCATAGGGTTCCCGCGACGCCTGGTGGATCTCTCGAATAGCTGAGCGCAGCGTACGCGTCTGAATGGACCGGGCACTCTCAGGCCGTGAGCGCCACGCGTAATCGCCCGCTGCCGAGACAGCAAGGGCCCGGCACATGAATCGGATTGGATAGCGACGGTCGTGTTCTTGGATCACTCGGTATCTCATCGCGACTCCTTCGCGAAGCACGCCGCCGCACGTTTTAAAAAATCCCGCTCCTGTTTCAAGCTGGCATTTTCTCGCCGGAGCTGGATCAGTTCCGCCTGTTCAGCCCGGAAAGATTGTCGGGTCTGTCCACGCCCCTCAGCCGGCTGTTGCTCTGCACGCCACCGATAGCGGAGATGGTCGTCAATGCCAAGATTCCGCGCCACCTGTGCGACAGGTTGTCCTGACTCCCGGACTAAGCGCACCGCTTCTTCCTTGAACGTCTCCGTATACGACCGTCGTGTCTTCGTGCTCATCCTGTCCTCCAATTTCATCATTCTCCCACTTAGAGAGGTGTCTGTGAAATCGGGGGAAGGTCAAACATGCGTTCTTGGTGATCAAGCGAATCTTCGGATGGGCCAAAGTCCGCTACCGCGGGCTGGCGAAGAACACCCACTGGCTCCAGATCAGCTGCGGGTTGGCAAATTTGTATGTGTCGCGGCGGCGCCTGTTGGCGGGAGTGTAGCGAATGGGGGTGCGCGAATACGGTTCCGGGCGGCCCGACAGCGGGCGACACCCGAGGATGACTCTCCCAGACCAGCGAAGTTCCAGCAGCGTACCTGTATCGATCCTGCAGAACCGGAGATCTTCATGTAAACGTGAATTAATCAGAGGTTCCCTAATTCATCGAGAATGAGGAGACGGGGATACGTCAATTGCTGCAGCATGCGCTCCAGCCGATTCTCCTGCC
>CABVSA010000218.1 GCA_902500805.1 uncultured Nitrospira sp. | reverse complement strand
GTGCATTTCCATTCCACGAGTCTGCCGAATCCTCGTCCCAGGCCGTCTCCCGGATCCGGGAGGGTGTAGCACTCGATCCCGGTCTCCATGCTCAAATGGTAATGGGCCGAGCCGATGGTCTCAAGGTTGACGTCGCTGCGTGAACAGTGCTGACGGTAAGTCCAGCAGTTGGTGTGCTTGGTACTGTCGCAGACTTGCAGCTGTCCGTTTAATCCACGGCTGGTTTTGAGGGCCAAAGTCGATCTGGCATGCCCGTAGATCTGGCCCAGTGCGGCTTCGTCGTCAAACGTGACCAGGCACGATTGGCGGGGGCTGTCGGCCGAACGCGCTTGCACGGCTTTGGGCGGCTGGCTCTCCCGCTCTCGTTCGGCGACTTGTTCAGGGGTGGCCTGCGTTGGTGCCGTCAGTGTCTGTGCGGATTTCAATTGTGCACAGGCTCCCAAAGTTGCTGTAAGGATCAGGCAGAGTGCCAGGTAGCACCCGCGTCCGTTCATCTGCACTCCAGACCGCATTGTTCCTCCTTCGTCCGGCCCGTCTCGACGTGCTCCTGCCGGCTTGTTATTCGTCATCCTCACTGGTCAGTGCCATGTTCGGCACGCTCCAGATCTCGGCCGTGGTTTACTGATCGAAAAAACGCGTGTTATAGTCCGCCGTCTCCATTATCAGGTCGGTGCTCACGAGGTGCTCGTGACGGCAACGACGCAGTTGAACCTGTTTGTGGATCATGAGGCTTATGGCGATTGACGTTCCTGCCAAATTATACATCGAGAAGCTGTTTAAAGACTCGCGGAGTATCGCCGGCGCCCTGGGGCTCCTCTCTGGCTCGGTCAAGACGACCGCGCTTCATGCCATGGCTGAGCGTGTGGCTTCCGACCACGACACAATTCTAACGGCGAACGCGAAAGATGTCGAGGCGGTGGGGAAGTCTTTTGGAGAGGGAGTCGCAAAGGAGGGGATGAAGGCTGCCGTGGCCCATGTGCGGGTGACGGCTGAACAGATCCACGAGATGGTCGGGCAACTTCATCAGATTGCCGAGCTGCCGGATCCGGTGGGACTGGTGGTGTCACGGCAGGAGCGTCCGGATGGTTTGCTTGTCTCGCGGGTCAAAGTGCCGATCGGCGTGCTGGGGGTGCTTTCGGAACGCAGTCCGCTCGTCACCGTGGAGTCGATTGCGTTGGGGCTGAAGTCGGGGAATTTCTGTATTCTTCGCGGGGCTCCGGAATGGCGGCATACCCATCAGGCGATTGATACGGGGTTGCATGAGGCGGCCTTGAAGAGTGGTGTGCCGGCTGGGGCCTGGGTTCTGATTGATCGGCCGGACCGAGATGTGGCGCTCGAACTGATGCGATCGGCAAAAGCGGTGGACGCCCTCATCGTGCGAGGCGGCGCTGGGTTACGAAAGGCCGTCACAGAGCAGGCGAAGGTGCCGGTGTTGTGCGATGATGGGGGAGTGACGCAGCTGTATATCGACGGTGACAGCGACATTCCAATGGCGCAAAATCTGGTGATTAACTCGAAGGTCCAACAGCCGGGCGCCTCCAACTCCCTGGATACGTTGCTTGTGCAACAGGTGATCGGACGACAGTTCCTGCCGCCGTTGATCAATCGATTACTCGATCAGTTTAAAGTGGAAGTGCATGCCTGCCCGAAGACCGTCGCCCTCATGGGGCAGATGGCCATGACGGG
>CABVSA010000217.1 GCA_902500805.1 uncultured Nitrospira sp. | reverse complement strand
GCATAGTTAGTGTTCCTCCCTTAACTAAGTTGGACCAGCCCTGTATAGCGAAGTCTCCTGCTTGGAGCAAGTCATATTCTGGCCCTACGGCGAGACTTGTTGCCCTGAGTTCCCTGTCACCACGTTTCCTTGATTCATTCGTACAAGGCTGGAGAGAGACACGAGTTGAGAGAGTAGGAAGCCGTCCAGTATGATGACTGCTATCTCTCCCGCAACAGATCAATCAGGGTAATAGTGGCGCATACGTTGAGACAATCCACACGAGGGCGGATCGAACGGAGCCATCAATGCAGTGGGTGAAGAGAACCTTAATCGGACTCGTCGTGCTAGGCGGCCTCACGTACCTGTACTATACCGAAGTAAAGCCGGTCGTCATCTTCGGCTTGCGTGAAGATTATGCCCATGCCATCCCCCATCAAAAAGTTCCCGACGGTCTCGTGAGCTTGAAGGCGGAGGCCTGCGGAGTCTGCCATGTCGACATCTACAACGAATGGAAAACCAGCATCCATGCTCAGGCCTATACAGATCCCTTTTTCCAAGCCTATTGGACGAAGGATAAACACATCTGGGTCTGCCTGAACTGTCATACCCCGCTGGAAAACCAGCAACCAACCCTGATCAGGGACATTCCGCGCGACCGAGTTGAACGTGCAGTCCAAGAGCCCAATCCACACTACGACAAGGAGTATCAGCAGGAAGGCGTGACCTGCGCGGCCTGTCATGTACGGGATGGGGTGATCATGGGGCCGTACGAAGACGCCAAAGCCCCCCATCCGACAAAACATGATCCGATGTTTCGCACCGCACAACTCTGTCAGCGCTGTCACAGCGTCGTGGGAGGACCGGCACAGTTTTATAACGGCGGACCTTGCGGTACCTATCCGGAATATGAAGATGGACACTGGAAAAAGGAACGCGGCTTCATCTGCCAGAGCTGCCATATGCCAGAAATCGAACGACCAGTGGCTATCGGCGGCCCCGTTCGCCAAGGCCGTCAGCATCTGTGGCGGGGTGGACATGACCCCGCCATGGTGAAGCGGGCGATCGACGTGAAGATCGTGGCTGACCCGGCCGAACCGAAGCCCGGCGACAAGGTGCGAGTGATTCTAACCCTGGTCAACGCGGGTGCAGGGCACAAACTTCCGACGGGGGATCCTGATCGCCACTTCACGGTCGAATTTTCAGTGGAGGATCAGAACGGCAAGGTGTTGGAGCAACAGTCGGACACGATGGGACGTTGGATCCTGTGGCAACCGGCGATTATTGAACTCCACGACAATCGGCTCATGCCGCTGGCCGGTCGAGACTATGCATTTGAGTATCGCGTACCGCAGGAAAGTTCCGGACTCAAGTTAATCGCGAAAGTTCGGTACCACATCCAAACCGAGGGGCAGCATCAGATGCTCATCGACAAATACGGCCTTACGGCGAAGGACCCGTATAACTTTATTGTCTATGAACGAGCAGCAGCGTTGACCGGCAATCTCATAGAATCCTTTGCACAGAGTGCGGCTGAGACACACCTTGCCTGTGCAGCACCAGGGCACGGCTGACGATACACCTTCCAGGAAGGTCGTTATTGACGATCATGAAGCGACGCACCCAATTACTCACCGTCGCATTCACTCTTGCCGCTGTCGCAGCTCTTACAGATGCCTATGCAGGCCCAGAGATTACCGGCATTCCAAGAG
>CABVSA010000216.1 GCA_902500805.1 uncultured Nitrospira sp. | reverse complement strand
TAACCTCCTGCTCGTGTTCTCCGTCTTATACGTTCTCTCTGGAGTCCTGATTGCAAGCTCCGAGGCCACCCCCCCAGCATCTCTCATGACCGTCACAGATCCCACAACCCAGCTTACCTTTACCTTCCCCTCCACCTTTCATCTTACGCGGTACCAAGACAGCCCGATGATGCAACCGGCTCAACGAACTGCACTCCCTGCCGTCCTCGTCCTCGCTGAACATCGACTCCATCAAGCGACCCCACAAACTTCCATTGTCATTGGTAGCCTGCCCACCATATCAATCGATCTGCTCACCGGCAATCGCGCCGCCTTCAATCAGGTCTTCTTACGGCCGGAATTTCGCAAGACGATCGGACAACGCGTGGTCTACGAACTCCCAGCCCATCAGGGTCCGATCCACCAACAAATCTTTTATTACCTCGTACCCTTGAGCGCCGATCGGATCGTCGAAATCGCTGGCCATCGATTCGACTTCAACAACATCCAGGCCCCCCCGACAGACTATGATCAGGTGATTGCGGGGATTATCGCGTCACTCACCAGTGGACTCATGTGAGGAGATTCCATGTATTTCGCGGATCAAACACCATCTCCAGCGCGCCTCACGACCGAAGAAACTCACCACCATAACGCCCCTATCGTCCGACTAGCCAAGGGACTACCATCATCCCCCGATATTCGCTATACTCCCGCCCCACAATACGATCTCGTACCCGATCACATTCACCTGAGAATTGAGGAGGAATCATTTATGGGTAAATCACTGACTAAGTCGCAGATTGCTGAGCACATGGCCACCAAAACTGGTCTGACCAAGAAAGCTGCGACCCAGTTGCTTGAAGATTTTGCCGCACTGGCTTACAAGGAGGCCAAAAACATCTTCACGATTCCCGGCATCGGCAAACTTGTCCTGGCCAATCGCAAGGCTCGCATGGGACGGAATCCTCAGACCGGTGCGGAGATTAAGATCCCAGCCAAGCGCGTGCTCAAGTTCCGTGTGGCTAAAGCGGCCAAGGACGCGATCCTCGGTAAGAAGTAGAGACCCCACATGAAAAACCTGAGTCGGGATCGCCTCATTCAGCTTTCCCGGCTCAATGGATGGGCTTGTGTACTCGGCAGGTGGTAGACCACTCAACACGAGCCCCCCACACATCCATCCACCGCCTCACGCATCCAGGCGATTGCTCAGCACCCGAAAGAGCTCACCGTCTAACTCCTGAATGAAACCATGCCACAGCCTACATTTATTCAACGGACCATCAATAAGAACAACGGCTGGGTTCCTCTCACAGTCGTCCCCCTCCAACCCGCGCATCTTGAGTTCTGGGATACCTTCATTCAACCGTTCATTCGAGCAATGGGTCCAACCGCCCGTGTTGACTGGGACTGGAGCTGGTCTCTCATCACCAGCATCTGCAAACTCACCGCTCCCCTTCGACAACAGCCAGCCGCCTACGCCCTGACCTATTCAGATCCCTCATTCCCTCATGATGTGGTATGTGGGATCGTCCAACTCGCACGACACTTTCTCTACCTCCCCGATCTCGGAAATCGAAGAACACGACGAGCAAGTGGCTTTCTGTGGAAATGCACAACCGCCCCGCCCATCGCTCTCCGTCCTTATTTCACCGATCCAGATATGCCTAAGCGACTCGCCCAGCTCTGCATCGATGTCGCAGTCACCTCGTCATATCAGGATGGCTATGACGGTCGCATGTGCTTGCACGCCGATCCCGATGCACCCCAAAACCATCTCAGCCAAGACGTCCTGCTTGA
>CABVSA010000215.1 GCA_902500805.1 uncultured Nitrospira sp. | reverse complement strand
GATCATCACGGAACGCCAGCTGTTTGACCTGCAACTGGATTCGACAAGCCAGTTCTATGAGTTCTACAGGCACCTAGCGCGAGAGCTCTTAACGGAGAGAGAAGTTGAGCACAACGGTTTCTTGATGAAGGCTCGGCATGCCTTCGAGGCCTGGAATGGGAAGGCCGACGCCGACAGCCGTGGTTTCGCGCTGGTGGTTCGCTTTCGAGAAGTACTTTCACGGTCTGTGTTTAAACCGTTTCTGGCCTCATGTCAGGAGCGCGACGCGCAGTTTCGTTACAGCGGCGACCTGGATACGCCGTTACGCCAACTCTTGGCGACGCAAATCCCAGAACTGAACCCGGATCCCGACCACTTTTCCAATTGGTCTGAATTTCTTCTGAACGCGGTGGAACAAAGTGTCCGGGAATTGGAAGAAGACCATCCTTCCGTTTCAGCGAGCGAGCTGACGTGGGGACAGTTGAATCGCGTGAAGATGGAGCATCCCCTCAGTGGGGCACTGCCAGGGCTGGGGTATATCCTCAATATGCCGGACGAACCTGCATCCGGATGCGGGCAATGTATTCGCGTGATGCAGGATGGCCTCGGAGCGAGCCAGAGGCTCGTGGTGTCTCCCGGTCATCAAGACGACGGTATTCTCCATATGCCCGGTGGACAGTCCGGGCATCCCCTTTCACCTTACTATCGGGATCAGCAACGATATTGGAGTCATGGGATGCCGCTCCCATTCTTGGCCGGAACTCCGGTTCATACGCTGACGCTGGCTCCCCATTCACGAATCACACAGATGGTCGCCGAGAAGAAGCGGATATCCGCCGAACGTCAATCACAGCAGGAGGAGGAACGATGAACAGCGAAGAACGCGAAGATACGACTGTGTACAAGGTCGTTGTAAATCATGAAGAGCAGTACTCAATCTGGCCATCCTATCGCGAGAATCCGCTAGGCTGGAGGGACGAGGGGAAAATCGGGCTCAAGGCCGAATGTCTGGCCCATATTGCTGAAAAATGGACCGATATGCGCCCCTTGAGTTTGAGGAAATGGATGGACGAACAGGCACAAACAGAGAAGACGACCTCCTCATGCTGACAGCATCGCGCTCGAGTCAATGGGTTGTCACTCATCGGCAGGTAAGCTCCGGTCTGCGGTTGATTTGCTTCCCGTACGCAGGCGGGGGAGCCTCGGTATTTCGAAGCTGGGGTCAAAATTCCATGTTGTCGAGTGTGGAAGTGTGTGCCGTTCAGCTTCCAGGGCGGGAGGCGAGGATCACTGAACCGCCCGTCGAGGACTTGCGTCAACTTGTGTCTCTCCTGCGGGAGGCATTGGAACCTTACCTGGATCGACCGTTCGCATTTTTCGGCCACAGTATCGGTGCGCTGGTGAGTTTTGAATTGGCGCGTGAGTTGCGGAGAACCGGTGGAATCGAGCCACGCCATCTCTTCGTCTCAGGATGCCCTGCTCCGCATCTTCCCCATTCAGAACGGATGTGGGATCTGTCTGACAACGAATTCCTTGATCGCTTGTGCCGATTCAACGGTACTCCGCCTGAAGTGCTGAATCATCCGGAACTGATGCACATGATGCTTCCCGCTATTCGCGCAGACTTCGCGCTTCGCGATCGATATGACTACAGGGACGAGCCTCCGGTGAGCTGTCCCATCACCGCGTTTGGAGGAATGGCAGATACGCATGTGGACTGTGCAATGTTGCGGGGGTGGCGACAGCATACACGGGAGCCATTTCAAGTATGGCTGTTTCAAGGCGACCACTTTTTCATGAGGAGCGCACAAGAGACCATGCTCGAAACCCTGTT
>CABVSA010000214.1 GCA_902500805.1 uncultured Nitrospira sp. | reverse complement strand
CTCGATACCTCCAAGCGGCAAGGGCACTGGGCGATGTCCTCGTGGTCGGGGTGAATAGTGATACATCTGTTCGGGCGTTAGAAAAAGCGCCGGACCGGCCGATCGTTCCAGAAGCGCAGCGAGCCGAAGTGCTGGCGGCCTTGGCCTGTGTCGACTATGTCGGGATCTTCAACGAACCGGACCCCCTTGAACTCATCACGGCTATCCAGCCGGACATCCTGGTAAAAGGTGGGGATTGGCCCCTCGACCGGATCGTCGGTCGCAAGGTGGTCGAAGCCCGCGGCGGCATCGTCAGGACGATCCCGCTGGTTCCCGGCCTATCAACCACTGAACTCCTTCAACGTATCCGCTCAACCGCGACGTAATTCGTGTCTGATACCACCGCTCACATGCCCACCTGGCTTGTCCCACTTCGATCGGCCCTCGATCACAAGCAGGCGCGTGTGTGCCTACTCGGGGCGCATGGCCCGACTTCGGCTTGCGCCGTCACACTACTGGACCGTCTCCGCCGTCATTCTCACAACAACGCCGGCCCATGGGTCGTGCTCACCGCAAGTGACGAGTCCGCGGAACGAATCTTCAATGACTTGCACTTCTTCCATTCGCTCATGGGACAACCTGTCGAAGGCCTCGCCTGGTTCCCGGAATGGGAGACCCTCCCCTATGAAGCAACGGCACCACATGTCGCGTTGATTGCACAGCGAATGACGACGCTTCATCGCCTGTTGATCAAGCCACCCACGATCCTCGTGACCTCCGTCGCTGCGGCCATGCATCGCGTGATCCCACGCTCGCTTTTCGAGGAATCGGTGATTCGTTTCAAGACAGGCGCAACCTTCGAACGGGAATCTTTGGTCACCAACCTGCTTCGCATTGGATACCGGCGGGTTTCCGTGGTGGAAATTCCAGGGGAATTCAGCATTCGTGGGGGAATCGTCGACATCTTCTCGACCGCCTACCCGAACCCGGTCCGAGTCGAATTTCTAGGGGATCAAGTCGAATCGATGCGGCTGTTTGACCCCGCGACCCAAACATCGATTGAGAAGTTAAACGAGGGGTGGGTCTTACCCGCACGAGAATTTATCCGGCCTTCACAAACCCCGGACGCGACTGCACCGGTTCCTCCCGATGCAGAATGGCGAAGTCCTGACCTCTATGAGGCCATGGACACGTTGTTCGACTATCTCGGCACGGATCCTTCTCTCGCCCTTGATCAACCGGAGAGCCTCAAAAAGGCCTGTGAGGCAGCCTGGAACAAAATCGATGACGGATACCTTCGTCATGTCGACCGTGACATTGCTCGTCCCTATCCCTCCCCTGAGCGTCTCTTCCTCACGTGGGACGGCATCCAACAACGGATTGCGACCTGCCCGATGCTGGCGCTGGAGCCTCTGGCGGCTCCGGACTCATCCTGGGAGCCGACCTTTTCATGTTCCACCCAGCTTCCTGGCAGTATCGGTCTTGGGATCAGAGGCACCGCCTTCAGCCAGACACTGAGCCTGCTTGAAGGCCTTCGCAGTGAGCATCGGGTGGTCCTAGTTGCCCGAAGCCGGGGGCAAGTCGATCGCCTGCTCGCCCTCCTCCGAGAACATGATCTACCGGCCGAATCTTGGAATCCCTCCACCTGGTCAAGCCAGCGAGCCGGCAAATCGCCGTTTTATGTGCTGCATGGCGATCTCTCAGTAGGGTTTCTATCCGGAGAGCTCCGACTTGCCCTCCTGACCGAAGAGGAACTCTTCGCAAAAGGAGCGCGCCATAAGCCGCAACCCAAGAGTCGAACTGCCACGTTCCTGTCCTCGTTGGAAGACCTGAACGTCGGTGATTACGTCGTGCATGTGCAACACGGCATCGCGAAGTATCGGGGTCTGAAACGCCTTTCGGTCCAAGACTTTGAGAGTGATTACTTGATCCTTGAGTTTGCAGGCGGCGATACCCTGTATGTTCCGCTCGACCGATTGAATCAAGTACAACGATACAGCGGCGCCGAGAGTCATGTACCCCGACTCGATCGATTGGGCGGCACCAGTTGGGCCAAAACGACCGCCCGGGTCAAGAAGGACATCGAAGAAATGGCCC
>CABVSA010000213.1 GCA_902500805.1 uncultured Nitrospira sp. | reverse complement strand
GATGGACATCTCCTGGACATTCCCAATCTCGTCTTCGCCGGCACCCCCGTGCTCTCCGGCAGAGGTCGGGCGGTGGTGTTCGCCACGGGCATGCAGACGGAATTCGGTAAGATCGCCCGCCTCTCCATAGGAGAGGAAACAGGCCTCAGTCCCCTGCAGAAGGAAATCGTAAAGGTCACCCACGTAGTCGCACTGCTGTCGCTGGTGATGGGTGGAATCTTTTTTGCCATCGGCATCTCCATGGGCTTGGGTTTCTGGGTCAGCGCGATTTTTGGGATCGGCATCATCGTGGCAAACGTGCCGGAAGGACTGCTCCCCACGGTGACACTGGCCTTGGCCCTAGGCAGCCAACGCATGGCCAAGCGCCAGGCGCTCATTAAGCAGCTGACTTCCGTGGAAACCTTGGGCTGCACCACCGTGATCTGTACGGACAAGACGGGGACGCTCACAGAAAACCGGATGCGCGTGGCTCGTTTCTACATGGACCATCTTGAAATTGAGGTACAAGAAAGCTGTTTAGTGATCGCCGGACGCGTGACCAGCGCAATCGAGGCCGAGGAGTATGCACCGCTCTTCGACGCGATCATCCACTGCCACAATGCCAAGCGCGTGCGGAAAACCGGCAGCCGTCCCATCGTGACAGGGGATCCCACCGAAGTGGCCCTGGTTGAGTTCGCACTGGGTCACGGACTTCTCCACCATGACCCGTTGCCTCGGATGGGCGAGCTCCCGTTCGACGCGGACCGGAAGCGCATGGCCACCCTCCATTGGCGTGGAGGCCAGCTTGTGGCGTTCGTGAAGGGAGCGCCGGAATCGCTGATGCCTCTCTGCAATCAGATACGCCACCAGGGTGTTCGCTCGCCGATGAGTCAGGAAGACCGTCAGCGGATCATGGCACAAAGCCGTACCTTCGCGCACCAAGCCTATCGGGTCCTGGCTGTGGCCATGCGTGATATTGAGCAAGGTATCGAGAAGCTCGATATCGAGCAGGTGGAACAGAACCTGACCTTCCTCGGCCTCGTCGCCATGATGGACCCGCCACGCCACGAAGTGCCGGAAGCCATCGCTCGCTGCCGCCAAGCCGGCGTCCGCGCCATCATGATCACAGGCGACCATCCCCTCACAGCTCTGGCCATTGCCCGCCAGATCGGGCTGGCGTCAACAGGGACTCCTACCGAATCCGACGGATACTGCCCTGTTATGGAAGGGCATCAGGTTGAAACAATGAGCGACGACGCGCTACGTCGGCTCCTCACTCCCAGCAATCCAGGCGAGCCCGAGCCGGTTTTTGCGCGCATGGCGCCTCGGCACAAGATGCGTATCGTCTCCACACTCAAAGAGATGGGCGAGGTAGTCGCAGTCACCGGTGACGGTGTCAACGACGCTCCGGCCATTAAGAAAGCCGATATCGGTATTGCGATGGGTATCGCCGGAAGCGACGTGGCGAAAGAAACGGCGGATATGATCTTGCTCGACGATAACTTTGCCACCATCGTCAACGCCATTGAAGAAGGTCGTGCCGTCTACGCCAACATCCGCAAATTTTCCACGTACGTGCTGGCGAGCAACGTGCCTGAAATCGTGCCGTATCTGGCATTCGGCTTGTTCGGGATTCCACTCGCCCTCACGGTCCCGCAAATCCTCGCCGTGGATCTCGGGACTGACATGGTTCCAGCCTTAGCGCTGGGTGCCGAAAAGCCAGATGCCGACATGATGGCAAGACCCCCGCGCCCGCGCACGGAACGGTTGATGAATCTTCCGCTCCTCCTGCGCGCCTATGTCTTTTTGGGCTTGATCGAAGCCGTGATCGCCATGGGTTCATTCTTTTTATTGCTCCTGACACAAGGATGGACCTGGGATATGCCGCTCGAGTGGTCCGATCCGCTCTACAGACAGGCAACCACCGCCACCTTCGCCGCCATCGTCGTCGCCCAGGTGGCAAACGTGTTCGCCTGCCGCTCCGATCATCTCTCGGCAACCCGACTCGGCTGGTTCAGCAACCCACTCATTCTATGGGGCATCGTCACGGAGCTGACTCTCCTTGCGCTCATCAGCTATACACCGATTGGAAACGAGATCTTCGGAACCAGTCCCTTGCCTCTCTGGTTCTT
>CABVSA010000212.1 GCA_902500805.1 uncultured Nitrospira sp. | reverse complement strand
TCGTCGGGGTGCTCTCCGTGCGGGATCTCGTGAAAATGGTCTCCGTTCGGGATCGTCCCAGGTTTCTCAGTAAGCCGTCGTAGGCAAGAGGAGCTCATCCCAACAGCATCGCGGCCAGTCGGGGGAGCCAAGGGAGCATCAGCACACCGAGGCACATGGAAAGGGCAACGATCGAGGCCACCAGTTCCTCATCGAGCCGCGCTTCAGCCGCAATGATCAGCGCGCTGACCGCCGAGGGCATCGCGGCGATCAAGAGCACGACCGCTCGTTCCACTCCGGTCAGCCCTAATACCCACACAGCGATCGAACCGAGCAGTAGCCCGCCGCCGATCCTCGTTGCCACACCCACTGTCGCCAGACGCGCTGTTCGCTGGATCGTGGAGAAACTGATTGAGAGACCGAGCACCAGACTGGCAAGTGGCGTCGTCGTGAAGTGCAATGGCTTGAGTAGCTCAATGAGCCAGAGTGGGAGATGTTGCCCTGACAATTTGATGGTAAGGATGCACGCCAGAGCCCATAACGGCGGTGATGACAGAAGACGGATTGCATCTGATCTACGGGTGGCAGTCTCAGTGCTGTGCCACACCGCGAGACCATAGAGAACGGTCAGGGTCAGCGTCGTTTGGCCGAGGTCGAAGAGCACGGCATATGTCAGACCCTCTTCACCGAATGTGGCTAGTGTGACGGGAAAGGCAAAATAGACGGAATTGATGGAGCTTGTGACCAAGACGAACCCACCTTGCGTCTCACGTGGAAGCGAAAGGAGGCGGGCCAGCCGCCAGGAACAGAAGATCATCGGGAGGGTAATAAGGCAGGCAGCCAGAGGGAGTTTCCACGCTGTCGAAGTCAGGGTGACAGGATCAAGCGAGACGAGAATCGTCGCCGGTAGACTGACCGAGAACACAAACGTGGCCAACCGTTCAGCATGCACCTTGGTTAGGATGCCACGGGATCGGAGCAAGATTCCGATGACAAATGTGAGGATGAAGACATGAAGGGACAGTGGCATAGCGATCGACGAACGAGCAGGCCATGATGCCGTGCTCTCTACGAGAGATGCAATGTCTACGTGGATAGGTATTTCTGAATGCTTGATTCTTCAGCGCTTTAGACTTAGAAGAAGGGAATAGAAGAGGGACCAGAATCAGAGTAGAGACCCGGGCACCGCTGTCAGGCGACTGTGATGGCCCCCTTGTTCCATCGATATACCTAATATGGGAAACAAGTCAGATCGTTCCGTACGTCTTTCTAAAGCCGCGATTGATGCCTTGTGGCAGGGTAATGTCGTCGGAGCAATCAATGCCGTACGCAAAGAGCGGGGTATCGGGATGGCAGAGGCCAAGGAGCTGGTGGTCACGTACATCGGCACACAGCCGGCCCTTAAGAAGAAGATCGATCAGGTGCTCGCCACGGCCAAACGGAGATTCATCGGATGGATAGCAGGAGTGTTGGTCGTAGCGGCTGGTATCGCCTATTTCATGATATGGGGTTCGTAACTTGGTGCAAGAGCCTAACCGGCCTGCTATGAAACCAACCTTCCGAACCACAACGTGCCGTAATGAGGTGGCGGGATGTAGTCATGGGGGCAACATGATACGTGAACGAAGTGCATTGGCCTTGCTTGTGTTGAGTGCGATCGTCTCCTGTGTGCTCGCACCGGTTCCGGTGTGGGCCAAGGTGCAGGTGTTGCCGGAGACGGTGCTGTTTGTGGAAGGCAGGAAGATCAGTGGGCACAAGGGTTTGCTGCATCATCCGGCGGTGAAAGGGGTCGTTGCGGCATTTGAACGGGCGGAATCGGGGTTACAACAGGAAGAGCTCGACAAACTTATGCAGTTTTATGCTCCATCTTACGACTACCATGGGTTGAAACAAGCCGATGTCCGGCGGGTTTGGAGCGAAGTGTTCGAGCATTACAAGGGGCTCGAGTCGCTCCATTTATTTTCCGACATCAAGGTCTTGAATATGGATGGGAAACTACGAGTAGAGGTGACCTGCACGGGAGGGTTGTATGGCACCGATGAACAGAGCGGAAAGAGAGTGACACTCGACAGCTGGTTCCGGGAGGTTCACTATTTGGTCAAAGATGGTGAGAGCTGGCGATTCCTGGGGAATGCCGG
>CABVSA010000211.1 GCA_902500805.1 uncultured Nitrospira sp. | reverse complement strand
AAAGAATCATCGGCACAGCCAGCGATCATGGCACCCGCCAGGAGGGCAAAGGGGAGCGTGCATAGAATACGAATCATGCGAAACCTCCTTCGTCATTCGGAATGATTTCGATGCAGTTCTCATCCAACCAGTCTGCTGTACGTACAAGAGACCGCTACCTGACAAGCCTTCTTCAACCTGCAAAGAGTCACGTGATCATTTCAACTCAGCCAACCGGGGAAGTACATTGGTATGCCCCTATTCGTTGCCACGCATCACCTTCTCAATTACGCTTCGAGTACTCTTCTGAGCTTCTCCAAGGACTCAGCGCGTTTCTTCTCACTCATGTGCCGAATGTTCTTCAATTTCCATTGAACCGCAGGAAGCTTCTCGATGCATTCGATACCCATGAGAGTCCACTTCGGTTGCCCTTCCTTGAGCGATATGAGAAAGGTCTTCTCATCGTCGGTCAATGCGTTCTTGACCGTCTCAATGAGCGCCTCCCTAGCTGCGATCAAATCTTCATATGCGATCTCGTCTACCGCCATGCCCGCGAACTCGTTCTCATAGATCCGTTGTATGTCTTTCCGCGTGGGATCGAGCAGTTCACTGATGGGCCGATCGTGGCTGGCGAGATACACGACGAATGCTTTCCGTATCTCATCTGTCACCCCCTCGTGTTCCAGAAGCATCCTCACATCAAAGAGATCGCGTGGGTGTTGGCGGTCTAACGCTGCACAGATCTTGCCTCCATAGAGATCGGGGATTGAGAGGACGCGTGCCGTGACTGAACGCTCAAACATCTTCTCTGCGCGCTCGGTCAACTCGCGCTCTTCAACCGGAAACACCGTTCCTCGAATCACCTCGTTCGGCTCGATCTTGATTCTGGTCTGACTGGATGCCACAACGAGCTTTGCGATTCGCTTGGATTCCCGTGCCTGGCTTTCCTGTACCTTCACACCCGGGATGACCATTTTGATCGCCGCCGCGATACGGCGGAGCGCTTCGCTGATCCTGTTCAATGCGGCGTCACGGGGTTCCTCCACCGGTAGATACGTCAGATCAATGTCCACCGACAGCCGCGGCATGTCCCGTACAAACAGATTGATTGCCGTCCCGCCTTTCAGGGCAAACCCTGGTTCCGCAGTGACGTGTGGGATCGTTTTCAACATCAACTCCACTTGGTTGAAGTAACGGCTTTCTTTCATGTCCGGCTCTCCGGCACCGTGATGCTGTACTTGGAGTCAAACCGTCCTCCCTTGAGCAGCATGCGTTTCCCCTTGCCGAACTCAACGTGTGACAGGTCCAGTTTGTTCACCCATGCGTGCTTGCAGCGTTCCGCCAACACCATGAACAGTCGCTTGACCTTTACCGAGGCACAATGTTCGAGCAATGTCTGCACTAGTCGTGGACGTAATGTCGTCAGCCCCTCCATCAGAAGCGTGGCTTCTTCGTACGATTCTCTTTTCGGTACCTCATACAGGACCTCCAGCATAGCCCGCTCGGGTGTCGACACAGTGACCGAGTAGAAGCCCATCTCTTTCTGTGTCAAACCGTGATCGCCCTTGCTAACGAACAAATTGGTTGTCGCATATCGGATCTTCACGCCCCAGCGATATTGCTTGAACCACAGCGGGAGCTTGACGTTGGGAGGACCGAACAACACGACCGTCGTACCTTGCCCCATCGGCACGTAATGGGCATATCCCTGGATGGAGAGCGCCGTTTTTCCCCCTGCATGTATGGGAAGGCCTAGCTGTTCCTGGAGTGCATAGAGCCCACCGGGCCACTCGACCTTATCGCCCGCCCTGGCATAGGCGCTGCGGCCGACCCGCCGTACCCAGGAGGTTTTTTCATATTCATGAATGAGTTGCTGATAGACGCCTTGTTGTTCCAGCCAGGACAACACCGCCACCGCGCCGGTGGGCCATTTCTTAAGGAGCTGGTTTATTTTGCTGCTTGGAGCACTAGTCATGCTTGTTAAAGTAGCTCAACAGTAAACCCACTGCAACAGGAAAGTTTATATTTGATCTGATTTAACAATACTAACTTGTTATATGAGAACCATAATAAACCTAAACGAGCTGCAGGCTAAACTGCTCTTGACTATCGAGTGAGGAGGTTCAGGAGACAATCCTAC
>CABVSA010000210.1 GCA_902500805.1 uncultured Nitrospira sp. | reverse complement strand
CCGAGGCATAGAGGGCTTCTCGTTGGATAATCGGCAGGAGTCGTGGCTTGATGGAACTCATCGTGACGAGGTCGATGCGTGACTGGAACAGGTCTTCCAGGAAGATTTTCGTATTCATGTAGGCGTCGAAGGACTTCTCCGACAGCTCAACCACAAAGTCGAGATCACTCCCTGGCATAGCCTCTCCTCGGGCATAGGACCCAAAGAGGCCCAGCCGGCGAACTCCCAAGCCTCTCAGAGTCACCTGATGTTGTTCGATCAACTTGAGAACTTCGTCTCGATTTGTGAGCATCGCCGGGAATCTTTCTGTTTCAGTCACGCTCTTGCGCCAGGTCTTGGCATCGGATGCGATACATCGCTCTCTGATGAGATCGCGGGTATTCTAGCACGTGGGAGAACAGGTGGCACCATTAGACCTTCTTTTGTGAGACAGCTTTATGTTCAGGGAGTCACACAGGGAACGACAGCCACTGATGCCGGAATCCGAATCTGCTAAGCGGCCTTCACACTACGATGAAAGGGATAGCCCAGTTGACACGGCCTCAGGACCCTTTCATCACGAGGGGGCATCACAACCAGGGACCAAATCCCTCACCTTTTCTAGGTATTCACCCTGTGGTGAATTTTGTGACAAAACTCTGCAGGAATGCATGGGAAGAGGCGAGCTCCCTGGGTTCGAGTCCCAGCCGGCTCACCACTTCATTCTTTCCCACCGCCTGTTCTGGCCTCGGCCTCCAGTTTTCTCTCCGAACTATGTGTCGGCCGTGGGGGAACCGCCCCCACAATCAATTCCTCTCACCTACTCCATTCATCACGATCATAAATTGACACAACCGTACTGCAATGATACTTATATCGTCGCAAGTATCATTGAGTCCGTGCAAGAGAATGAAAGTATCATAGCGCGCCTCTTGTATGAATCCTGCTGATTTTACAGAGAAAAGTAATGGGAGAGCCATCAAGACGCCCCTTGATTATTGGGCGTTTATCCCGAATCCTCTTCCACCTCGGCTTGCCCTGAGCTGGGGTTTGGTGAAACACCTCTCTGAAGCAGATCGAGCGCTCAGCGAGCTTGCTGGAACGGCACGTATGTTACCGAATCCCCATTTACTGATTGGGCCGTTCATCAGGCGTGAAGCGGTTCTCTCCAGTCGTATCGAAGGGACTCAGGCATCTCTTTCCGATCTGCTGTTTTTTGAAGCATCAGGGTCAGTTGATCCTAAAGCCCCTGATGTCCAGGAAGTAGCCAATTACGTAAAGGCCATGGAGTACGGATTGGCACGCCTCCAGAAATTTCCACTGAGCCTGCGATTTATCCGAGAACTCCACGAGCGACTCATGCATAGGGTCCGTGGGGAACATTTGACGCCGGGAGAATTTCGACGCTCGCAAAATTGGGTTGGTCTACCCGGCTGCACACTGACAGATGCTACCTATGTGCCGCCTCCGGTCAAGGAAATGGAAGAGGCATTAAGCGAGTTCGAAGCCTATTTGCATGCGCCCTCGGAGTTACCCTTACTCATTCGGTTGGCAGGAATCCATTACCAGTTTGAAGCGATCCACCCATTTTTAGATGGGAATGGCAGAATCGGGCGACTCCTCATCACCCTCCTGCTCTGTAAGGAAGGAGCCTTGCCGGAACCGTTGTTGTACCTGAGCGCGTTTTTTGGAAGGAATCGAAGCGAATATTATCGACTCCTCCTGGCTGTCAGCCAGGAGGGGAGTTGGGCCGACTGGATATCCTTTTTTCTCCGTGGTGTCGCCGAACAGTCACGAGACGCAGTGGCTCGGTCTGGCCAGTTGCTGCACTTATGGCAATCCTATCGCCATCAGTTTCAATCTGCTCGTTCGTCGGCGCTGCAACTCCGCTTGGTGGATCAACTCTTTGCCTATCCGGCAATTACGACCACTCAGGCCGCAAAGCTCTTACAAGTGACACACCGATCGGCCCAGCTCAACATCGATAAATTGATCGGCAGGGGTATTCTGAAGGAAGCCACGGGGAAGCAACGCAACCGAGTATTTGTGGCATTGGAAATTGTGAAGATCATCGAAGCTCCGCACGTGAGTTAGGCGAAGACCACTTCACGTCGTCAACACGCGTGTACTTGAAGGCGAGGATCCTGGGTTTGAGCCCCAGCCGGCGCA
>CABVSA010000209.1 GCA_902500805.1 uncultured Nitrospira sp. | reverse complement strand
AGAGCACAGCTGCAGAAAGGGTCCCCCTCGGATGACGTGCTGGCGGCCTGCCTATTCTTGTTCGGAGAATGCAGCGATCCCCGGGATGTCGTCACGATCCGGGCACACCTCTCCCATCCGACCTGGTATGTGCGGCTTCAAGCGGCATCGGCATTGGGCAAGGTGGGTATGGAGGAGGATGAGGCGCTGCTCATTGCCTTATTGGATGATGCACATTGGTGGGTGCGCTACCGGGCGGCTGAAGCCCTGTCGAATCTCCCGTGGATGACCGCGGAACGACTGACACAACTGTGCGACACCCTCCCCACTGTCGAGTCACAGGAGCAATTGATTTCTTTTATCGTTCAATCGAATATGAAGACTCCTCGTCCGGGGCCTCTCGTTCCTCAACAGGCGCGTACGGCTTAGCGCTCACCCGTCGCGATTCTCCCTGGGCCGGGTGCGGCGGTCGCCGTTGATGATGTCCGGGAATAACTTACGTGCGACGCCCGGCCTGGGAGGCACTCCGATCCGAAGATCCCACGGAGCGAGACGTCAACAGGACGGTGTGTGTACCCTGCAATGGGGGAAGTACCACGACCGTCCCTTGTTGTTCCACTCCCTTCAAGGAGGAGCCGGAGCGGGCAAGTTTCCAGCCCTTCGGGACGTCGAGGGTCAACCCGGCCACTGGACTTGGCACCTTCAGCGTCACCCGCATGGCAGCCGAATCGCGCGCCACATCAACGTTCACTTGATTGCGCGCCGCCCACCAGCGACCGAACTCCCCCACCGAACCGAACCAGGCATAGGGACGCACGCCCTCAACGAACCCTTTCTCGAAGGCGAGTTTATGATCGAGAATATTCGGATGAATGAGCACTACGACAGAACCGCCGTACCGGCTGATACGTTTCGCGACCTCGAGGGCTTGCGGGAGACGGTCCCCCATCTTCGGCAACGCTTCATCTTCGATGGTCACAGGAAACTCAAACACCTCGAGCTCGCTGTCGGTCAGACGATCGTAGTTCAACTGATAGGGCAAATGGGTCAGCGAGTTATTCGCCGTCGCCGTCGAACTGTACCGATAGCCGGTCGCCAGCAGGGCTTGCGGGAGCCCGAAGGGATTGGACAATTCGCCGGGCCTGAATGAGACGATCGACTGGCCGGAAAAATGATCGATGAGAAATTTGCTCACCCGCAACTCGCCCAGGATGCTCACATTGTAGGCCGTCGTCCGATCTTTCACGAAGGGAGCATACGACGGATAAGCCTCCCGGCCGGTCCCGAGAGGAAACTCATTGAACACCCGCGAGTGGGCGATCGTATGGCTGCCCAGCTCCATCCCCAGATCCGCTAATTGCTTCACATACCGCACACCTTCGTCGTTAAAAAAGATGTCGTCGTTAAAATCGCGAATGTATTTCACCTGAATGAAATACGTGCCGACCAAACCCTGGCTCTTTTCATACGCGGCATAGTCCACCGCGTTTTTGATCGACTGCGTAAAATCGACATCGTGCGTCATCATGACCGACAAGGACTTGCCGAAGGGCACCGTCCCCAAGGTCACCGCGTCTTCATGCGCCGTGCGATACATCGATTTGAGGAGCCGCAGCCAGACATCGAGCGTCGGATCGAACTCATTGTCGAAGGTTTTGACGAGCTCATCACCGCGGTTGTTGTATCCCTTCAACAGGAGGAACCCGAGATCGAGTCCGATGGCATAGGCCCGGCCAGGTCCATGAGCGACCTGTGTGATGGCGGCGGTGCCATCCTCGAAACGCGCGAGAGGCTCCGACGCTTCAGTGTAGCCATAGGTGCCCATCACCTCGATACCCTTGCCACGGAGGCCGACCCGCAGGTGTTGCTCGGCAGGATCAGTCAGGTCCGCCAGCAAAGGGTCGGCTGGCGTCAACGTCAGGCCATAGCGCTGGCGCGACGCAACGGCCTCACGAAACCCGAATACCTGGTTCAATCCGCCGCCCAGGACTTGCACTCCGATCAGTGTCCCGCCTGTCTTCGGAAATTCCGCCAGGGCTTGTAGCGCATCCGGCCCCAGGACCTTTCCTGAAATCATGGGATAGACCAGCACCACCTGATGCGCCAAGGCCTCATGGACATCACGAGTGATACGAAAAGGAACGCCGATGGATTTGAGTCCATGGGCCAACCCCAGCCATGATGAGTCGGGATCGGTGAGCAGAATCGCCAACCGGCT
>CABVSA010000208.1 GCA_902500805.1 uncultured Nitrospira sp. | reverse complement strand
GGACCGTCATTTGTGAAGGGACGGTGGAGACCGTGCAGGCGGATGATCATGTGCGAGAAATCTATTTGGGCCGGGCCAAAGTCGCCCATTAGCGAGGGAGGAGGTACCGCACCGCGATGGCATCTGACACCCAGCCGATGACGTTAGTGCTCGACCACGTCAATGCGTACTACGGGGAGAGTCATATTCTGCGCGACGTCTCCTTTACGATCGAGCCGGGCGAGGTGGTCTGTCTGATGGGCCGCAACGGCGTCGGGAAGACGACCACGCTGAAGACGTTGACGGGCTTGCTGCCGGTGCGATCCGGGACCATCTCCTTTGTGGGCCAGGACATTACCCAGGCCAAGACGGATCGGCGCGCCAAGGTGGGGCTGGCCTATGTGCCGCAAGGCCGGGAGATCATCCCGCATTTGAGCGTCTATCAGAACCTGCAGCTGGGCTACTGGAACCGGCCGACGATCCACGGGGATGTGTCGGAGCAAGCCGCGTTTGAGGAAGTCTATCACCTGTTCCCGAAATTGACGCAGATTCTCAACCGGCCGGGCGGGGTGCTCAGCGGCGGGGAGCAGCAACAACTCGCGATCGGGCGCGCCATTCTCTCGAGCCCCAAACTGCTGTTGCTGGATGAGCCCACCGAAGGCATTCAACCCTCGATCGTCGATCAGATCGAGGATGTGATCATTGGGTTCAAGCAGTCCCGCCGGTTTGCCATTTTGTTGGTGGAGCAGGGCCTCCATTTTGCCGCGCGCTTGGCGGAGAAGTATGTGGTGATGGCCCGAGGCGCCGTCAAGGCCCAGGGCAAGAGCACCGAGCTCAACGCCGACATGGTCCGCCAGCATCTCACGGTGTAGTCGGTACGTCGCACATCAAATTTCTGCAGCACGATGTCCCTGATAAATTGTTCTGTTCTGAAATGGATGAGCCGGTGGTGCCATGCGGTCGTAGCGTTCCAGAGATTGCAGCAAGGTCACTTTTCCTTCAGCTCCACGTTTCTCCGCTCATAAAAATATCAAAGCTGACGCTCAGTGCTCTTACCGGAGGCATGACAGGCCTTCGCGCGTGAATCGAGTTGCCCATGCTGTCTTGTGCGCGATGCACGGTCGTGAATCACGAGCAAGATGGCCCGGTCATGGAGAGAATGCAGCAGGTTTGTGGAGCGTCGATATTCATCTCAGCCAGCAGCATCATGTCTCCGTATTGTATACATCCCTCTGTAGAGAGAACGGGGGAAGGGAAAGGCTTGGTGTCTTAGAGCAAAGAGGATTTGAAGTTTGTGATCAATTCAGCTACCCTACGCGACTGCGTAATTGTATCGGGCTATGTGCTTGGACGATTCCGTTGTTCAAGTATGCGCTCCGTGCAGGGCTGGCTGCTCGAAGTGGATACGGGTAACCATGAGCAGGCTTCCATAGGCATCGTATGGATGAAACGGAACTCTTGACCTTACTCGGGGTCGGTTTTCTTCTTGGCCTCCGCCATGCCCTCGATACCGATCATCTTGCGGCGGTCTCGACCGTGCTGGCTGAGCGGCCTTCGCTCCTGGCATCGGGTGCCGTTGGATTGTGGTGGGGGATCGGCCATACCCTGACGCTGCTCCTCGTCGGATCGGTTGTGCTCGCCTGGGGACTGCACATTCCCGCTGAATTTGAAATGATCGCCGAATCAGGGGTCGCCTTGCTCCTGATCATTCTCGGCGGGACGCTGGCCAGAAAACTCTATCGCGAACGATGGCATGTGCACAGCCATCACCATGACGGCGAGCGACATGTCCACTTCCATAGCCATCAACGCCAAGAAGGTCACGGTCATCGACATTGGATCGTAGACTCGATCCGTCCGCTCTGTATCGGGATGGCACATGGGCTGGCCGGATCAGCGGCACTGATGCTGATGATTCTCGCGACGACGACCGATGTGACGTCGGGACTCTTATCAATTCTGATCTTTGGTATCGGTTCGATTATGGGCATGATGATGATCGGGTTGACGATCAGTGTTCCAGTCATCTACTCGCGTTCGATCAATCAGCGACTGTTCATGGGCGTGCAAGGGGTGGCCAGTTTCGCCAGCGTGTCGGTTGGCCTCTGGATGTTGGTTACGTTGGCATTGGCGGCTACGGGGCATTAAGCTTCGAGCGTACCTGCATAAGTGTCAGGAATAATAAGTTGGTTGTGTGGTGTGTGTTCGCCGGTGCTTACAGTGGGTGTGGATAGAGATCAGGTTTTTTCTTGTTGGGACTAAGGGGATTCCTGAA
>CABVSA010000207.1 GCA_902500805.1 uncultured Nitrospira sp. | reverse complement strand
CATAAGCCAGCAGATTTACAGTCTGCCCCCTTTGGCCACTTGGGTACCTGCCCGCAATGTTTCATTGATCGATTCACACCAGACTCTGTAGTACAAATAGCAATCCGCCCAACAAAGACACATAGGCCTATCCGTGCACAATCCTCTGCCTCAATCCTCAATACAGATTGATTCCTTGAAGTGCTCGGACAGGCTAGGTTACGAAATGCCGGATTCTATTGATGAACTTTCATGATGTCAAGAGGAGAATTTGGCCTGAGGCATTTTTAGTTGACTCTGTCCTTCTCAGTCAAGCAGGTGGATCGCCAGGTTGGACCGAGCGACGCATCGGCCATCTTAACAAAATCATTCGAAAAACCAAACGCTTGCTCCATAATAACAAGGGCTTCTTCCAAAGAGAGCTGTGAGGATTTGGCTAAGTACCGTTTCTGCGCGAGACGTCGTTCGCTCGGCTCCTCTGGGACATAGTACCCACGAAACTCACCTTGTTCAAAAGCCCTTTTGAGCCGCGGAATCCATTGGCGCGCATCCCGCTCACCAAGAAGCGTGGACTTCCCCGTCTGCTGTAGCAGTTCCAGCTGATTCCACACCACCCAACCGACAAAGACCGCCCAGGTTTCATTCAATGCCTCCCACGATTCTGCCTCCGTCAAATAGCGCGACTCCACTTCGTCCATTCGCTGAACGATTGGGGTAATCATCACCTCTCCGTAACGACAGACCTGTTGCTCTGTCGCAACGTGCAGGAGCGTTTGCGAGCTGCGCTCTGGCTCCCTAAGCTGAACATCTCTGACCATGAGATAATCCATATAGGCATGAAACAGTTCATGGTACAACACCTCCAGTTCCTTGTGCGTCATCCTCCCAAGCGGCTTGAGTACCCTCCCCGCAGCATTGAGTGACAGGCTTCGATTGAGCAGCATTCGGTGTTCACCGGGATGGTACTCCGCAGCATAGGTCCGAAGCTCATCAAACTCAAACTGGATAAAATCCGGCGGGAGCACTCGAAGAAACTTCGTCGGCAAGCGTAACCGTTCTGCTTCTGCCAAAAGACTCACCCAGAGCTGGTTTGCACGCTCCTGCTCAGGATGAGAGCTGATCGCTGCCTCCACAAAGGCAACCGACACCCACCAGCAGCACCACCACAACAGGAGAAATCGAATCGTGACGCATTTCATACACACGGGAGGGACAATCAGCAACAGAGAGTCGCCACATCAATAGGAATCTTGCGCCATTCCCCAGTCTCCGCCACCCTCTTCAACAAGGGCGAGCATGTCGAGAAGGTCGGAAGACACATGATCGAGAAATCGAGACGGTTTCGAGAGCAACATCCCGCTCGTCCGATCATACACATTAATGGGGTATGTCAAAAACAGATGCCGCTTGGCTCGCGTGACCGCCACATAGAACAGACGCCGTTCTTCCTCCAATTCGTCATCAGCCACAAAGGAATAGGCGGACGGAAACCTCCCGTCAACGGCCCAAATCACAAAGACACATTGCCATTCCAACCCTTTCGCAGAGTGGATCGTCGACAGAACGAGCCGCTCATCGTCGCGATCAGGCGCTTCCACACCCACGGCACTGCCGTCAGGAGGTTCCAGCGCCAGATCGGCTAGAAATTCATTGATACCCTGATAGCCTTCGGCAATGGTGTGAAGATGATCCAGATCTCTCGTGCGCTTCGGATAATCGTCGTATTGGTCCTTCAGGATGGGAAGATAGTACTCATAGATCTGGCTTACGTGATGTTCCGGCTTCGAGTCCTCCGATCCAGCCAGACTCTCCAGCGCATTCGCTAAGGCCTTGAGTCCCTGCCCAGAACGACCGTTCACTCCGCGCAGCACCTCGAACGGCCGCTCAGCCTTCACGATTGCCGCTAGTACATCCTGAGCCTTCTTTGGCCCAACACCTTCCACCAACATCAGCACGCGATGCCAGCTGACCGTATCGAGCGGGTTCGCCACGACTCGCACATGCGCCAGCAAATCCTTAACATGAGCTGTCTCGATAAACTTCATCCCGCCGCGCTTAATGAAGGGCAACTCCTTGCGAGAGAGCTCGATTTCCAAATCAAAGGAATGGAAGCTCGAACGAAACAGCACGGCCACCTCACTCAGCGGCACGCCTTCTTCGCGAAGCTCAAGAATCTTCTGCGAGATGAATCGCGATTGCGCATTTTCTCCCGCCGCTTCCACGAGTGACGGCAACGGTCCATCGATCTTTCTCGTAAAGAGGCGCTTCGTATACTTCTCGGTCGCTTCCTCGATGATGCAGTTGGCCAG
>CABVSA010000206.1 GCA_902500805.1 uncultured Nitrospira sp. | reverse complement strand
ATTACAGGAACAGATGCACGCGATACCCTTGAGGTCTGGTACGACCACGATATCGGACAGGGGTGGTTCCGAGGTCTGCCGGTAGTCCATCGTGCTCCTGGGACATGGGTCGCCAAATATTGAACTGCGATCACGTACTTCGCCGATTGGTATAAATCCAAAAATACATTCTAGTTGTCGAGACATAAGGAAGCGCTACAATGATTGCACAAGCAGCTGGAACACAGAACAAACGAGAAGTCCTTTCCGTTGCGACGCTGAAGAGACCTCCGATGAACAAGGCCCCTCGAAAAAAGACCATGGAACGGAGTCTCCTGGATTGTATCGCCTATCGGGGTCTTGTCAGCCCTGCCGAATTGGATTCGGCAGTGGAAGAATCTCTCTCTCGAGAAGTCGATCTCGAGACTGTCCTCATCGATAAGTATCGCGTCCCAAAACCAGCGCTTGGGTCAGCATTGAGTGAGTTCTATCAATGCCCCTATGTTCCGTACGACGAACGGACCATTCTTGATCCGGAACTCTTGAAAAACCTCAGCTTCGATTACCTCAGAAGAAATTCATGGATTCCCATGAAGCGTCAGGGCACAGTGCTCGATATCGTCACCAATGATCCACACGATCTCGAAAAAGGCTTGGATATTCGTCGCGCATTTCCAGGCACAACGATTCGATTCGCAGTCGGGCTTCGGCGGGACATCGAACAATACCTGCTTGTGGCAACAGGTCAAGCAACCGGTGGTTCAATCACGGATATCCTTGGAGAACTGGTTGATGAAGCTGGGAGCGAGCGGAATGCTGAAGCAGAGCGAAGAGAGATCGATGAAAACGACTCGGCCATCGTACGGTTGGCAAACCAGATTATTGCCGAAGCGTATCGTTTAGCGGCATCGGACGTCCACATCGAACCCTATTCAGACCGTAAAGAGACTGCGGTACGATTCCGAGTCGATGGGACCTGTTTTACCTATATGCGGATTCCGGCCGCCTATCGGCGAGCCATCGTCTCACGGTTGAAAATTATGGCCAATTTGGACATTGCTGAGCGGCGAAAGCCTCAAGATGGAAAGATCCGCTACAAGCTGGCAAAGGACCGTGAAATTGAATTGCGGGTGGCGACGTTGCCGACGGCAGGAAACAATGAAGATGTCGTGCTACGGCTCTTGACCGCCAAGGAAACCATGCCGTTGGAAGCGATGGATTTCCATCAGGGTGTGTTACAGACTGTGAAGGAGCTCTCTGAGCATCCCTATGGAATTTTTCTGTGTGTGGGGCCGACTGGATCAGGGAAGACCACGACGCTTCACGCCGTGTTGAAACACATCAATACGGATGAACGGAAAATTTGGACGGCAGAAGATCCCATCGAAGTGACACAGGAAGGGTTGCGACAGGTACAAGTGCATCCAAAGATCGGCTTTACCTTTGCTTCGGCGATGCGCGCATTCCTACGGGCTGACCCGGATGTCATCATGATCGGCGAGATGCGCGACAAGGAAACCGCGGACATCGCGATCGAAGCGTCGCTCACAGGACATCTCGTGATGAGCACGCTGCACACCAATAGTGCGGTAGAAACCGTGACACGATTGCTTGATATGGGGTGTGATTCATTTAACTTTGCTGATGCGATGTTGGGTATTCTCGCCATGCGGCTCTGTAAACGGATCTGTTCCCATTGCAAGGAAGAGTACCATCCGACACAACAGGAGTTTGACGAGCTTGTGCAGGGGTATGGAGCTAGACATTGGGAAAGGCTTGGAGTCACGTATACCGAGGATCTCAGACTTAGTCGCGGGAAGGGGTGCGAAGTCTGCAATCAAACCGGATTTAAGGGGCGGGTGGCATTACATGAACTCCTGGTCGGCTCAGAAGAGATCAAGAATCTCATTCAAAGCCGGGCGCGCACATCAGAAATTCTCAATATCGCCATGCGGGATGGGATGGTCACCCTCCTGCAAGATGGTATTCAGAAAGTACTCAAGGGACTGACGACGTACCGACAAGTCAGGGCCGTGGCAGTTAAGTAGTAGCACTCTGCAAGCTTTAGCTAGGGAGTGCGCTCGAGTACGGATACAAACGAATCTAACCGATTCAGCATCTCTGGCGATATCCGGATAAACTCGAATCCACATCGCTGCTCAGAAACCCACCGAACTCCGGCAAGTTCAATTTCAACGGGCGTGGTGCTGTCCGGTAAATCGATCCACAGCGCAAGATGGGACGAGACCGATGGTGGTAGTGCTGTCATCACGGCACAGCCCTGTACTGAGAGATTCAGAATCGTTCCTTCCGATCTGTAGGTGTGGTCGTCGAGTGTGCATGGAAGTTGGATGGCAAACCGCCGAAGCTTTCGATTGT
>CABVSA010000205.1 GCA_902500805.1 uncultured Nitrospira sp. | reverse complement strand
GTCTGAAACTGTCCAGCCACCTGTATCACCGCCGGTTGATACCAGGATAAGCTCTGGACATTGGCACTCGATCCGCTGCGGGTGAGGGCACCCGTCGGATCAAACTCAATAAACTTCGCGTCCATCGCAGTAATGAGTTGACCGATACGGTCCGCTTCGGTCACCACCGGAGTCACTCCACCGACTTGCCCAATCCCCGCACCATTGAAGATGTATGTGTGATTGATGTCGTTACTGTGCAGCATGGTGAACACGGTCGCCAGATGCCCCCCCAGTGAGTAGCCGGTGACATTGACCGTGGACCCAGCTGGCAACTTGTCCGAGCTTTTTAGCTCTTCGTAATACCGCTCCATACTCACGAGCTGCCCGAGCGCAAACCCCGCCCCCGCAACCTCCCCGGCCGCACCACCTTGCCCATCACGCTCCCAATCGCCTCCTTGCACCTGGTTCTGATACTCTAAGCTGCGGAATGAGAGCGTGTAGGTCTTGCCGGTCGGATCGCTCAGATCTTTGATCAATGTCGCCGAAAACCCTGTCGCGTCGTTAGCATGGTGGTCCACGATCTGGTAGCTGGAAACAAATGCCTGTGCGCTGCCGGTGATTTGATTGGCATTCAGCACTCCAGCTAAATCCACAAAGCGGGTCAGGCCGGTGAACTGATCAATGGGAATCACTTGGCCATTGTTATTTCCCTCAACTAGCCGCCTTATTACTGCAGCTGGATCTTGGAAATCTATTCCATGCAAGTAACTCTCAGCCGCCATTTGCTGTAGAGCAAAATTCAACCATGTCGAGACTTCAGTTGCCATTGGTCAGTTCCTTGAAACTTTGTTCATAGTTCTTTGGTTTAAGAACCTTTCCCACAAACCAATAGGTAAAATCGAAATCCTTATTGCGCCCACCTCGGTAGCCATATAGTGGACATGCTTGCCCAGTCAGCCACCAGATCCCGGTCAAATTGTTGCGAATCATTCCACTCCGGGTAAATCCACGACGAACACCGAGCACTTCATTCGTTTCACGATCCAGAACTATGAGCTCTCCTCCAGCGATCCCAAGTTCACGATCATGAGGTCGAGAAATACCACGCCACGTAATTCCGTACCGGCTCTTAAGGCTTTCAGTGATACTTTTTTGCATTGACTCCAGGTGCCGAGAATCATATCCAGCAAACCGTTCATAGCCCACAGGCATCCGTTCGTCTCCACCGTGTCCACTAGCCTGCTTAACACTGGGGATTGACCTAGGAGGTTGGACCGGACGTTCGAGGTAAGAGTATCGAAACGGGGACACAAAATCATATTCGCCCATGTTTGCTTCTCCATTCGTATGCCCATACGGATCCTCCAACGCGTATAAATGACTCAACTCGTCATCCGTGGCTTCCTTCCTCGGTCGCATCATGTAGAGCCCTTCCACGTTCTCCACTGTCTTGTAAATGAACTCTCCCGCTTCGGCCTTACAGAGATGGTCAAAGTATTCCTCTGATGTCATGCCGGGCTTGTAGCCGCTGTCTTCTGGAACTGGATTCGGAATCTTGATCGAGTGGGCAAAACGACCTTCTTCTGTCTCGAACGGATCGGCCGGTTTCAGCTTTAGAATGTCGCAACGCCGGTTCGCCGGATCGATCTTGTGCGTCCTGCAGTAATCCGCCTTCTTCTTCATTGCCTTATTGAACCGTTCTGCGACAGTTTCCTCTGCAAACACTCCTGCTGAATCACCCATGACCATCACCAGCACAAGACCAATCACGACTGTCCCCAACCTGCTTACTGTCATCAGCGACATCGGTCCGGCAGATTTCAGTCTGACGGTGCGCGCAGTGGTCGTATCATTCAGTTCACGCATAGACTCACACTCCTTTGTGATGGGGGACAGACCGCGAGGGTGACACCAGCATGGAAGCAACCTGCTTCATGTGTGTTCCTAATCAAAGAGGTGCGTGAGTCTAGGAGGCCGTCGGCGTGCTGTCAAGAACCGTGGTTCATAACCGTATGCCTAGGCCAAGCTGCCGGAATCTACAGGAATACAAACCATCCGGGACAGTAGTCAAAAGAGGGGGAAAGACGATTGGATATTGATCGCACTGAGGGGAACGGCAAACCCATTAAAAGAGCAGACAGACACCCCGAACACCTGCAGGCCTTGAAGCTACGGACGGATAAGATTCTCACCCTCTGTGACAGGGGGGAACTAGATTTGCTCCTCAAGAAGTCGTAATCCTGATCCTGTAATTCGGACCATTCCGTCTTGGCCTATCTTGACACAGTGCCGTTTCTTGAGGGCCTGCACGGCTAGACCGGTGTCTCCTGTTCCCTGTGGATCAAACAGAAGAGCGAGATTGGTATAGTGTTTAGGCCCGTGGTGTTTGAGGTGTTGCAAGACTCGCCGCTGAAGGCTTTTTTTTCGTTTCTGTTCCCTATCACCTGGCCTGATAGGTTTCTGTGGCATGAAACACCCATAACGGTGTGTTGCAATGGCGTCAGGACGCCGTCAGGCTCTGGAGGACGGCGGCATCTTAAGGGC
>CABVSA010000204.1 GCA_902500805.1 uncultured Nitrospira sp. | reverse complement strand
GCGAGACGCGCTGATCAAGCAGTTCTTCCAGTTGGAAGACGAGTATCTCGCCCGTCGTGCGTACTGGCAAAGCCGACTGAAAGAGGGACCGCTGAAAGAAGTCTTGGTGCAACAAGCCGCACAGCCGGCGTTGGAATTCTTTGTCCTATGGCATCGTGATTTTCTTCCAGCCATCCAACGAGGCGCCTACGAAGAAGCTTCGCAGACGGCCTATGGACCGATGAAAGTCGCATTCGAGGCCCATCGTCAAGCGATACTGGATCTCGTGCGATTAGCCGACTCACAAAACTATCGTATCGAACAACAGGCCGCAGAGGTGGCGGCGTTCCGGATTCGATTGCTTGGGTCCTTGGGGCTCGCCCTGGTGGGATTGATTGTTGCCACCGCGTGGGTCATCAATCGCAATGTGACCAGCGGCCTGATTGCCGAACTGAAAGACCATGCGCAACAAATCCGAGCCACCATCGACACGGCGTTGGATGTCGTCGTCGTCACCGACGCCGACGGGCGAATCATCGAATGGAACAAGCAAGCTGAGGAGACCTTCGGTTGGCCACGCACCGACGCATTGCAACGACAGTTGGCAGAGACCATTGTCCCCCCCGCGCACCGTGAGATCTGGCGCACTCACTATCTCTGCACGAACCAGGCGTCGGACCTTCGTCAACGGATCGAACTCACGGCGATGCGCCGAGACGGCGGAGAAGTCTTGATCGAACTGGCCGTGACGCCCATGATCCTATCGCAAGGCCTATTTTTCAGCACGTGTATCCGCGACATCACCGCACAGAAACAGGCTGAGAAAGAGCTCCAACAATCCACCATCTTTTTGGCCTTTCTGGATTCGGTCATCGACAATTTGCCCTCCATGGTGTTCGTGAAAGAAGCCGAAACGCTTCGATATACTCGCTTCAACAAGGCCGGGGAAAAGTTGTGCGGCATTTCACAGGACGAACTGCTCGGCAAGGATGATTTTGACTTCTTCTCCCGAGAAGACGCCGATCGGTTTCGGGCCGATGACCGCAAGGCCTTGGTCAGCGGACAGCTTTTAGATATTCCGGAAGAAATCGTCCCGACCAGGTACCGGGGTAAGCGAATCGTCCACACGAAAAAAGTTCCCCTGTATCACGCCAATGGTAAGCCGCAATGCGTGCTCGGAATTTCTGAAGACGTGACCGACTATCGGCGGACCGAACGCATCAAACATGTGCTGTACGCCGTCACGACGGTACTGGAGGAGTCGCAGACGATGGAGCAGGCGATGCCCCGCCTGCTCCAAATCATCGCAGAGACATTCCAATGGTGCGTGGGAATCGCCTGGGTGTGGAACATCGAACAACAGGTGCTCACAGCCCATACCACATGGACGGATCAATCGCCTGACCATGAAACATTCGCGACCTGTTCTCGACGCATGACATTTGCCCCAGGGGTGGGATTCGCAGGCAAGGTCTGCGCATCCCTTCAAACGCAATGGATGGAAAACATTCTTGCCGACCCGGACTTGCCCCGCTACCAGGCATCACTGCAAGCCAAACTCAAATCCGTTTATGGGCTGCCCATTCTCGGAGACCCCAAGATCTGGGGTGTCTTGGAATTTTTCAGTCCGCACGTTGAAGTGAAAGACGATCTCCTCCTCCAGTGTCTTACCACCATCGGCACAACCATCGGAGGCTTCCTAGACCGCCTCAGCCGCCTCAAGGCACAGCAACAGACGGTAGCGCTGGCTCGACAAAATCGACTCATTCTGCACTCGGTCGGGGAAGGGCTCTGCGGGATCGACCTGGAGGGCGTTGTATCATTCATCAACCCGGCAGGCGCTAACTTATTGGGATATACGACTGAAGAATTGGTCGGCACGTCCTTGCACGCCACGGTCCATCGCTCCACAGAGAACGACACTCCGTGTTCGCCGGACACATGCACCCTTCACCTCGCCATGCGCCAAGAGGGCTCTTTCCTCACCTCTGACGACCTCTTCCATCGAAAAAACACCTCATCGGTTCCGGTGGAATACACCAGCACTCCGATGTACTCCGACACCGGCGAGCTCAAAGGCGCCGTCATCACGTTTCGAGACATCACCGAACGGAAAGCCGCCGAGTCGAAGCTGGAGCAAGCGGCGCGGGACATGGAGGCTCGCAATCAAGAACTGGCCATATCCAACACGCTCGCCCTGGCCGCCACACGGGCCAAGAGCGACTTTCTGGCATCGATGAGCCATGAAATCCGTACCCCGATGAACGCGATCATCGCGATGGCGGATTTACTTCAAGAAACCTCGCTCTCGACGATCCAGCACGAGTACGTTGGGCGATTCAGCCGCGCGGCGACCAGCTTGCTGGATCTCATCAACAACATCCTCGACATTTCCAAGATCGAAGCCGGCCATATTGAGTTGGAATCGGTCGCCTTCGACATCCATGATCTCGTGGAGACGATTGCGGAACTGATGGCTATCCGGGCCCAGGCCAAACAGCTGGAGCTGACCGTCTTCGTGCACCCGAACGTCCCGATGTGGGTGTTGGGCGACCCCACTCGTCTCCATCAGGTGCTCGTCAACCTCGTCAGCAATGCCATTAAGTTTACCGAGCACGGTGAAGTCATCCTCCGTATCGAGCC
>CABVSA010000203.1 GCA_902500805.1 uncultured Nitrospira sp. | reverse complement strand
ATGAGAACAAGTCCTGTCGCCAGGCGGTCAGTGATCTGATGGAGCGGGATGCCAAACTGGAAAAGGGATGAACATGATTGCGGAAGGGCTTGAACAGTTACTTCAACAGGTTCACATGGGACAGCTGACCGTAGAACAGGGGCTCCAGCGCCTGCGATCTCTCCCGTATGAAGATCTCGGTTTTGCCTCGCTCGACCACCATCGGTCGCTGCGGCAAGGATTTCCCGAAGTCGTGCTCTGCGAGGGAAAAACCACGGAACAGGTCGTGGCGATCGCTCGTGCCTTGATCAAAAAGGGAGGTCCGTTCCTCGCCACCCGCGCGGAACCCACGGTCGCCCGGGCGATTCGCCGCCTTGATCGTCGAGCGCGGTACTATCCGGACGCACGTCTTGTCGCGATCCATCCGGCACGGCAGAAGGCGCAAGGCCACATTCTGGTGGTGACCGCCGGCACCGCCGATGTCCCGGTCGCGGAAGAGGCCCGCATCACGGCTGAAGTGATGGGGAGTCGTGTGGAGCGCCTCTACGACGTTGGCGTTGCGGGCATCCATCGTCTCCTTGGGAAGAAGGACCGCTTGTTTGAAGCCCAGGTCATTGTCGTGGTTGCCGGAATGGACGGGGTCTTACCCAGCGTCGTGGGGGGACTCGTTCACTGTCCGGTTATCGCCGTCCCGACGAGCCGAGGGTATGGAGCTAGTTTCGGTGGAGTGGCTGCATTATTGACGATGCTCAACTCCTGCGCGGCAGGTGTGGGGGTCATGAATATCGACAACGGCTTCGGTGCCGCCTGCCTCGCACATCGGATCAACATGCTCGGAGTGAAGAGCAGCCGGCTATGAGCTGATCGGAGATGATCAGTTGACTTCGAGAGTGCCCCGTTTTGGCCAAGCGACCGTCAGCGTCCGAAGCCCCTTTTCACCGTTGGCCAGCAATTTTGTCCGCACTTCATACGCATAGGTCCCCGCCCCGGCAACCTGCTTGCGATGATCCTGGCCATCCCACTGAAGTTCGACCACTACCTTAGGGCGTTCCTGCTCTCCATTCCTCGTCGACGTGATTGGAATGGGCTGTCGATGCGTCAGAAACCGAAGGGAGGTTTTGGACGGAGAACTGATGAGGGAGGTGACTTCCAGAATCAGGGCTCGATCGATTTCCCTCGGAAGCTGAACCGTCACTGAGAACTGAACCGGCCCATTGCCCTGCGTATACGGCATCGGAGCAATATTGAGATCGATGATCTTGAGCTCCGGTTCGGGCCTTGGAGCACGGGATGGCTTGTCCTTTGCGAAACTCTCAGTCAAAGGGAACCCGACCAAAACACTGGACAAACAGAGAAGCCCAAGCGTCAGTCCCCTACATCGTTGTCGGTGTGATCTTGTAAACAACAGAACACCTGCCTTCGGCAAAAATATGTGATGGATCCACAGTGACGCACGGTCACTACAAGCAACTCATCCTTTAATGGGGGATAACATAGCGTCCAGGAGCTGTCAACGAAGCATCAACAATGAACCAGTGATTGCCGTTCGGCTAGACCTTCGGTAAGATGTGCGGTCTTTTTCATTATTGACTAAGGAGAGGCGTGGGCCGACATCTGCATTTCGATTGTTTTTCTGGCGTGAGCGGGGACATGGTCTTGGGCGCATTGGTCAGCGCAGGCCTGCCATGGGCCGACCTCGTGAACGGCCTTAATCGGCTGAAGCTATCCGGCTACACCTTGCGGAAACGGGTGGTCCATCGTGGCGCGCTCCATGCCGTGAAGGTCGACGTCGTGATCCAACAGGGGTTTCATCGGCCTCTGACGCTCTCCCGGATTCGAAGTATTATTATGCGCAGCACACTCCCAAGTCCGGTCAAAGCACGCAGCCTCTCCGTCTTCGACCGACTGGCGGACGCAGAAGGACTGGCCCATCAGGTCCCGGCGAAAGACGTGCACTTTCATGAAGTGGGAGTCGTCGATTCATTCATCGACGTGGTGGGAGGCGTACTCGGCTGCTACCTCCTGAATGTGACCCGTGCGACCTCCTCCCCGATCAATGTGGGGGCCGGTTCGATTCAAACGTCCCATGGTCGCCTACCTGTGCCAGGGCCAGCTGTAACGGCATTGGCCGAAGGCATTCCCGTCTATTCCGATGGCCCACCGCACGAGCTTGCCACGCCCACCGGCGTAGCATTGGTGCGGACGTTGGCGTCAAAGTTCGGCCCCCTGCCGGTCATGCGCAGTGTCGCAGTTGGATATGGAGCCGGAGACCGTGATCCGGAAGACTGGCCAAATGTACTGCGCGTATTTCTGCAAGATGACTCGGCACCTGAGACCTATCACACCGAGCGCATCATGCAAATTGAGACAAATCTCGACGACCTGAATCCGCAGATCTACGAGCACGTCATGGAGCAACTATTTGAACTCGGAGCCGTCGACGTGGCCCTGGTTCCCATTGTCATGAAAAAAAGCCGTCCCGGGGTGTTACTGACCTGCCTCACTCCGAAGGAACAGACGAACGCGGTGCTTGAAATTCTCTTCCAGGAAACACCCACGCTCGGCGTGCGACTGCAGGAAATCACCCGACAGGTCCTCCCGCGTCGTATTGTCCCGGTCTCGATACGGGGAGGAACCGTTCGCATGAAGGTGGCCGATCTGGGTGCGGGCTGGGACAAGGCAGCACCGGAATATGTCGACTGTCAATCTATCGCGAGACGATCCGGTCGTCCGCTGAAGACCGTCATGGAGGAAGCCTTGCACGCCTATCGACAAACGACCCAGAAGAAACTGCGGGGCCGCGCATGAGCACC
>CABVSA010000202.1 GCA_902500805.1 uncultured Nitrospira sp. | reverse complement strand
GCGCAAACCCGTTGTTTTCTTGCTCGGTTCGTGCCCCTCAGTTAGACTTTTTTCACGACTATGGCACGAGCACGCGCAGGGGAACAGCAACGCCCGCGACCCAAGACTGACCTTCTGGAAGAGCTCTCGCTCGGCATCAATACATTTCAGGAACTTCTGTCGGCCATCCATGACCTCAGCCAAGACGGATTTCCCTACCGTGATGCCGCCCGCAGCAAGGCCGAGCTGAAATTTCGGGAGTGCTTGCGCCAAACATTCGGAGAACGATCGCAGGAATACCAAACGTACCGGAACTTCAAAATTCGTACGGGAGACAAGGGGGAGATAGCCCAGAGCCTCATCGTCATCAAGGGATTGATTCAGACCCTGCAGGACCGGAAGCTTGAACTACACGGACTAAAACCGACGGCGACGACCGACTCCGCATCGAAGCCAACTTCTCGCCCCGCGGCACAGTTGGAACTCGTTTCAGCACCGGCACCGACGCCCGAGACTACGAATACACAACCACCCGCACCAGCCGCGGCCGTCCCAACGCCAGACGTGGGGTCTTCTATGCCTCCCGGCGCTCCGGCGGTGGCACCCCCATCGACGATCGAGCCGACAGCTCAACCTCCAACCCCAGAACCGAGTCTCATCCAGACTCCTCCGACGCCGGCTCTCAGTTCTGCTCCCACTGAACATCCGACAGCGACTTTCACTGTCCTGACATCAGCGCCACCGAGTGCTCCCGAACCAGCAATATCAACACCTCCAGTCACGTCCGTACCCGTTCCCCAACCAACGCCAACACCGCTCCCTGCGACAATCGACCCCCCGGTTCACCAGACAGCCGCCGCCACTACACCGTCGCTTCTTCCAAAGGCTTTGTCGCCGCCCCCTCCTCCCATCCCCTCACCGATTGAGAAGCGAGTGGACACGGCACAGGTACCAACCACTTCCCTAACGGATCCACCAGCATCCTCCTCCTTGCCTCCTCCGTACATTGACGCTCCGGCTCTCGAGACAAGCCCACAGGCGGCATCTGCAAAGGCGTCATCTCCCGTGAGAGCGACTCCGCCCATGCCCTTGTCGGATAACCCATCAATGACCCTGAGCATGCCACCCCTCCCAGAAACCGTACGTGAGGATGACCCACTTGCGCTCATCCGGAAAGTTTGCCAGCGGTTCCACTCGGTCGCACGCCATCTCCGACTTCGAAAGGACTATCGGCCGACTATTGAAGTCGATGACGAGTACGACTTACAGGATCTGTTGTGTGCCCTATTGAAAGTGGAATTCGATGAGGTCGCGACCGATGAATGGATCCCACCCTACACAGAAGGGGCCTCCCGGACGACCCTGTTGGTCAATCGGGATCAGATCGCCATCGTCGCGAAGAAAACCGGACCAGGCCTGACGACCAAAGAACTGACGGACCAGGTCCTGGCGGATGCTGCGCATTATCGGACCCAAGGTCGCTGTTCCACTCTCTTTTGCTTTGTGTACGATCCGGAAGGCCGTATCGGAAGCCCCAAGCGGCTCGAAACCACCTTAACCAGCGTCAGCGAGCACTGCCGGATCGAGGTGCTTGTTGCGCCAAAGTGAGACCATGGCAAAACCAAACCTCAAATCCATCCCGTCTACCGCCTCATCCCCCAAAACATCGCCCCGCAAGCCAGTATTGACAGGGAAAACCGGCTTTGCTATAAAGCAGCCCTCTTCCGGTTCAGTTCCGTATACAATCCATGGACCTGAACCGGGGGATCACGGTGCATCGGATCGGGCATACGTTCTGATCAATGTCATGCCGGGAATGACGTCTTCGGTTGTTGAGAAGCTTGGAGACATTAAAGAGATCAAAACGATTGATCCTTGTTGGGGAAATCCGGATATTATCGCGATCGCACAGATCCCTGATCAAGACGCCTTGACTCAGCTTGTACTGAGTCGGATCCATAGTATCGAAGGAGTGACGCAGACTGATACTCACCTTGTCTACCGTCTGAAGGAGGCCAGAACAAAATGATCCGAATGGACTACCTCGCCATTGTCGCCCTCACCGCTGTCACGTTTGGATGTGCCGGTGTTCAGCATCCCGTGGAGCCTGATGTCGTTGAAGTCACCTTGCCTGCCTCGGCAGACCGGGTCAAAGCCGCTGTGACAAAAGTGTTGGCCGATGATGACTACTGCTGTGTGGACTGGAAGGATGGGGCACAGCTGAGGACAGGCTACAGGGGCGAACAACCGAGCATCTGGGATTGGCTCGTGAGAGGACGGCTTGGGGTTGTCAGAAGCCAGGCTGAAGCGTCCGTGACGGCGGAGACCGATCAGAGCTCTCGCCTTCGTCTACAAGTCTCGTCTGAAGGCAAGCAAACCATGTTTGATAGCTGGGGTCCAACCACCCCCCAAGTCCCACAGAGTGCACAAAACAAACTGCGCTTAATCAAGAACGAGTTGAAAATCGTCCAGACCACTTACACAACGGATACGTTTTACGGCGCAAAATAATAGCACCTTGCCGCTTTCATTCAAAAACGCCACGGCCTGACGGTCGTGGCGTTTTCTTTTTCCCTCGCGTGACGGCTTGTTACGCGTCCCGACTCCTCCATCAGGAAGTTCCACTCGGTCCGATGGCTTCTTTCTCTGCCCCCTCCAGCTCTTCGCCAAGATCCAGACCAAACCGTTCCGCCATCCGATAGAGGGTACGTCTATCGATACCCAAAATCTTTGCAGCCTTTACCTTATTGCCTTTTGTTTCCTTGAGCACGCGAATCAGATGGCGTTTCTCAACTTCCTCGAGTGTCAGATAGGCATCATCCAGTGGATCGCCTGGACCAAGACTCGCTGCTTCTTCGGTGGATGTTCCCTGCCGTATCACTTCCGGCAGATCCTCAGGGGTCAACATGGGGCCGTGACTCAACGACACCGCCCGCTCAATCGCATTCTCCAACTCGCGCACGTTGCCCGGCCAGCGATACTGGGTCAAGAGCGTCATGGTTGCCGGCAGGACGCCTCG
>CABVSA010000201.1 GCA_902500805.1 uncultured Nitrospira sp. | reverse complement strand
TGAAAAAAGTCTAACTGAGGGGCACGAACCGAGCAAGAAAACAACGGGTTTGCGCTGATGGTCCCGGCGTGCTGTGTGATGATCTCGAATGCCACAGTCAGGATGGTTCGTGACCCATCGACCAACTCAGAGTCCTGAGCACCGTCGAGGGACGAAACCTTGGATCGCAGATCTCGTGAAACGTCGCACGTGAAGCGTATCTCGTTCCGGATTAAGACGCGTCACGCTTCACGAACGACGAGCGACGGATACTGTCGCAGCGGCCTATCGGCGGTTGAAAGGGGAAGTATTCATGAAGAAGGCGGGATCGGGCATCGGTAAACGTCCGTCTCCTACCGGGGATTCACCGCGAGAAAGTCGTCGACAAAGTCTTTGACCAGAGGTTCCACCGCATCGGCGATGATTTGATTCACATTCTCTTGCCGCACCATTCCAATCACACTGGCCGACCACGTGGTGCCCCAGGTTTTCTTGTTTTTCATTGAGAGCAACCCGACAAGTTGTTTGAGATCCACCGTGACCGTATAGGCATACAACCCAAGCTCTTCCTTGAGCGTGTTGACGTTGATGTAGAGATAGGGTGATGAGCCTGAACGTGTGCGTTCAGTCAGGAGTCGGATGCCCTTTGAGCGAAGGGCTTGCTCGACCGTTGAGCGGATCGCTTCCTGGGAGAGCCCATCAGTCGAAGCATCGGGACTCACCTCCTCGATGACCAGCCCCAGTCCGATTATTCCCCGTAACGATTCCCGGCTTCCGGAATCAAGTGCGTAGACAACACCGATGTTCCCCCACAGTAGGATTCCGAGAAGCAGCTGCAGCACGTACCGCATAGGTCCTCCAGATAGCTGATAGATAGGAGTATCTTACTCGAATTTGTGCGAGATTCCCACTGTGGCGCACAGCAGTCGGCACGCGAACGCACATCATTCCTCATCGCGAATAACAGGGAGTCTGAAAGAAGAAAAGTCGGGAAACGAGACGCTCCATGCGGCGCAAACTCTGTATTTGAATGTGTGAAGTCCGCTGGTGTAGCTTGATCGATCTCGCTTGGCCTACCTTCGCAAGGGTGGGCTGAGGCTCACGTGAAGACAACGGGGTGTGGCCGGAACCAGTCCGGATTGAATTGACGAGGTCATCATGCAAGCAGAAGTGCAGCACGTCCATGTCAGCAATGTTGACGAGGCAGTCGAGCAACCCAGTCAGGCGCAAGCCGCCCAACGAGTCTATTCGCAGTTTGAGAAGCCGACGGGCTTGAGGGGACGGGTGGCTGGGTGGCGCATGGCACATCGACGATCGAACCGAGAGCGAAATGCGTGGGCCGTGTCGTTGTTGGAGCTGCAGCCCACGGATCGTGTGCTGGAAATCGGTTTCGGACCAGGTCTCGCCATTGCACTCATGAGTGCGGTGGTGACCGGCGGGCACGTCGTGGGCATTGATCATTCAGAAATGATGCTTCAGCAGGCGAAGAAGCGCAACGCCTCGGCGATCGAGCAAGGCCGAGTCCAGTTACTGCTGGCTTCAGCGTCCGAGCTCCCTGCCGGCCATGACCAGTATGATAAGTGTCTCATGGTCAACGTCTTCCACTGTTGGGACCATCCTGACGAGGTGTTGAGACGAGTGCAGTGGCAGATGAATCCTGGAGGAAAGATCGTGATCGCGTTTCAGCCCTCTGTGCAGGGTCCCACAGGTGAGGACACCCTAAAAGCCGGTCACGTCATACTGGAGAGGGTTAAGGCTGCGGGCTTTTCCCAGGCCCATCTCGAAATCAAATCGATGGCGCCTGATTCTGTTGCCTGTGTGGTAGGGATAAAGGAGTGAGAAGGACCACGAGCAGGGAGATGAATACGGCAGCTCTCCGTGCCATCGAGATATCGAATGCATATTTCGGTCATCAGTGGAGGCGGATCTTCGTATTGATCGGCGGGGCTGCGATCACCTCCGTCTGTCCATTGGGGTATTGAATCACCGCACGCACTACCTGCTCGCGATCACCTAACCCAAAACTCAGTTCGGGTGTTTGGTCCGTCAGCATCCCGACCGTGCCGATCACCGCGCGCGTATCGCTTTTCCCTTTGTCCGTTTCGAGAGTGATCCGGGTGCCGAGAGAGGCCACTGTGTCGGGAACTGCGATGGTGACGTAATTGGCTCGTGCAGTATTCAGGAATGCCCGTGCTGGTCCATTGATATTGAGCCACAGGAGATCCTGTTTGCCATCGCCATTGAGATCGACGATCACCGGCGATTGACCGAAGTACGGATTCTCCAGGCCGAGGGCCGGACTATGGTGAAAGACCGGCTTGCCATGCTCGGTGGATTGCAGTGCGGTGCGTCCCGCAAGCTTGAAGAACTTGTGCACCGGCCACTTGATATAGTTCTGTGCCACTAACAGATCCAGCTCGCCATCGAGGTTGAGATCTTCGAACACGGCGCCCCAGGCGAACCCTTCGCCCGACAAGCCATAGGCCTCCGTGACATCAGTGAAGTGGAAGTTTCCGTCATTGCGTAGGAGCATCCAGTCATGTGTATGGCGCTGGTCCTTGCGGAGATCTCCAGTGGTCAAGAACAGTGGAATCGATGTTCCTACGTTCGTGAAAAAGAGATCCTGGTCGCCATCCTTATCGATATCGCCGATTGCCAAGCCCATCCAAAATCCAAAGACTGAGCTGACCGTGATCGGCTGGAACGTGCGATCCTTCATGTTGCGGAAGATCTCGACTGCGCCGGTGTTCTGGGACACCACGAGATCTTGCCAGCCGTCAGAGTCCAAATCGACAAAGACGGAGAGGAAGGTATTCTGCTTGCTCGCCGTACCGGACGATTCAGTAATATCCGTAAACGTGAGGTCGCCGTTATTCAAGAGCAGGCGATTCGGTTTGGCATGGGTGGGATCGTTGAAGGTTGCACTGCGAAATGTTTTCGCGTTCACGAACACACTGATGTACAGGTCGCCGTCGCCGTCGTGATCGATATCCGCGACGGCGACCGCGAACGGCACCGAGTCGGCCGGGAGATC
>CABVSA010000200.1 GCA_902500805.1 uncultured Nitrospira sp. | reverse complement strand
CGAACGCATCGTCATCGCCGGCAGCGGCTTTCTCGCGGACTGTGCGAAGCCAGAAGCGGAATGGTGTATCAGGGCCGATGTCGGGACTAACCAGGTTTGGGTGAAGCCCAAGGATCAGGCGACCCATAACAATCTGGAGATCCGCACGGACAAACGCGACTACAGTCTGGAGTTCACCGTCGTGGGAGACGATCCCATTGGACGGAAGCAGCAAGCTGGGCAGGGGAAGCAGGGAAACAATGAGCCGATGTACCGTGTGATTTTCCGTCATCCCCTGCTCCCATCAAATCCTGCCGTCATGACGGCGGTGCAAGCCTCGGCCCATCGAGCCAAGCATGCTCGCGAGAAGGCCGACCTCCTCCATGAGCGGTTGAATTCGATTGTCCCCGAACCGCGCAACTGGTCCTATTCGATGGAAGTGCTGCCGGGAGGAGACGATATCGCGCCTGCCCTCGTGTTCGATGACGGCCGCTTCACCTATTTTCTGTTCCCTCCCAATCGCGAGATCCCCGCCATCTTCTCCTACTCGCCGCTGGGTGAAGAAACCCGCATCAATTTCCACATGGAGAAGGACCTCGCCGTCGTGCAACGGATGGGACGGCAGTTTGTGTTGCGTTTAGGCCAAGCCGTGGTCGGCATTTGGAATGATTCCTACGACAAAACAGGAGTGCCAACCGTCGAAGGAACCACCGTCTCTGGCATCACCAGGACACTGCGCTGAGAAACAAAAATGGAACAACCACACGAATCAACAGAGCGAACTGAGCAAAAGCCTCCCATCATTGATGGGATTGTGTCGGTCAACCGTCACGGCGGTGGCAGGAACGAGACTGCGGCACGCGTGGCGTTTCTGGTCGTGATGACCATCGTGCTCGTGGTGGGACTCGTCTTCGCAGCGAACACCTATAGCGCGAAGCGCAAGGCGGAGGCCACACAAGAGGAACGGGCCGCGAAGGTGGAGAACAAACCGGCCCAGGTTGGACTGAAGCGGGTCTTCGAGACCGATCGCGATCTCATGCCACCTCAGCCGACCACCACACTCATGCGGTCGACAAACCGGTCGCCTAGCGCGTCTGCTGACCATGTGATCAGATCGCCCCTCGACAGAGCCATTGATGACGGAAACCGACCCATGGCACTGGCATCTGACCAAACACCAGGCAACCCGTCACTCGGCAGACGTGCCAGTCGGTTCGGTGGGGAGGTCCTTGTGACGAACTCCCCTGCGTCGGACAGTGCCCGGACTCCACCAATGGGAACAGGACCAGACGCGGCCATCTCCTTGGTCCGCGAACTGCTCAACGGCACGAGACAGCCGGACATGGGGTCAGGAAGCCTACTCGGCGGATCAGCGATGCCGGTCAGCACGGCAGACACAGGAAATTCGACGCCAGCGGCGATCGGGTACATGGGCGGACCCAGTGGCCCGTCGATTGGCGTGACGAGCGTCGGGCTCGCGGCGCCACCCGGTCCTGCGGCCAGCGGAGCCGGACCCATCGGTGGGCTCCTGACGCCATCGGATACTCCGAAAGTCCAAGCTGGTCTCTTGGGTGATCGTAATCTGATCCTGCCGAAAGGCAGAACGATCGACTGCGCCTTGACCGTCCGGGTGATCAACGAAGTCGCCGGCATGGCAACCTGTGTCTTGAACAGCGATGTCTACAGCGACAACGGGCGCGTGGTGTTGTTGGAACGAGGATCGGAAGCGGTCGGCGAATATGCGGCGACGATGGCGCAGGGCCAGCGCCGCCTCTTTCTCCTCTGGACCAGAGTCAAAACGCCGATGGGAGTCGTGATCAATCTGAATTCCCCGGCCGCCGATGCACTTGGCACCTCCGGGTTAGTCGGCTACGTGGACAACCATTGGTGGGACCGGCTGGGCGCGGCCTTTCTCCTCTCGCTCGTGCAGGACGGGATCGGCTTGGCCACCGCCACGCAGGCCGGTGGCGGGGGTGGGCAGAGTCTGGGGATCTATCAACATTCCGCCACGACGGGGAACCGCATGGCAGAACTCATCCTGCAATCCACTATCAACATCAAACCCACGCTCTACAAGAACCAGGGCGACCGCGGGACGATCTTCGTCGCGCGGGATCTGGATTTCAGCACCGTCTATGAACTGCACCCCCACTGACCTGCTCGCGCACGACACGATGGTGCGCGAGTTGCTACGGCCCTTGCACCAATATCTCGCGCTGCCCGGTGCGACCGAGATCGTCGTTAATCGCCCACAGGAAGTCTATATCGAGGTTGGCGCAGCCTGGCAGCATCATTGTTCACCGGACCTGACTCTGGATCGACTCACCGCACTCGCCACGGCCATTGCGACGGCGACCGAGCAGGAAATCGGACCGCACCACCCGATTCTCTCGGCCATGTTGCCGGAGGGCGAACGGGTGCAGATCGTGCTGCCGCCCGCAGTGGAACTGGGAACCATTTCCATCTCGATCCGTCGGCCCAGCGCTTGGATCAAGACACTGGATGAATATGAAAGAGAGGGAGCCTTCAGCAGCTATGTCTGGGCCAAGGCAGCGACGCTGGATCGTCGCGCTTCCGAGCTCGATCCCATTGAGCGACAGCTCGTGCAGTATCTGACCGATCGTCAATTGGGTCTATTCATCCGGTCAGCGGTGCTGGCGAAAAAGAATATTGCCGTCGTGGGGGACACAGGCTCCGGCAAAACCACCCTCATGAAATCGATCTGTCAGGCGGTCCCGGAGCAGGAACGACTCATCACGATCGAAGATGTGCGCGAACTGTTACTCCCCCAGCACGGCAACCGGGTGCATCTCTTGTACGCCAAAGGAGGACAAGGTGCTGCAACCATCACACCGTCGGAATTGATTGCCTCCACGCTCCGCATGAAGCCGGACCGGGTGCTACTCGCGGAGTTGCGTGGTGCGGAAGCCTTCGACTTTCTGAAACTCCTCACGACCGGACACAGTGGATCGATTACCTCTTACCACGCGGAGTCCTGTGCCCTCGCCGCCGAACGCTATGTCTTCATGTGCAAAG
>CABVSA010000199.1 GCA_902500805.1 uncultured Nitrospira sp. | reverse complement strand
GCGTGGCGTTTATGGTGATGATGCCGGTCATGTACTCGGACGTGACCGATTCGTATCGCCTGACGTCCAAACGGAAGCGACTACTCATCGCGGCCGGTGGGGTCATCGCTGAGCTGGGATTGGCTGCACTGGCGCTCTTTTGCTGGGGCTTCTTGTCGGAAGGGACCTTCCGGAGTATTGCCTTCATTGTGGCCACGACCAGTTTGGCGATGAGTCTGGTCGTGAACCTTAATCCCCTGATGCGATTCGACGGCTACTATGTGCTGGCCGATGGATTGGGACTGCCGAATCTTCAAGATCGGGCCTTTGCTTTTGGACAATGGCGATTGCGCAATCTGCTCTTCGGTCGTCATAGTGGACCGCCGGAAATCGTATCTGAGCGAGTGCAGCACACCATGGTGGCGTATGCCTGGGCGATCTGGCTCTACCGGCTCATCTTGTTCACCGGCATTGCCGTGATGGTCTATCACTATTTTTTCAAGGCGTTGGGTATCATTCTTTTCTTGGTTGAGATCGTCTGGTTTATCGCCATGCCGATCTATCGCGAGCTGACAGTCTGGTGGAGCAGCCGAACAGTGTATGCCGCCTCGCCACGGGCATGGGTCAGCATCGCGTGTCTGGTGGCGGTGTTTGCACTGACCTTGATCCCGTCACACACCAGCATCTCGCTGCCCGCAGTGCTGCAAGCCTCCTCCTACGCGACCATCTTTGCACCGACACCGGGCCGGCTGCAGCAGGTCCTGGTGCGTGAGGGCCAAGTGGTCAAGCCAGGAGACGCTCTTGTGGTCCTGGAGAATCCGTCGTTGGACAAGGAAGTCCGGCTGGCAGAGACGAAGGTTGCAAAATGGGACTATCGGCTTGGCCGGATGGCCGGCTATGGACAGGATCGTGATCAGCGGCAGGTGATTGCAGAATCCCTCCGAGCCGGGCTGGCGGAGCTGAAAGGGCTGGAGGCCAAACGAGATAATATGACCTTGAAAGCTCCCATCGCCGGGATTGTGCGGGATCGAGCCGATTCCCTGACCGTCGGACGATGGCTTGACCAGAAAGTTCCCATTGCCTATCTGGTGGATAATCGTCAGGCCGAGATTGAAAGCTTCGTTCCGGTCGACGAACTCGCGTATATTGAAATCGGACAACCGGCGCGGTTTATCCCGCTTGATCTCACCAGGCCATCGGTCTGGGCGCATGTCACGCAAGTTGCGGAGGTGGATGAGCGCGAGTTCATGGTGCCGTATTTGGCGTCAGTGTATGGCGGTGATGTGCCGGTGAGGAAGGATGAGAAGGGACGACTCAAACCGGAGGTTTCGGTCTATCGCGTGCGGCTCAGCCTTGATGACACCGCGATTGCTCCCGACCAAATTCTTCCTGGTTATGTCCAGATCGAGGGGCACCCATCAAGCATCGCGCAACGAGCGTGGGATCAGGTGGTTGCCACTGTCGTGAGAGAAAGCGGGTTTTAGTATAGAGCGCGGGATCGCGCTAGGCGGATCGGCTTGGGTTCATTCGCAGGATCGTCAGAAATCGTCCCCTCCCGTTTCAGTTACAGAAGAGCAGACCTTGACCGATCAGAGCCGTGGCTGCCGCTTTTTGTCAGCAAGACACAATTGGTACCCTCACAACATCGTCACCAGCTTCTTTCAGCTGGTTCGTGGCGGTTAGAGTCCATTGTTCCCGTTAACCGATTTCGTTGTGCTGGAGCAAAACCTGCATGGTTTTAAGCGGATCTCCAGCGCTGAACGCAATCAGTCAATGGAGACCTGACACGGCATCGCAGGGGCAAAAGAACCTACACATGTTCGGGCAAAACAAACGCACAGTGCCACAGCAGAATGACCGGCCGAAGCCGGTTCCAAAGGCTGCAGGCACCTTCCAAGTCAAGGCATCCTTGCTCTCGCTTGAATCCCGCCTCATGTTCGATGCGGCCGCGGCTGCCACGGCTGCGGAAGTCAATCAAGAGCGAGTTGCGCAGGAGCAGGCCGAATCAGCAGTGTCTGCAGAAGGTCGTGGAGAGCCAACCAGGGTAGAGAATGAGTCGCAAGAACTGCTTCACGCCATTACGACCTATTACCCTGGCGGGTCCAGGACCGAGATTGTCTTCGTTGATCCTACCGTCCCGAATTATCAGGAACTCCTGAGCGGCATGGCCCCGAACATCGCAGTCATTATGCTCGATGGTGAGCAGGATGGCGTGGAACAGATGGCGAGCGCGCTGGCTGGTCGCACGGGGATCGATGCGATTCATCTGATCTCGCACGGTGGGGCGGGAGAGCTCCAACTCGGCACGGGCACCTTGACCATGGAGTCGATGACGGGACAGTACGCCGACGAACTCGCCATCATCCAACAGGCGCTGTCAGGGCAGGCCGACATTCTGCTCTACGGTTGCGACTTCGCTGAGGGCCAGACCGGGCAAGAGGCGGCAACGTTGCTGAGTCAGTTGACCGGCGCCGACGTCGCCGCGAGCACGGACGCCACAGGCTTTGCCGCATTGGGTGGTGACTGGGTGCTGGAGACTCAGATCGGGACGATCGAGACGCAAATAGTCGTGGACGACAGCATCCAGGCAAGTTGGGTTGGCTTGCTCGCCGCGCCGGTGGTAGATCTGAACGCGGGTGGGGGAGGCAATAATGTGACGACGGCGTTCACCGAGCAGACGTCGGTGCTGATGGCCCCGGTGGGGACGTTGAGCGATGTGGATAGCGCCGATCTCAACCGCATGACGGTGACACTAACGGCGCGGCCCAATGGGAATGCGGTGGAGTCGCTCTCCCTCAATGCGGCGGCGACGACGGTGGCCTCGGGGGCCGGCTTAACGGTGAGCTACACGGCAAGTACCGGCGTACTGTTAATCTCGGGCACGGCGAGCACTGCGACCTATCAGACGATTTTGCAGGGCATTCTCTACAACAACACGAGCGACCAACCGACCACGAGCAGCCGTTCAATCATCGTGGTGGCCCGTGACAGCACGAATGCCAGTAGTACATCGCGAACCGCGACCGTCACCGTGACGG
>CABVSA010000198.1 GCA_902500805.1 uncultured Nitrospira sp. | reverse complement strand
AACCAGATACGCCGCTTCTTTTCAAACCCTCAAACACCAGATTTGGTTATAACTCTTCTTCAACTTCTCGACCCTATGTCCATGTGGATCTAGCAAGGTATGGGCCATCGCTGTGTGACCAGAGTGATGGGTTCCTTGTTGGATTAAAATACGTAGATTCTACAGGTGGTTACATGTTTGCGAGCAGGAGGTACTCTTACTGTCATGAGGTTGGGAAAATGATTAAGGTGAATCGAATTAGATTCACCTCCATTGTATCTAAAAAGATTCACCCCACGTTGATGAGTAGGTAGGTTTTGGACCTTGGTGACAGGCCTGCCAAGTCAAAATTGTAGGGGGGAAACGACAGCGACGACGGGTGTCGGGATATCTCGGTTCGTGAGTGCGCACGAAGATTGATTTCGCCAGGGAGTTCTTCCCTGTCTAAAGGCCTGCTGGGGATGACACGAGAGGAATTTTACGAACGGCAGTCTGTGGATACTGGTGCGAAGGATCGAACCAGAAATCCTGGCGGGGTCAATTGGCGTAGGGAGAGCATGGTTTGGTTAGGCGATTGCTTAGCGATTGTTGGCAGTTTATTGAGGCTGCTTTCTTGAACCATCGCCCCCGATGCATGCGCACTATCTTCTCCCGTCCAACGATCGACCGATACTGGGGTATTCAGCCACCCACCAGGTTCGTCCGGAAGACTATTGCGGCCAGTCAGGAGAAAGGTGCTCTGTCCGTTTCCGGACTTGGCGGCACAGTGGCTTTGTAGCAGCACTTGCGGCGGGCTTGGTTTAGCCATGAGTTGACCCACCGTGCCGCTGATGTTCGACGTCGGTGATTGAATCGTCACGGTGCCACTCGGGCCGCGTTGCGATGAAGCGCTTACGACGCTGGCGGAGTCAGCCAGGAACAGGGGTGTGACGAACGTCATGTGTCCTCCCGCACCCTCGACTGCCTGAGCGGTGACGGCACTCCCCTGTACGATGACCATCTGCGGATCGATGAAGATGTTTCCGCCGCTCCCTTCGGCTCCTTTCACAGACGTGCTGATCTCGCTCTTGTTGACGAGACGGACGAGGTCAATGGCTCGGATCTCGATGTTCCCACCATTCGCTTGCGCCGATTCGGTTGCCGTTGTGATGAAGGCCTGATCGCGTAGTCCTAATTGTCGACCGGCATCGAGCGAGATGGTGCCGGCATTTCCCGCGGTTGTCCCTGTGCTGCTGGCGGTGATCGAGGCGCGGTCGCTCAGAGCGGCTTGATCGGTTGCCGTTATGGTGATCGAGCCACCTGTGGCAGTAAGGCTCGTGCCGGTTGTTTGTGCAGAAATGGTTCCGCCATTCTGGAGTATCAGCGAGGAGGCCTCCACGAATATATCACCAGCTGCGCCGCTCCCTTGCGTATCGGTAAAGATGCCGCTTTCTCCTCCATCAATGTGCACCGCGGCGCCCGGATTGTTGAGGCCCTCGATGCTGATGGATCCACCACGGCCGACGGGGCTTTCTCCTGTGGCAGGGTGAACAAGGCTGCCACTTGAAAGTCTTGCTCCATCCGTCAGTTGCAGATTGTCTGTGAAGAGCCTGAGTCGTCCTGCATCGCCGGAGCTGATCGTACTAGTGATGAGCATGCTGGACTCACTGAGCACCACTTCGCGACTCCTGATAAGTAAGTCTGCCGCTTTGGCAGGCCCAGCGGTGCCGGTTTCAATAATTGCACTCCCCGTGAGGTTGAGACGACCGGTCGTTGTAATGGTAATGGGCTCAGCAACGTGTGGCGTGGTCAAATTATTACCCAGAATGGACGCACTGTTTTGCAGGAGGAGATTGTTGGCTGTGATCTGGATTCCTCCAAGTTGTCCCGTTCCTCGTGATGAGGTGTGGACGTATGAGTCATTGGCACGAATGTCTCCGCGCGGCGCGTCTATGCTGATGGAACCCGTATTTCCGCTGCTCATTTGTGATTGGGTCGTGACAGAAGAGAATTGTACAAGAGTGATGTTCCCCTGGTGGCTCTGGAGTGTGATGTCTCCAGCGTGGCCAGAAGCGCCTTTTGATGAGGAAAGAATGAGGGTGCCAGAGTCTAGCGTGATGTCTCTTTGGGCGTTCAACGTAATGTGACCAGCGTTTACCGCTGTTGTTGTTTCTGTCTTCACTTCAGAGGAATTAGTGATGTGCATCGAATCCGTATCGACGGAAATCTGTCCCGCCGTTGAGGAGAGTTGTGAGGAATCAATCACCAGGTGGCCTCCTCGAATACGGATCGAGCCGCCACTCTCACCACGAATGTCGATGCTCGATTGTTGCGAGATCTGAAGGGCACCCAATGTCGTGAACGTGTGACCATTGATATTGCCTGTCTCGGTTCCGTTCGTTGCGAGAATTTCTCCCTGTGATGCGACGCTGGCGATACGGGCCTGGCCATCCGGCGCGACAAGGTGTCCGCCGGTCACAGTCACCCCGTCTGGCACAGCGGTGGTGGCACCTGTATATGGATCGATAGACGTGAAGCCGTGGTTGCCACCAATGAAGGAAATAGACTCACCGGGCTGAACGGTTAAGGTACTCCCTTGAACAGCGATGGCTGCCGGATTGGAATTCAGAAATCCAAAGGCGGTGATAGGGGCACTGGTCAAGAGGCTTGTCTCTGTGGAGGCTGCGTGGAAGATTCCTGAATTGGAGCCAGGGCCCTCTGCGAGTCGTAGATAGTCTGCGGTGGTAAAGGCGACCGAGCCGCTCACGTTTAACGTCGCGGTGGGTCCAATGACAATACCGGCTGGATTCATCAGGAAAAAGTTTGCGCCGGGGTAGCTCATGGTGTTGATGGTGCCAGAAAGACTCGACGGATTTCCCCCGGTGACCCGACTCAGAATGTTGATGGTCGTGAGCGTCGGAGTCGTATTCTGAAACTGCGCCGTGTCGCCAGGTCCAATACTAAATTGGTTGAAACTGTGAAAGAGGTTTGTTCCATTGCCAGGCCGGATTCCTCCATTAATCTGGGTTGTGTGGCCATGCGATGTGACCGTAGTTCCAAG
>CABVSA010000197.1 GCA_902500805.1 uncultured Nitrospira sp. | reverse complement strand
AGCATCGCCTTGCCAAGGCGAGGGTCGAGGGTTCAAATCCCTTTTCCCGCTCCAATATCTTGCCTAATCGGTATCTTGCCTGATCGGTCTCTCAGTCCATTTGTTTCGATTTTGTCATCCCCACGTGAATGGGATGGCGATCTGAATCCAGCGAGAATCAAAGCGTCACGTTTGTGGTTTTCGTAGTTTCAACAGATGGCGGAGCTGGTCTTCCGTCTGTTTCAGATCCTCTGGGGTGAGAGGCAGATGACCAAACCTTGTCCGACAATACACCTCCGTGATCGACGCCACAGCCGTATAGGCTTCTCTCCACTGTGCGTGCGTGATCTCGACCAGCTCAAGCGGCGCGATGGCCGTAGAATTTGAAAATCCCTGTCCGGTCAGATAGGTGCGCATGCGACGGTAGTATTGCGCAATGACTAGCTCATGACCCCGGCCCTTCTCCCAGAGGCTCCAGGCCACCCACGGTCGCGACCGACGCAACCAGAAAAGGACAGCGAGACCTATCACGGCAACGCCGAGCAACTCCCCTAGAGCTCCGATCCTGACCTGTGACACGTTGCGAGGCACGATCCCACTCAGGACCGTCAGGAGGGCACCGAAAAGGAGCGTCATGGAATCCAGCGCCTTGTTTCGGACCGACATCCCTTCGGCTTTTAACTCCCGAACGACGGCCAGTTGATCTGCCGCACTATACTGGACGAACAATCGGTTCCATTGGAGTTTAATGTTATCCACGATGGGTCCGAGAACTTTCCACACCGGGCCTCCCGCTGGTGGATTGTCTTCCGTAGGAGTCGGATCCATCCGGATCCACCCGGAATGCGGCAGATACACTTCGACCCACGCATGGGCGTCTTGCTGTCTGACGACGTAGTAATGTCCGTATTCGTTCCATTCCGTGGCCATGAAGCCTGTCACCAAACGAGCGGGAACCCCGACGGTTCGGAGCATGATGACCATTGCCGTCGCATAGTGCTCGCAGTACCCGGTCTTTCTCGCGAAAAGAAATTCTTCTAGCGGCTGAGGCTGTTCGGCAAGCGGCGCATCCAGGCTGTATCGATAGTGGCTGGTTAAATACGTTTGAATCGCAGTAGCCTTTTCATATGGCCGGTAATGTTTCCGCGTCACTTCTCCGGCCAACGCAGTGATACGATCCGACTGAAGGGGGAGTTGCAAATACTGTCTGACCACCCATTCAGGATACGGTCCGGGCTCGGACCCGAGATCCGCCGGTACCAACACAGTGGAACGAGAGACGACGGTATATTCGATTCGGGACGAACTGGGGAATGGCAGATAGACCGCACCGGTTGCGTCGAAGAAAAGACTGGGGAACGTCCCCGTTACGCTTTCGATGAACGGCGCGGCAAACAACACCGGCGTATCCAGTGGCTCGAGAAGAATCTTCTGTTGCATCGCCTCACCGAGCTGAGACCGCAAGACCGCTCGTTTTCCGCGAAACGTGAACGTGCCGGGGCTTTCCTCGATGAGACTCCGTCGATAGCTCAGTTGATTCGTCCACACCGTGCCATCGTACCGATCGAAAGACACCCCTCGAATATAGAGCGGTCTGGCGTCATGCAGCGGGCTCCTGGGCAACTCGACTCGCATCACGATGCTGGGGTCTCGCTTGATTGATCCAATCGCACCTAAGTTCACCTTGTCGGAAAACCCGGACATGCGAAGATTTTCCCCAAATCCCTTCTGGTAAATCCCTGCGTTGACCCGCGGGATGGTGAAGAAAATCACCACAGTGATAAGGAATGCACCGAGAGCCAGCCCATTCGCTATCCAAAACAATCGGGGCGAGACTCTGTGGTTTTCTTCATGACTCTCATGTCGGATAGGCGCAGACATCCAGGCATCGCCACTGACCTCCGACGTCTTGGTCAACTGAAACAGAAGCAGGGTCCAGACCCCGGCCAGAAGGTAGATTGAAAAAATCGGAAAGAACCACAGATCCGCCGTGAGAGATCCTGAAGCGAGCATGGCGACAAGACTGATCGCATAGAGGTGCAGATAGTCACGACGAAGTCGGAGGTTGAAGAGCTTGATAATCATCAGAATCATCAAAAAGTGTAGTCCGGCAGGAAGCAGGTCACCGGAAACCCACAAGAGGTCGATCCAAAAACCGACAAAGCCGCCGAGCACAATCAGATTCCATCCAACGGCTGACACAGGCATCTGCGTGGTCAGTCGATCGACCGGCTTCATTCCCATGTTTCGTAGGAGCACTGCGATCAGTGTCGCACCGGTCACTGCAGCCAGCCACTCCGGCAACCCGGCTCCCAATGTCAATCCAATGAAGGACGCAGACGCCAGCAGCATGGAGGTCAGATGAAGGGCCTGACTAAGCAACATGAGCCGCTCCAGGGATGAGTTCCCCATCGATCAGGATCCAAGGGAGTTCGGTCTCTCCTACTGCGGAATCAGACCAAGCTTGTACGACAACCACTGTTCCTCCTCCATCGACCTCGGAATGAGCATCTGCCCATTGATCCTGCTTCATGGACTCTGCCGTGGGAGTGATCCGTTCGCAGAGGCCCAGCATACGGAGGAGGTCAAGGCGATGCGTTTCTCCCTGACCAAACGACGAACACTCCGACCCTAGACGCAATTGGATGGAGTAATTGTGGTGCGTCAGATGCTGAACCAGCGACGCTGCGAGCGAGACTGCCCGCTCAAACGAGGCGTCATGACTCACCGGCACACTCGTTGACACACAGATGGTCGCTCGACGTTGTTCCTCTGCCTCAGTCTCTCGAATGGTCAGTTGAGAAGTCCGTGCCGTCGTCGGCCAATGAATACTCCGGGAATCATCTCCTGCCTGGTAGAGGCGAAGATTGTACAGATCGCTGCCGTGCCCCCGTCGATGGACGGCCTGTTCGTACCCCGCAGCGAAGAGACCACGCAGAAGACGGTCATTCACCGGCTGGAGCTCCGGACATACCACGAGGGTGTCCTCCATCGGGTAGAACGCTCGTTTCGTGAAGAGTCCGAAGGGAAACTCCGTGCTGATTCGTACGCCATTCAAAAGCAGCTTCCCACGGCGTGTCGGGGTCAATTGGTAGGA
>CABVSA010000196.1 GCA_902500805.1 uncultured Nitrospira sp. | reverse complement strand
ATTCATACGCTTCTTTCAGATGAAAACCTGTGCAAACAATGGGGGGAACTTCAGCTCACCTACGACACCAACGGCAATCTGACGAGCGATGGAACAAACACTTATGTGTGGGATGCGAGAAATCGGCTGGTCTCGATCAGCGGTGGTGTGACGGCCTCCTTCAAATACGATGCGCTGGGGCGGCGAGTGAGCAAGGTCATTGGCAGCACATCGTCCCAATTCTTATATGATGGGAACGACATTGCGGCCGAGATCGGCAGTGGAGCCGTTGGCGCCAACTACATTCGCTCATTGAATATTGATGAACCGTTTATCCGGCAAGCGGGAACCGGGAATGAGTTTTATCACACGGATGCATTAGGGAGCTCGCTGGCGTTGAGCAATGCACTGGGTGCGTCAGCAACGACGTATACCTACGAGCCATTTGGGAAGACGACAGCGACGGGCGTGTCGTCGAATGCGTTCCAGTACACCGGACGAGAGAATGATGGAACGGAGGTCGTGTACTACCGGGCGAGGTACTATAGCCCAAAGTTTCAGAGATTTCTGAGAGAGGACCCAATTCTTGCACCCCTCGACCCATTATCACTGGGGCTCTGCCGCAAGTCTGTTGGAATTGTTTGGCCATTGAAGGGGATGGTTCAAAATCAACTGTCCGGAATGGACCAACGCATGAATGCTTATGTTTACGTGAGAAATAGACCTCTAAATTTTGGAGATCCACTAGGTCTTATTGAACCGCTGTTCCCTGACAAACGACCGTGCGGTGCCCAAATCGATGCATGTATTAGGGCTACTAGAGGGACTCCATTAGGAGACTGTTTGGGGACAGCGTATGATCTCTATTTTAATGGACCGGGCTCCAATTGCAAATCAGGGTATCCGTATACAACAACCTGCCTGGGGAACGATCAAATCAACGTCAGCATTAATTGTTCTGGAAAGGGGAACTACCCAGACGTCTGCAAGGACGTAGGCAAATGTATTGATGATATAGGAGCGCAGGGGCCTACCAAACCATGAAGCGATGGCTCATCACAATATGCATAGCTGCAACTGCCGGAACCCTCTTTGCCGAGCCTAGCTTTTCAAAGAGTGATCGGGAGCGTGATGGTCTATTGGGGCCAGTACAATCTGCGATGGAGGAATCTGGAATCTGGACAGAAGGTGCTTCCATTAAGCGAACAAGAAACTCCTACAGTCGGTCTGGGAATCTGCTTGAGTCGGAAGTGTCCTATTCTAAGATAGGAGGGAAGAACACGATCGCTTCATTGACAGCGATGTATGAGTATGCCGATTCAGGAGTGCTGATATCTTCGAAAACTGTGGCAGAGGATGGCACTCTGCACACGACCATCCGTTACCAGTATGACGAGCACGGGAACCTCATCGAACGAACGCTCAATGGTGGCGATGGTCGGTTGATTTGGAAAGAACTCAATCGATATGACGCAGCCCATCGGAAGGTGGAAGTCAGATATTACCTCTCCCACGATACGCTCAGATCCATCGCACAGTATTCATATGATGAGAGAGGAAATCTAAGCGCCGTTCGTTCGCTAAAAGACTGCGCATCGGCGGATGGCTGTCAAAGAACAGAGTATCGGGCAGCCAATACGTATGATTCCAAGGGCAATCTAATCAAGAAAGTTCTGTACAAGGAAGATGGCTCGGTCGATGAAGTGCGGACTTCTAAATACAATGCAAACAATGTTCTAACGGAAGAAATTGTCTATGATTCAGGCTCCGTCGTGCGTGACATGGAAACCTACCTATATAAGTTTGATGAGCATGGAAACTGGATCGAACGCATAACGACTACGACTAGTGAAAGATGTCGTCAGCAGGGCATTTGCAAAGACACCCGCAAGATTACATATTTTGTGAAGTAATTAGCTGATCGATCCGAATACCGGCAAGCCCTATGGCCAGCCACGGTTCTGCTGCGGTGTCCCGTCCGCCTGTCCTGCAGACGTTTTTGAGTGATTCGGTGACTGATGGTCCTCCGAATCCTGCCTCAGCACGTCACTATGAGCTGAATTTTGCTCTCGTCTGCACGAATTTCTGCGGTTCGACCTCCGTTTTCTCCTCGCTCAGCTCCATTCGCACAGATCTCTGCCTGATCTGCCGGACACTCCATCCGTGATTGGCTCTCTACCCCTTACGCTTCACGCCTCACCCGCTCTACTGAGCTTGTCGAAGTGCTGACGTCACCCCACTAGCCCGGCTTCGCTCTAAAGACATCGATCCCTGCCCACACTTCTCCCGGTGTCCGGCCCTGCAAGTGGTCATGCGGCCGATCATGGTTGTACCAGGTGCGGATCTGCTGTAATGCCACCGCGAACTCATTTCCGTCCGCGATCGGCTCCACCGCCAACGCCCGCTTCACCGTCCCAATGAACCGTTCGACCCTCCCGTTCTGCCAGGGGCATCCCGGCTCACTTCGCTGATGACGGATTCCCAACAGCCTGAGACCGACTCGAAACCAGCGGGAGACGAATACGGCCTCGTTGTCCGTCCGTAGGAATTGTGGTCGGCCGTACTGTTTGACCGCCTGCACGAGTTCTTGCACAAGCCGGAGCGAGGACTTGTCCACGAGCGCCCGCTTCACTGTGTCAATAAACTGTTCGACCTGGCACGTGCGCAACCAATTGACCGGCATCAGTGAATGGCTTGTTGCGTGCTCGGGGCTATGTTAACCTAGCTATCATCTAGCCAGATTAACTCATATCCAAATATGAGAGGGATGTCACAATGGCCGTTACCACAGTGGGACTCGCCGAAGCGAAAAACAAACTCTCTGAATTGATCGGCCGAGTCGCTCAGGGAGAAGAAATCACGATCACTCGCCATGATGAAGCCGTTGCCAAGCTGGTGCCCGCGAAACGCGCAAGTCGGGAAGAGGCCATACAAGCGATCCAAGGGATTCGGGCATTGCGCGCCAAGCACCCTGTCAAATTGACCACGGAGGATATTCTCCAGTTAAAGAGCAGGGGACGACGATGAACTTTGTGCTGGATTGTTCCGTCACAATGACGTGGCTATTCGAACATGAAGCCACCAAAGACACCGATGCATTGCTGGGAGCGCTGTCTG
>CABVSA010000195.1 GCA_902500805.1 uncultured Nitrospira sp. | reverse complement strand
GCACCCCATCGATCGAACTGCGGCATCGCCGGATTCTTCTGAGCGTTCGCCCAGGTGCGAGTGAGGATCGGAAGCAGGAAATATTTGAGGTATGGCATCGCGAGCAGCTCAAGCAAGCCGTGCTTCTACTGATTGCCAAGTGGCAACCATTGATGGGCGTGACAGTCAGCCGCGTCTTCGTTCAGCGCATGAAAACGAAATGGGGGAGCTGCAATCCTACGGCACGTCACATCCGCTTGAACACGGAGCTGGCGAAGAAGCCACCGGAATGTCTTGAATACATTGTCGTGCACGAAATGCTCCATCTACTAGAGCCCACACACAACAGCCGATTCATCATCTTGATGGATCGCTTCATGCCGAAGTGGCAATTCTATCGACAAGTGCTGAACCGTTTGCCCGTACGGCATGAGACATGGGGCTATTAACGTAAAGATCCCAAGATCTGCGTACCATTTTCTCTTCGCACCTCCCAGATCTGACCTTCGTTTGACAGGCAGAGCCGCCTCGCCTAGAATCGCGCCCATGCAAGCAGTTGTGTTGAACGCCTTTGCCGACAGTGCCAATGTCAAACAGCAATTCGCACGCGAGCATGCCGACCGCATCGTGCAGGTCGCACGGCTCATCGCGAATGCGTTCAACAGCGGCAACAAAGTGCTGCTCTTCGGCAACGGCGGAAGCTCCACGGATGCCGCCCATATCGCCGCTGAATTTGTGGGCCGCTATCGGCGGGACCGCGTGCCGCTCCCCGCGATCGCCCTGGCGACCGATATCGCCGCCATTACCTGCATTGCGAATGACTATGGGTATGAAGAGCTCTTCGCCCGCCAAGTTCGAGCTCATGGCCGCAAGGGCGATATTGCCGTCGGCATCAGTACGAGCGGGAACTCTCCCAATGTCCTGAAAGGCATCACGGCCGCTCGCGAATGCGGACTGATCACCGTGGCCTGGACCGGCGGATCGGGAGGCACGCTCGCCGGACTGGTTGACTACCCGTTTATCGTACCGTCCACGCTGACATCTCGGATCCAGGAAAGTCACATCACGCTGGGCCATGTGCTCTGTGAGCTGATAGAGGATCATCTCCTTGGCAACGCGTCCTAATCGGACATCTCCAACCGGCCGTCCTGCCTTGATTGCTCCGATCAATGTATCGGATCTCAAGACCTATCCATTGAAGAAACGGTATAGCAAGGTTCGGGTCGCCGACTTTGCGACGCCGTGGAAACGTGGGGGTTCATTCAAGGCCTTCTGCGATGGCTTGCCTGATATCCTTGCGGTCAAGTCATTGCGGGCCGTCGCCCGAGCCATCGCAAAAGCCCATCGGAAGCGCCGTCCGGTCATCATCGGAATCGGTGCGCATGTCATTAAGGTGGGGCTCGCCCCGATCATCACGGATTTGATGGAACGGGGGATCGTGACGGCAGTCGCCATGAATGGAGCGGGGATTATCCATGACTTCGAATTGGCCCTCATGGGGCATACCTCTGAGGAAGTGGATGCTGAGATCGATGAAGGTCGGTTCGGGATGGCGGAGGAAACCGGACGAATCCTCAATGACGCCATCATCCTCGGCGCAGCGGCAGGCCAAGGATTGGGGGAAGCCATTGGGACCTACATGCATCACGCGGCGCCGCAGTTTCCGAATCGCAGGACCAGCATTCTCGCCACCGGTGTTCGACTTGGTATACCGGTCACCGTCCATGTTGCAGTCGGAACCGATATTATCCACATGCACCCCTCGGCTGATGGGGCCGCCATCGGAGCGACTTCGCTGCTCGACTTCAGACGTTTGACTGCCGTGGTTGCCAAGATGGAAGGCGGTGTGTACGTCAACATCGGATCCGCCGTGATTCTTCCGGAAGTCTTTCTCAAAACGCTGTCGCTGGGGCGCAACCTCGGTCACCCGATCTCGAACATTACCACCGCCAACATGGATTTCTTGGTCCATTATCGCCCTCAGACGAACGTCGTGCGGCGGCCTACACAAAAAGGCGGCCAGGGCTATTCCCTGACCGGTCACCATGAAATCATGCTACCGCTGCTTGCCGCGGCCGTGCTGGAGGAGCTGGGATGAAGCCGATCTCACACAGCTCGACAGCCCTTTCGCCTGAGATGCTCGAGGCTCGTTGGCAACAGTTGAACGCACGGTACTTTGGGGGGGCTCTCCCACCGATTCCAATTCGCTGGAGTGCACGACTGACCTCCTCCGTCGGCATGTTCACCTGCCGTGGCGGGCCACGAACCTCGTACCCCAATCTCCCAAGTACCGGTCGACGAGAGATTCGTCTCTCGCGTCCGCTCTTTGAACAACTGGCCGCGCGAATGTCCTATGTGGAGCAGGAACTGATCAACACCCTTGCGCATGAAATGATTCACCAATGGCAGTTCGATGTCCTGAAACGGCGCCCTGATCATGGCCTGGCATTTCTGAGAAAAATGAGACAGATCAATTCTTCGGGAGAGGTGGCTGTGACGACGTACCACTCACTGGAGAAGGAAGTCATCGCCTTGTCGAGATTTGCCTGGCAATGCATGAAGTGTGGACGCCTCTATCGGCGACAACGGAAAACGATCCAGCCTCAACGACATCACTGCGGAGCCTGCCGAGGAACCTTGCAAGAACTCACAACCGAACCAGCGCAACACAAAGACGGCCACAGCTCGTCCGTCGACCAGGCTTCAGATCCACTCTCTCCACCAAAACCACCTCGGAAGTCCTCCAGAGCCCTAGAGCAATTGACGCTCGAACTGGCGTAACACAAGCGAGCCATACAGAAGCCGACTAGGTTAGGCAGCTTCTTGGTTCCCCCCTGACCGATTTCCCGCGCGTGCGTGCTGCATGCGCTGAAGAACGGCGGCTAAGGCCTCGACTGAAATCGGTTTGGAAAGATAGTCATCCATCCCCGCAGCCAGGCATTGCTCACGGTCTCCCTGCATGGCGTTCGCGGTCAAGGCCACGATCGGCACGGGAGGCCTGCCACGTCGTTCGTTGTTCGTCCCTCGTATCTCGTGTTGCGCTTCACGCTTCACGGGCGACGCTTCGCGTTCCCGAATCACGCGTGTCGCTTCAAAGCCGTCCATCTCCGGCATTTGACAGTCCATGAAGATGACAT
>CABVSA010000194.1 GCA_902500805.1 uncultured Nitrospira sp. | reverse complement strand
CGCCCACCGTCATCACCTTGACCGGTGGCGAATACCTGGCCTGTTGGAAACTGGACGGGATCACGTTCGAAACAGCCGACCGTTCAGAAGTCTTGCTGCGCAAGGAAGCACTGCACCAGTTTCTCCGATCCTTGGGCGGTGGGTCCTTCGCCCTCTGGTCCCATAAAATTCGGCGCGTCGTGACCGAGCGGTTGCATGGCATCTCGCCCAATCTCTTCTGCCAAACCTTGAGCGATCGCTACTATCAATCCTTCAACCAACACCGCCAAATGGCGACGGAGTTGTACCTGTCCCTGCTCTACCGACCCTTTCCGTCCACGGTCGCCAGCTTCTTCACGCGCATGGGCACGCGTACCCTGGCTCAGCGACGAGAGCAGGAGACTGCACAGCTGACCATCCTGGAAGACATGGGGAAACAACTCGAAGCGAGTCTAAGTCGCTATGGGCCGACACGCCTCAGCACCTATACGAAACAGGACATCGTCTACTCCGACCAGTTGGCCTTTCTGAGCTACCTCATCAACGGAGTCTGGGAGGAAATCCCCCTGCGCCGAGCGCCGCTGGCCTCGTACCTCCCCGCTTCTCGCCTGCACTTCGGCGACCGGAATGGGATGCTGGAAATCTGGCACCCGCGCGAGAAGAAATTCGCTGGGTTTCTCGACATGCAGGAATACCCGCCCTTCTCCGAGCCGGGCATGAATAACGGCCTGCTCTACAGCGACGCCGAGTACATCGAGACCCAGAGCTTTTCGTGCCTCAACAAACGCGCGGCCCTGAAATCGCTGGCTACCCAGAAAGGGCATTTGATCGCGTCGGAAGACGCGGCGACCCGTGAGATCGAACAGATGGACCAGGCTGCAGACGATCTGCAGAGCGGGCTCATCGATCTGGGCCAATACCATTACAGCCTCGCCATCTTCGGCGACACCATGGAATCCGTGAGCACCGCGCTGGCCGACGCCCGAGCCGTCTTTCAAGATGGACCGGGGTTCAAGATGGCGCGGATCGACGTGATACCCGAATGCGCCTGGTTCGCGCAAATCCCGGGCAACTGGAGTCTGCGGCCGCGCGAAGCCGTCATCACCAGCCGCAACTTTGTCTGCCTCAGTCCCTTTCACAACTTCGCCCGTGGCAAACGAGCCGGCAATCCCTGGGGCGAAGCCTTGGCCCTGTTCAAGACGCCCAGCGGGCAGCCCTACTATTTCAATTTCCACGTGTCCCCGGAGGACCGGGATTCACGCGACGAAAAGTATCCCGGCAACACCTTTATCTGCGGCAGCACCGGCGTGGGCAAGACCGCGTTGGAACTGAGCCTCTTGGCCTTCGCCACCAAGTACCAAGGACTCCGCTGCGTGGTCTTCGACAAAGATCGCGGTGCTGAAATTGGAATCCGAGCCATGGGCGGGACGTATCAGTCGCTGAAACGCGGCCTGCCGACCGGCTTTAACCCCTTGCAGCTCGAACCCAACCCCCACAACTGGCAATTCTGCGAACAGCTCGTGGCCCAACTCGTGAAACAGCCCGGCGACGAGATTCCACGACTCACCACGAAGGAGCAGAGCGACATCAGCCAGGCGGTACGGACGGTGATGAGTGAAACGGTCTCATCTGACCTGCGTTCTCTGTCCCTCCTCCGCCAGAACCTCCCGGCAAGCGGGGACCAGAGTGTGCGGGCACGACTGAAGCGATGGACCCGCGGTCATTCCTTGGGATGGGCATTCGACAATCCACACGATACCCATGAGATCAGCGGCGCACGCTTATTCGGCTACGACTATACGGACTTTCTGGACGATCCCGAAGTTCGCACACCGATCATGGCCTATCTCCTCCATCTGACCGAACGGCTGATCACGGGCGAGCCCTTCATCTATGTCATGGAAGAATTCTGGAAGCCGCTGCAAGATCCGCTGTTCGCGGACTTCGCCTTCAACAAGCAGAAGACCATCCGCAAACAATCCGGCCTCGGCGTCTTTGTGACGCAATCGCCCTCGGACGTGCTGCGACACCCGATCGGCAAAACGATGGTGGAACAGAGCGTGACCCAGATCTTCTTGCCCAATCCTCGCGCCGACCATGACGACTATGTCCAGGGGTTCAAAGTCACGGAGGCGGAATTTCACATCATCAAGAATCTCGGAGAAGCGAGCCGTCTGTTTCTCGTGAAGCAGGGCCACAGTTCGGCGATCGTGCAATTCGACCTGGGTGGCATGACGGATCTGTTGAATGTCCTCTCTGGCACGACGGACAACGTGACGTTGTTGGATTCCATCAGAGAAGAAGTGGGAGACGATCCTACAGACTGGCTCCCGCTGTTTCATGAACGCATCGCGACGCGCAAACGTCTCCGGCAGGAGCACGGACGAGGAGCATAGAGCAACCCATGGGCATGGCGACCTACATCGAGCAGTCGGTCAACAACGCGTTGGACCACTATGTCGTGACCTCAAGCGATGCCGTCATCGGCGTGCTCACCCCGGTCGCCGTAACGGCGATGACGCTTTATGTGATGTGGGCCGGCTTTCAAGTCATGCGCGGCGACGTGCAGGAACCGGTCACTGCGCTCGTGTGGCGCTGGTTTCGCGTCGCGCTCATCACCGGGCTGACGTTGAACGGCCCGCAATATCGAAGTCTCGTGAAGGAGGGATTGGACGGGATTCAAGAAGCCTTTGCCTCGGCCTTCGGTGGAGTGCTCTCGATGGGAGGGACCATCGACCAGATGGCCGACCCCTTCACAACGCTCATGGAAACCCTGTTCACCGAAGCAAGTTCTGGATTGGTTCCGCAATTCTCCCTCTTCATCGCGGGCGCGATCTGTGCCACGGCGTCGGTCGTGATGGCCTTCGTCGCCATGGGCCTCTTTCTCGTCGCGAAAGTGAGCCTCGCCCTGCTGCTTGCGGTTGGGCCGGCCTTCATCTTCTGCGCAATGTTTCCCGTGACCCAGCGCTATGCGGAGAATTGGCTGTCCAGCGCACTGGTCGCCGTCTTCACCAATGTCCTCATCATGGCGGTCATCACCTTTCTTGCAAGCCTGCTGCGGAACGCCTGTCTACATGTGTTGCAAGCCTATTCAACCACCTCGATCCTGGCAGATGTCGTCGGCCTGCTGTTTCTCTCCATCACCGCCGCCTATGTCTTGCTCCATG
>CABVSA010000193.1 GCA_902500805.1 uncultured Nitrospira sp. | reverse complement strand
GAGCCTCTGAGTGATGCGAGAACGCCGCTGGAGGACTTTTTCAGCATTCTGCTAGTCTGTCTCTTCACCGCCTTCAATGCATGCTTCGCATTGGTCTAATTGGGATGTGCCGTGTTCACTACAGAAGTACCGGCGACAGCGGCTGCATGTCATGAAGGTCATCCTGACTCGATCAACGGCTTCGCATTGATAGCACTGACCGGCACTGCGGGCTTTGGGCATCGTTATATCTCCATGACAGGTCGTTTAAGTTTCCAGGACATCCTTCGCATGATGTGGTGACTCCTACGGAACGTGACCCATGTCCGCCACACGGTGAGCCCTCCACTACTAACACATCGCTGCTCGGCGCTCCAATTTAAAACGGACATGGGTTGCTCGCGATCATTCCGATGGCGACGGCCCCGATGAAGGCTCTTTTGAAAGTTCTTCGCTGGCCTAGAGTCATGAGCCAGTTGAGACTCTAACCCAGGGCCCTCGAATTGCGCTTACTCTCAGCATCTCCATCGATATGGGTCCCGCTGATCCGCAGTGATGATGGGTTGGTGAGAAGCGTCGTTGAACGAAGCAGCGGTCGGAAAAGAAGTTCCAATGGTGCCGCCTGGTCTTCCTCGTGCTAGAATACCCGCGATCTCATCGAAGCGCGACGTGTCGCATCCAATGTCAGGACCTGACGCAAGGGCGAGATCAAGCCAGAAGGAATCCTTCAGCGATGCTCACAAGTCGAGACGAAGTGCTGAAGCTCGTTGAGCAAAATCAGGCGACTCTGAGAAGGTTGGGAGTTCGCCGGCTTGGCCTGTTCGGGTCCTATGCCAGAGACGAGGCTATGCCAGGGAGTGATCTCGATTTTGTCGTTGAGCTATCGGAGAAGTCCTTCGATGCCTATATGGATACGAAAATCTTCCTTGAAGACCTGTTCCGGTCACGCGTAGACCTGGTCACGATGAGTTCCATCAAGCCCCGCCTCCTGCCAATTATCCAACGAGAAGCCGTCTATGCCCCGGGATTCTAGGATCTACCTGGAAGACATTCTGGAGGCTACTCGGAAGATCGCATCCTATACGGCGAGCCTGTCTAAAACCGCGTTTCTGGGTGATAAGAAAACCTTTGATGCGGTGCTCCGGAACCTGGAAGTAATCGGTGAGGCCGTCAAGAAACTCCCGGAGGATCTCCGAACCCAGCATCCGTCAGTGGAATGGAAGAAAATTGCCGGGCTTCGCGACATTCTGATTCATGAGTATTTTGGCCTTGATGCGGAAATCGTCTGGGACATCGTGAAGAACAAAGTACCGACGCTCAACCAAGCGGTTCGAGCGATGTTGAATCAATAGCTGCATCTGGACGTGCGTCAGCTCTCGATTACCTGACAAGTTCCTCTGCTTACAACACCTGTGTACAGAAGCTCGGAAACCCCCGGTACCCTCCCTAGACACGTTCGAGTTGCCTTCGGACTTTATCCAGAAGAAGGAACCTTTGACAGGTGGTGCGCTAGAAAAGCTATTTGAGGTTGGCACAATATTGAAGCGAGGAATGCGGATGGCGTAGGCCGATGCACTAACTCGTTGATGTTTAGCAGTCTGCTGAAAAACCCTCTGCTCATCCTTCGAGAGCCTCAGGATGAGCGAGAAGAGCATTGAACCTATGAGGGTTTCCCGTTCGTGCTGAGCTTGTCGAAGCACACATGTTGAGTTTTTCAGCAGACTGTTAGTGGTGAGCCGGCTGGGACTCGAACCCAGGGCCCTCCTTAACTTCATGAGTGAGCCTGGGATTGTCGTTCCGGATCATAAGATAAGAACTGAACAGGTCTACAATGGTTCAGTGCCCTCACTGAGAATCTGAATATAACGATCATAGGCAAACAGCCTATTTCGGTGCCGACCAGTGAGTTCTCGAACGGTCCCCAGTTTTTGAAGCAAGGCCATGCCGTTTGTCGCCGCTGGGAAGGAAAGACCTGTGCGTCGGCAGATGTTCGAAAGGGAAACAATCGGGCGTTCCCGAAGGGCTGCGTGGACACGAAGTGCCGAACCAGCAGCCCGTCCGGCTGTCTGAATCTTCGCTGCATCGGCATTCAATAATTCCACAACACGCTGTGCCGTTGTGACAGCTCCTTGTGCGGTCGTCCGTACACCCTCTAGAAAGAAGTCGATCCATGCCTCCCAATTTCCATCTGTTCGTACTTGATCGAGCAAGCCATAGTACGCGACCCTGTTTTGTTTGAAATACAAGCTTAGGTAGAGGAGCGGCTGTGTGAGAACACCAACCTGACAGAGGAGGAGGGTGATGAGAAGCCGCCCTACACGGCCGTTGCCGTCTAGAAAGGGGTGAACCGTTTCGAACTGGACATGTGCAAGAGCGGCCTTGACGAGCATGGGTAATGGGATCGCTTCATCATGAAGAAACCGCTCCAGTTGTCCCATGCAATCGTCCACGACTTGATGTGGTGCTGGGACAAAATGGGCGTTCCCAGGCCGCGTACCGCCAATCCAGTTTTGCGATCGGCGGAACTCCCCAGGAAGTTTGTCACTCCCTCGTCCACGTGAAAGGAGTTGCGCATGAACCTCGCGGATCAGCCGATTGGACAAAGGAAACCCTTCACGCAATCGCTTGAGCCCATACTCCAGCGCCGAGACATAGTTGGAGACGTCCGTGACTTCGTCTTGTGGAACCCCTGGTGCTTCCTCCAGTTCGAATAGAAGCAGCTCGGATAATGATGATTGAGTGCCTTCGATCTGGGAGGACAGCAGGGCTTCTTTCCGAACATAGGTGTAGAGAAATAGATGCGGATCAGGCAGTAGTGTGGAAACACTGTCCAAACGTCCCAATGCCAACAGAGCGTGTTCGAGAAGAATCTGGCGCGTACCTGTTAGATCGAGAGGCGGTACGGGAGGAAGCGGGTTTGGAATGAAGGCTTGTACCCGCTCCCCTCCAATTTGAGAAGACTCATACCGTCCAGTCAGGCCACGGTTCATAGAGAGCTTCCTATTCAACAAGTCTGAATAGGAGGATAGTTTATTAATACATAGGCGGTCAACGCTTAATAGAAATGGCGTTCGTTAAATATAAAAGTATTTACAATGACTTAGGAGTTGACATGACTTTATTTATAGATGATCTGAAGTGATTTCTGGCTGGAAAGAAGGTCTTGTCTCATTAACCTTCACCATCGCGAAATCAAGATTAGA
>CABVSA010000192.1 GCA_902500805.1 uncultured Nitrospira sp. | reverse complement strand
ACGCTGGCTCCTCGGCCTGGGATGGAAGGAGAGATTCCAGAACGTCGTCCTCGTCACCTTCGGACCATGGAAGACATGGGGATGAGCATGACCCACATGGATATGGGCACGGACATGTCGGGCATGCAGCACGCGAACGGCGGCGGGATGACGATGCCCGGTATGGGTTCTTCCGACGAGAAGCCGAGCAGCGAGCCTTCAGCGAACACTCCGAGCGTGGATCACAGGCAACACGATGCGGGTATGCACGATATGTCCAGTAAAGCTCCTGCTGAACAAACTGCGTCGATGGTTCCCGGCGCCGAGCCCGTCAAGCATGGCCCCGATGATCACGGCACCGGCAACCAAATGGTGGCCGAGTATTCGCAAAACCGGTTTGGGGAACCAGGGAGAGGGCTGGAAAACAGCCCCTGGCGAGTCTTGCGTTACACCGATTTGAAAAGTCTGACGCCCTATCCCGACCAACGGGAGCCGGAGCGCGAAATCGAACTCCACGTCACGGGCAATATGGGCGACCGGTATATGTGGTCGTTCGATGGGAAGAAATACTCCGACGCGCCGGAGCCGATTCATTTTCGCTATGGAGAACGGCTGCGCTTGACGTTCGTCAACGACACGATGATGGAGCACCCGCTTCATCTGCACGGCATGTGGATGCACTTGGAAAACGGCGCGGGCAAGTATCTGCCACGCAAGCACACCGTTATCGTCAAGCCCGCCGAACGGGTCTCTGTCGCCATTAGCGCGGACGCGCCGGGGCGCTGGGCGTTTCACTGTCATTTGCTGCTTCACATGGAGGCGGGCATGTTTCGGGTCGTCGAGGTGTCGGAGAAGACGCCGTAGGGAGCGATCATGTCTTTTCACGCGCTTCATCCAATGGCTTTGGCTGGTGTCCTGAGCGTCATCATCTGGGTTCCAGTTGCCTCAGCTGGAACCGTTGTGAACGCATCCACTCAAGGCACTGTGTTGGGTCCGTCCAATTCCGCCGTTCCGCTCAGTCACTCGGTGAAAACCGTTCAAGCGCCCTTGGGGAAGGCATCAGACATTCCCAGTGGACCTGTCCGTACCTTGCCGAATCTATCGCCACGACAGGACTGGGCTCCCCCCATCAACGATCAGGCGAACCACCTTTGGACCCTGTTTGACGTTCTTGAATATCGCCCAAGTCTGGGAAAGACAGGAGCGAAAGACGACTATAGGTGGGATATCGAAGGGTACTACGGCGGCGATTACAACCGACTGTGGTTCAAGAGCGAGGGCCAGCGGGATACGGCCTTCAAAGCGGACTATGACGTGGACTTTCAATTGCTCTACGGCCGGTTCCTCCAGAAGTATTATGATTTTCAAATCGGCCCGCGTCTCGAAACACAAACATTCCGGGGGAAAAATGTGACCCGTGGGTTCGCGGCGATCGGGATCGAAGGGATCGTGCCCTACGATTATACGATGGAGGCGACCTTGTTCATCGACCAGAACGGCGCCGTGTCCGGGCGACTGACATTGACGAAGGATTTGTTGCTGACCCAGCGGCTGATCCTCCAGGGCCGCTTCGAGACCAATGTTGCCGTCCAACGAGTCGAAGAATTTACGACCGGCTCGGGACTGAATAATTTGGAATTCGGGATGCGGCTACGTTATGAACTTCGGCGCGAATTTGCGCCCTATGTCGGCGTCTCGCTCGATAGGAGTTTTGGTGAGACGGCTACGCTGGTCCGCCAAGAGGGGGGAGATCCGAGTCAGATCCGCTTTGTAGTCGGCGTGCGGATGTGGTTTTAGCACCCTAGAAGCGGCGAGAATAGCCGCGCGGAGAGATGAGTTATATCAATGCTTAACAATTCTCACTCAACCTCGGGAATAACACACGGGATTATCTCCGGAGGCGGTGAAGGAGTTCGCTTCTTTTCTCGTCGGTACTGCCAGCTTTGTATAGCTCCGACGAAGCAAATCACATCCATCCACGGATGTCGAGCAGCCTCTCATTGGGACTGCCCGACATCTTGAGGCTGATCTTCCTATCCCACTCTTGCCTAGTAATCCACGCCCATGACATAGGTTCTCGCCGCACCGCGTGCCGCCGTGATTTTAGTCGGCCGCATCATGTCGTTGTCCTCATGGTCGAGGATATGACAATGCCAGACGAATCCATGCGCACCAGCATCGGGATCAAAAGAATAGTTTCTCGCCACGCCGACTGCCGTGTCGGTCGGCGCGAAGCGCACCGCGAGACGAGTGACTTGGCCCGGATATGCGATCACCGTATCTTTCCATCCGGCTTCGTTGACTTCCGGAGGATGGACGGGGCCATGGAGATACGGCTGAATATTCGGATTTCCTCCATATTTCAATCCAGAAGCAACGGAGGGCGCATACGTCAACGGTGGACCATCGCCAAACATGGAGGCGCCACCGGGAAACGACATTTCGTAGGCCTTATTGTACCGGTTCCGATGAAACTTCTGCCGATTCATCACCTGCACCTGCGTCAAGTGCGTGTGGATCGGATGGGCATCGGCTGTCAGATTGACGATTTCCCAGACCTCGGTCTCGCCTTCAACCGGCAACTCGGACACATATTCCGTCATGCCTCCCACCGTGACGGCCGTGAAATCCGTTCGGCCCATGCCATCGGCACGTTTGCCGGATGCCTTCGTATTGTTCAGCAGCAATTCGACCATTCCCATGCCGCCAGCGCCCATCATGTCGTTCAACGTAAGTTGGCGCGTTTTCGAAGGCACGACGGCGAGCGTCCCCGTGGCCGGGTTCACCAGCCGACGTATGGGAGAGCGAAGCGCGCCGCCATGAACCGGGTTGTAGCTTGCGTCCGCCCCTGCCAACGTGGAGGGTCCCACGCGAAACTGGAGAACGCGTCCCACCGTCGCCCCATCGGGTGGTGCCCCATCAGGAAATGGGCTGCGGCCGTGATTCTTCAACATCAGGGTGCGACCCTCCAATCCGGAAAAGTCGATAATGATGTCGGCGCGCTCAGCAGGCATTAACGTCAGCTTGTGCAGTTTGACTGGCACATCGAGATATCCTCCGTCGGTAGCGATCTGCCATAGATGTTGGCCGGGCAAGGAGAGTTCGTAGGTGCGCGCATTCGAGGCGTTGAGGAGAAGGAACCGATAGCGTCTGGCCTCAACATTCAGATACGGCCAGACCTTGCCGTTCACGACATTCGTGTCGCCGAAGAACT
>CABVSA010000191.1 GCA_902500805.1 uncultured Nitrospira sp. | reverse complement strand
CCCAACAGTCGGTTGATCGTCAGCCCTTGCACCAGAATTGAAAACACCACAACGGCGTATGTGATCGTCACGAGGGCATCACGGGAAGGACTCGGTGGAAGAGAAAGGGCCAGCGCGACAGAAATGCCGCCGCGCAGGCCGCCCCAGGTCAGGATCGTCACCGTGCGGGCAGTAAACTCCCGGACAAAGCTGAACAGCCTGATCTGGAGCACGACACTCAGCCAACGGGCCGCCAATACCATTGGAATAGCCACAAGCCCGGCAAGTAGATACGGCTGTTTGAAACTCAACACAAGCACTTCCAATCCGATCAAGACAAACAAGACGGCGTTCAACAGCTCATCCAGCAATTCCCAGAAATTATCGAGATGTTCCCGCGTCCTCTCCGACATCGCCCATTGCCGTCCATAGTTTCCGATGAGCAACCCTGCTACCACCACGGCAATCGGACCGGACGTATGAAGCAGATCCGCCAATCCGAAACTGCCCATGACTAAGGCGAGCGTAATCAGAATCTCCACCTGGTAATTATCCACGGAGCGGAGCATCCGATAGGCGAGATAGCCGAGAGCCACTCCCAAGGCTGCTCCACCCAGCGCTTCTTCCGCAAAGAGCACCAGCACATCAGTCACATGGACCGTCTCTTTTGGAACGAGATTCAGCACGACGAGAAAAATCACCACCCCGACTCCGTCATTAAAGAGCGACTCCCCGACGATTTTCATTTCCAAAGCTTTGGGAAGGCGAGCCTGCCGAAGCACTCCCATCACAGCAATTGGATCAGTGGGCGAGATCAATGCACCAAACAACAGACAATAGAGAAATGGCAGTGGTAACCCCACCCAATCAAACAGCACATACGCGAGCAAGCCTATGACCACGCTCGACAGAATCGTCCCCACGACGGCCAAGGTGCCGACAACCCACTTCAGATCAAGCAGCTCGTCGAGCTTCACATGCAGCGCACCGGCGAACAGCAAGAATCCCAACATGCCGTGCATCAGCGCTTCATTGAAATCGATGCCCATCATGAACCGCTGCGCCTCGGCCTCAACACCAAATCCCAGCTTCCCCAACACCAACAGGATGAGCGAGAACGCCAACGCGACGGCCATCAACCCGATCGTCATCGGCAGTTTCAGCAGCCGGTGATTCACATAGCTGAACAGCGCCGCCAGACAAATCAGAATCGTCAGCGTATGGATCAACGCCATGTGTGTGGCCCCTTATCGCGAATTGAGCAGGGAATGGCTCGACACATCGCTCTCCGGCTTGTCAATCGGCGGTCCTTTCCATCTGTAGTGGTTTCCCAGGAAACTGATGACGCTGGAGTGATCAAACGGTGCACTGATGGCTGTTGGTCCGATGCTCCTGTGTGTTCAATGCCGCCGATGAATCCGTTTCGACTTCACCGTTTCTGCTTCCACCTCAATGATCGTCCCCGTCTGGGCGTCAATGTGCACCTCCATCACCTGTTTCTCCTGCGTGACGACCTCGACTTCCCAGATCAGCCGGTCGTGCTTCTGCTCTAACTTGGCTTCGACCACGGCACCTGATACTTTCCCAGACGCAGTCGTGATCGCCTCAACTATTGAAACTTTCGCCGAGACTGCCTTCTCGAATTTATTGGGCTCCGCCGACACGTGGTCGATCATGATCATTGTTCCGGCTGCTACCATGAGCGAGGCGAACGCAAGCTCTATCGATAATGCTTTGCACATAACGTCCTCTGTAACCCAGCCATACAATGTAAATATGGCCGCTATTTTGCTCGATTGTGCCGTGCTCGCAACGTTAGGCGGGTCCGCTCGATGTAGTCGCGCCGCATGGCATCAAACTCATTCGGGCGACTCCTCACGAGGTAGCCACACCCAGAGTCAGGGCCGATATATACCGAACCCAGCAACGGCGCACGGATAAACACAAAGTTGCCAATCTCCAGTTCAAAGTACTTCGTATCGAATAGCATGGGCATCCACTATTTCACAGAACCCGGTTTGATGGCTCTCACAGACTCGCGTTGAGAGACGCATGAAGACGCCGGTCTTACCCCCAGACTTCTATCGGCATCATTGATTCATCGGCAGAACGGATTCAGCCTCGGCACAGACGATGAAAGTGGGTGGATCCAAGTTCTTCCGCTTATCGGAAGCCGGGAGTTGTGGATCCAACAGTCGTCGATCCCTATCCAGGGTCAGATCTGTATGGCACCCCTTTGGCAACATGCCATCAACGGCCGCCTCAATTTTAAAATTGAGCAACGCTTCTTCGACCGGCCTCTTCTCGGCTCGAATCCAGGTACGCTGAGACACGATCGGTCCATAGGTTCCATACTTGGCCACTGCCAGGGACGCATTCAGCGTGATCAGCAGCACCACCCACAGCAGTCCATTTCCCAACATCCCAATCCCTGTCACCGTCCCCCCTTCACTCCTGCCATCACTGCAGGGTCGCAAGATTTTTCAAGTTCGCAGAACATTCACACCGTATCACCGATACACGTATCAGCACGTGTGAACGCCTCAGCAACGCGTGGACCGCACATTGATAGGATGAAAACGAAGACTACCCTTGAGGAGGGTGAAAGACCGAGGTCGAGAAGACTGGAAAATGAAGTGAGGATTGACTCTCCACAGTGAAACGAGACCGGTTCGGAGTACCTGGCTCTGGTGTGCTCGGAGGAATGGAGAAATCTTCTGAGAGCGATTCTACCGGCGTATCTGAGGTCAGAAGACCAAGCAAGGTGACTGGTGCTCCAAGCATTTGGAAGACTACGCAAAGACAGACGATGAGGATCAAAATGACGGCACCTGTGTACGCAGGAAACAAACGAATTGTGCTTTCACCAATGTGACTCATCAGAGGCAATATACTCTGACGCTGACTTGATGAGCAACCGAATAGAAATCGTTTCCGTCTCACCACTATCCATAATGAGTCGTGGTGTCGGTCGATATGGAACCGCGCTGCGGAACACTAGCGCTGCTTCAAGTACCGGAAGAACTCGGAGTCCGGGCTCATGACCAGCGTGGAGCCGTCCTTGAACGCGCTCTTGTAGGCTTCCATTGAACGGGTAAACTCGAAGAATTTCAGGTCCTGGCGGTAGGCGTCCGCGTAGATGCGAAACGCCTTAGCGTCACCGCCTCCCCGCAGCTCCTCCGACTCTTTATAGGCTTGGGCGAGGATAATCTCTCGGTCTTTCTCCGCTTCTGATCGAATCTTCTGCGCTTCTTCTGCGCCTTCCGCGC
>CABVSA010000190.1 GCA_902500805.1 uncultured Nitrospira sp. | reverse complement strand
CTGACCTGGTCGGTTAGGCTTCCCGTCTTATCATTTGAATCCCCCTATTCCTCTTGTCCCATCCGCAGGGTACACTGAGTGGCTATGCCAAATCAGTTTGCCTCTCGACTGTTTCGATTGACTAAGCGCCTCTTTGTGGCGGGCATCTGCTTGTTGGGAATCAGCCTGGCGGTTTTGGCCGGCTATGGCTTCTTCCTTTCCGGCAGTCTGGCGCTGCCGAAAAGCGACGAACATCCTCCACTTCTGATCTACGGCGCACCGTTTTTTCTCACGCCTGGATTGCATCCTCAGGATGCCGGTTTGTTCGACCGACTCCAGCGGTTGGAATACCGGCGAGTCAATGGCCGTCCACGGGCGGCCGGTGACTATGCCGTGACCAATGATGCCATCGATATTTTTCTCCATGCCCAAGAGGAAAGCCGGCTGCCGGCTCGAGTCATCAGACTGACGTTGTCAGATGGAGTGGTGTCCGAGGTGCTCTCGGCCTCCGATGGGCAACCAGCGGCACTGGTCTCCCTCGAACCGGCATTGATCAGCGGCATGCGTAGGGGAAGCAGGCAGGTTCGTGAGTGGATTCCCTTGAGCCGCGTCCCACCCACGCTGATTCGCACGCTCTTAGCGATCGAAGACCGTCGGTTTTTTTCCCATATCGGAGTTGATCCCATTTCGATCGGCCGTGCGCTCTGGACCAACCTGACGCATGGTGCCGTTGTGCAAGGAGGCAGTACCCTGACCCAGCAGCTCGCGAAGAACCTCTTTTACTCTCCGCAGCGCACGTTCGGGCGAAAGATTCGGGAAGTCGTGGCTGCGGTGGCGCTTGAGTGCAAGTATCGGAAGGAGGACATCCTCGAAAGTTACGTCAATGAGATTTACCTCGGCCAAGCGGGGCCGGTCTCCATCTACGGCGTCGGGGAGGCGGCGCATCGATATTTCGGCAAGACCGTGGAAAGTCTGTCGATCGAAGAGGTGGCTTTGATCGTGGGGTTGGTGAAAGGGCCGAACGTCTATTCGCCGGTCAAGAACATCGAGAATGCTACCAAGCGGAGAAATGTGGTCTTGCGCCGACTCCGCGACGAGGGACTGTTGACGGAGGACGCATTGAAGCGTTCGCTGAATCGGCCGGTGAAGGTCGTGCTGGCTCAGGATGTGCTTACTGATGCACCGTATTTCGTCGATCATCTCCTTCGAGAAATCGAAGAAGGGATCAGGCAGGAGATTCCTGAAGGCGCCCGGGTCTACTCGACGCTGGATCCTCGAGCGCAGCAACTGGCCGCGCAGGCCTTGCAGCATGGACTGGCTAAACTCGAAAAGACCTATCCCTCGCTGGCCGATGGAGATTCGCCGCTTCAAGGCGCCGTCGTCGTGTTGGATGTCAAGCATGGCCATGTGCTGGCGATGGTCGGCGGGCGGGACTATCGCACAAGCCAATTTAATCGGGCGGTGCAGGCCCGTCGATCCGCCGGGTCTCTGTTCAAACCGTTTGTCTATCTGGCCGGTTTTGAAGCGGCACGCGATCACGGGGAGACCGGGCTGACGGCCGCGACTTTGTTGGCGGATGAACCGTTGACGTTGGAATCAGGCACGGGCTCTTGGTCGCCACAGAATTATGACCGACAGTACCGAGGACAGGTCTCCGTTCGAACGGCACTTGAGCAGTCGCTGAACGTCCCTGCTGTTCGAACGGCACATCGGACCGGCATGGCGTCGCTGACAAGCTTACTCCATGCGTTTGGGATTGCGACACCGCTGGCGGATAATCTGTCCTTGGCCTTAGGGAGTTCCGCAGTGTCTTTGCTCCAGATTACGGCTGCCTATACCGGGCTCGCCAATGGAGGCGTCGTCGTCCATCCCGTGGCGCTCTCAAACCTCGTGCGGGACGGTGGGGAAACGATCTGGAGTCCGGCGGTTGATCGGCGACAGGCCGCCAGCCCCCAAGGAGCCTTTCTGGTCACCTCGTTGTTGAAAGGCGTGGTGGATCATGGAACTGCCGCCAAGGCCAGAGCGATGGGGGTGCAGGGGCCGGTGGCGGGTAAGACCGGAACGACGGACGGGTATCGGGATGCCTGGTTCGTCGGCTATACACCCGATCTTGCGATCGGGGTCTGGGTGGGGTTCGACGACGAGCGTCCGATTAAACTGACCGGGGCGCAGGCGGCCCTCCCGATTTGGAGTGAATTGGCGGTACGGCTGATCCCACGACAGCACGGTGACTTTGACCTGCCTTCCGGGATCGTTGAGCGTCGGATCGATCCGCGAACCGGTCAGCTCGCCACGGCACAATGTCCTGAGCATCGCACGGAGTTCTTCATCGTAGGGACGGAGCCGACCGTCTACTGCGAGGTGCATGGAGGTGGATTTCTGGAACAGTTGAAAGAGACGTTCGGGGTCTCCCCCTGATTGCGGGTGGAAACAACCCGCTGGATTCCACAAACCGTTAGGTCTATCCAAGGTCCTCAGGTACTCTTATAGAGGCGATTGGCCTGTACGGGGGAGGTTCCATGAAGAAGACTGGGTATGGCGACGACGGCAATATTACGCTGTTGGCGAAGGGTGTTGAGCTGAAGGGTGAAATCAGGGTCGACGGCACGGTACGTATTGACGGGCGATTGGAAGGCGACGTGCACACGAAAGGGGAGGTCATTGTCGGCGAAGACGGCGTAGTGAAAGGCTCGATCCATGCCGATTCCCTTGTCAGTAGTGGACGGATCAAAGCCACGGTGACCGCGACAGGGAAGGTGCAACTCCTCAAAACCGCCATCCTCATCGGTGAAGTCCATTGCCCCACCCTGTTGATGGAGGAGGGGGCCAAGTTTCAGGGGGTGAGTGATATGGGTGTCACCGGGTGGCCTGAAGAAGCTCAGCGGTTGCCGGGCAACGTTCGCGACATGAATGCCCATCGAAACAAGCCGGTGGCGTTGATCGGGCGAGAAGTCGATCTATAGCAAACCACGTCTTCCACTCTTCCTCCTCACTGCGTTCGGTTGTCGAGACCATGTCAGCGTGCTGAGCCTTCCCGTGACAGACGGGTTCAGATCTGCTATTTACTCTCGACCTCTTCATGAGAGTGCGGCGTCGTCTATGACTCGACAACAGATCTTTTCCGTGGTGTTCTTTTCTCTTCTGGTCCTCCTGCTCTATCAGATCGGGTTGATGTTCAAGCCATTTGTCTTTTCCGCCTTGTGGGCCGGCCTCTTGGCCCATTGGGCGTTTCCTCTTCATCAACGATTGACGCACCTGTTTGCCGGAAAGGACGCGCTGTCCGCCTCGCTGTTGACCGTCGGTGCGTTGGGCATTGTGGTCGTGCCGTTGGTGGCGATGGGGGTGATG
>CABVSA010000189.1 GCA_902500805.1 uncultured Nitrospira sp. | reverse complement strand
ATGTTGGACGTCATAATGACCACAGTATTCTTAAAATCGACTTTTCGGCCGAGGCTGTCGGTCAGGACCCCGTCATCCAACACTTGGAGCAGCACATTGAACACGTCGGGATGCGCTTTCTCGATTTCGTCAAACAGGACGACGGAGTACGGCCGACGACGAACCTTTTCCGTCAGCTGGCCTCCCTCCTCATACCCCACGTAGCCCGGAGGGGCACCGAAAAGTCGAGAGCTGGTGAATTTCTCCTGATATTCTGACATATCAACGCGAATCAACGCATCTTCGCTATTGAACAGAAATTCAGCCAGAGTCCTGGCAAGTTCTGTCTTTCCAACCCCGGTCGGCCCAAGAAAAATGAACGAGCCAATTGGTTTTTTCGTTTCTTTCAAACCGGCTCGAGAACGGCGAATGGCTCTGGCAACGGCTGAGATCGCCTCGTTTTGGCCAACCACCCTCTTATGAAGGAATTCTTCCATTCTCAAAAGTTTATTCGATTCTTCCTCTTCCAGCTTAAAAAGTGGAATACCCGTCATTTTTGAGACAACGTAGGCGACATCTTCCTTCCCAATCACAGGCTTGTTTTTTTCTTGATTCTTTTTCCACTCTCGTTTGGATTCATCAAGGAGCTTGCGTAACCGCTCTTCTTCCTCACGGTGCCGAACCGCTTCCTCAAAGTTCTGCGTAGAAATTGAGACCTCTTTCTCGCGAGCAACTTTCTTCAGTTCTTGCTCCATAGCCTTCAATTCAGAAGGAAGTGCATAGGTCTGCAGCTTGGCGCGTGATCCGGTTTCATCAATCAAGTCGATTGCCTTGTCAGGCAAAAACCGATCAGTGATGTACCGATCGGACAACTTGACGGCTTCTACGATCGCATCCTCCGTAATTTCTACTCCATGGTGTTCTTCATAGCGATCACGAAGCCCTTGAATAATACGAACGGTTTCATCCATGTTCGGCGGCTGGACATGAATCGGTTGGAACCTCCGCTTCAATGCCCCGTCTTTTTCAATATGTTTCCGGTACTCATCTAACGTTGTTGCTCCGATACACTGAATTTCTCCCCGCGAAAGCGCCGGTTTCAGCATATTCGATGCATCAATGGATCCCTCGGCTGCTCCAGCACCCACCAGTGTATGAAGTTCGTCGATAAATATAATGATATTGCCGGCCTGAACAATTTCCTTCATCACAACCTTGAGACGCTCTTCAAATTGTCCACGGTATTTCGTCCCTGCGACGAGAGACCCTAGATCCAATGCGATGACCCGACGCGAAAGTAGGTTATCCGGCACCTCAGACTGGATGATCCTTTGGGCGAGCCCTTCGACAATGGCTGTTTTCCCGACACCCGACTCTCCAATGAGCACCGGATTGTTCTTGCTTCGTCGGCTGAGAATCTGCAAAACCCGCTCGATTTCGTCAGCCCGACCAATCACTGGATCCAATTGACCTTCCTGTGCCAATTGGGTCAGGTCACGGCCGAACTCATCCAACGCCGGGGTATTACTCTTCCGATCACGCTCACGAGGAGCAGATTTCCTTAAAAAGGTTACGGTTAACTGACGCGCGGTCAATAAGTTTGCCCCCAGACTGCGAAGAATTTTTCCACCGATGCCTTCCTCTTCACGCAACAGGCCGAGGAGCAAATGCTCACTTCCAATGTGGTTGTGCCCCAGTAACCGAGCCTCCTCCACCCCATATTCAATCACCTTCTTGACCCGTGGGCTAAAGGGGATCTCCCCAAACGTCATCGTCGTCCCCCCACCGGGCAAGTTTCGTTCAATTTCCAAGCGGATCTGCTCGGTCGACAACCCCATCTTCTTTAGGATCATGAGAGCAATCCCGTCGGACTCACGAAGGATTGCCAAGACCAGATGTTCGGTGCCCAGATAGTCGTTCTGGTGCCGCTCAGCCTCCTCACGCGCAAGGATGATGATCTTCCGACCCTTATCCGTAAATCGTTCGAACATCCTGCCTCCTTCTCGGTGAGTGAAACCCCGGCCGCATTCAAGCAAACCCTTGAAAAACCTTGCTGTGATTCTAACCACAGTATGTTTGAGAGTCAAGATTGAGTAGAGAACGAGACTAGTCCATACGGTCCTGACTTATGAATTCCACGTCCTTCCGTGTGAGCACACTTCAGGAATGCTCGATTGCCCCACAGATATCGCTTCAATTATACGCATCTCTTCCTGTCACGCTATGGCCCATTCCGTGGTTGCGATATACACGCTGGAAGAATGAAAAAGTGGGTCAACCATTATCCAATCGACGACACGGAAGGCTCAATAGTCTTTCCGTTGACACAAAACTACGCATCCCGATACAATTAGCATTCTTATCCGCCCACCCATCATGCCTGCCATTCATGAAAAGTAAGAGTATTGGGATTCTGACGAAGCCAAAGTTCCCCGAGGTCAAAACCACGCTGTTCGGCGTGGTCGCCTGGCTTCGCGAGCATCACATCGACGTCTTACTCGACACAACCTCCGCACTCTTACTGAACGAACCAGGAGGAATCCCTAAAACTCAACTCGCCCAAAAGGCCGATGTTCTGCTGGTACTGGGAGGGGATGGAACTATTCTCAGCGCGGCGCGACTTTCGGCAGAACGAAGCATTCCGATTCTGGGAGTCAACATGGGAGGACTTGGATTCCTCACGGAGGTCCGCCTCGACAACCTCTATCCGTCTCTCGAACGAGTCTTCGCCAACGATTTCGCCCTTGATGAACGGCTGATGCTTGCCACACATATCCACCGGCATGGAGAAACCGTTGCGCAAGGCGTCGTGCTCAACGATGTGGTCATCAGCAAAGGCACCTTGGCTCGCATGATTGAACTGCACGTTGCAATTGGAGGCCAATTCGTGACGAATCTTCGGGGAGATGGCCTCATTATCGGGACACCCACAGGCTCTACCGCTTATTCACTCTCCGCCGGGGGCCCGATCATGAATCCAGGCCTCCAAGCGCTCATCCTGACACCGATCTGTCCACACACCTTGACGCATCGCCCCCTGATCGTGCCCAGCAATGCCGTCATTGAAGTGACACTGACCAGTAAAGATGATGGTTCAATGGCGACGTTAGATGGACAAGTCGGCGTGGCCATGACACAGGGAGACACCGCCGTCATCCAAGCGTCAGGGAGCCGGACTCGGCTCATCAGATTTCCCGAAAGCCACTATTATGAAGTGTTACGCGAAAAGTTAAAGTGGGGACATAGTTAAGGACGGGAAAGTGGTCTGCCGACTTCAACTACGTGTCTGCTCGATATATTTCAGCATATCCTGATTCGCCGAAAACTTGAACTCACCGATACAGTCGGTCTTCTCGGAGAATG
>CABVSA010000188.1 GCA_902500805.1 uncultured Nitrospira sp. | reverse complement strand
CGTTCGGGACGCAGGGGTCGGAGGTTCAAATCCTCTCGCCCCGACCAAACCAAGCATCCTTGATCAGGGGTCTCCTCTTCAGCTACCAGGTCAGTTCTCCTCTCTTCATTCACTCACAACCAGTGCCAGGATCATTCGCGTCAGTGGTCTGTTACTGTCTCTATTTCAAGCCATCATCGGCTGAACATCTCTCTTCTTAATCGTTCGACGAGTGAGAGGAAACTTCATGTGGCGTGCATCAGTGCCTCTGTCAGTTGGGGTACCGGATAGTCATCGTCTGTCATAATGATCCTACATTCAAATCAACGGGCAACTTCTCTACATCCCATCTGGCACCGGGTTGTTGATGGAGTAGTCGGGAGACCCTCTTTAGGTCGTCCGATCCTGTTCTTGGTCCGTTCTGTTGTCTTTGCGGGAAATTAAACCCTCAAGAAATCTTGGCATTATGACGACATAGTCAGGGCACAGATTTGGCAAAACGCGTGACGCTCCTGAAGAGGTATGAGAATATCCGCAGTGCGGAGCCGCAGGGGCTTGTGGAGGATGCAGGCTCGGCTGGAGGCACATGACTCAACCTGCCCATGAGCAGCCGGTGCGGGCTCGTATTGTTGTGCATGGTCGTGTGCAAGGGGTGGGGTTTCGTGCCTTTGCAGCAGGAGTAGCCTCAGATCTTCGACTGGTCGGTGGAGTCTGGAATCATCCCGATGGTCGAGTCGAGCTCGAGGTTGAGGGCCAGAAGGTTGGGATTGAAATGCTTGAGCGTCAGCTGCGGATCGGTCCTTCTGCTGCTCAAGTTGCCAAGATTGAGACAAAATGGGGAACAGCGACGGGCCAGTATTCTGTGTTTGAAATTTGGTATTAGGACTTACTGAGGAAATATGAGTCGGCAACATAACGAGGAATTCGAGACGAGTGAGGCACGAAGACATCTGGAGGATGAGACGGGTGCCTCTGAGTCTGGAAGCTTTCCAGAGGAGAGTGAGCGAGAAACAGGTCGAGCGGAAGGTCTTGATACGCTCAAGAGTTATTTGCGCGAAGTCCGTCGATCGACATTGCTGACATTCAAAGAAGAGCAGCAACTTGGAAAGCGCGTCATGGCCGGCGATGAGCGAGCGCGTCAACACATGATCGAATCCAATCTGCGCTTGGTGATCAGCATCGGGAAGCGGTATATGCATCGGGGATTTCCGTTTTCGGATATCGTCGAGGAAGGAAATCTCGGGCTGATTAAAGCAGTCGAAAAATTCAACTATAAGCGGGGGTTTCGGTTTAGCACCTATGCGTCCTGGTGGATCAGGCAGTACATTGAACGTGCGATTATCAATCAAGGGAAACTGGTTCGACTCCCTGTTCATGTAGTGGAACGGCTGAATCGCTATCTAAATCGCACTGAGCAATTGGTACAGGCCCTCGGGCGCGAACCGAGAGCTGCGGAAGTTGCGCTCAAGATGAAGACCTCGGAAGAGGAGGTCCTGGATCTGAAACAGTTGGTCCGCACGACCTGTTCACTCGATAGTCCGCTCAATGATCGCACGGATACGTTTCTCCGTGATGTGATCGAGGATCCGACGGGGCTGTCCCCCGACGAAACCGCCGATGGGGTTCGGCGCCGAGCGGAACTTATGGCTTGGGTGAGGGAGTTGCCAGAAAAAGAGCAAACTGTTATTGTGTCGAGGTTCGGGCTTGATGGAGGAGAAGCGAAGACGTTGGAAGAGATTGGGCGGACCATGGGGTTGACTCGAGAGCGTGTTCGTCAGATCGAAATGGCCGCGCTTGCACGTCTTCGTCATACCATTGAGCGAAAAACCATGACACAGGCAGATCTGCTCTAGATTTCGTGACCACTGTCAACTATCAAGCGCTTATCCGCGAAGTACCGGACTTTCCAAAGCCCGGTATTCTCTTCTATGACATCACCACGTTGTTGAAGCATCCAGCCGCTGTTCGAAGTCTGTCCGATCAATTGACGGCTCGGTACCAAGATCGAGGGATCCGGAAGGTCGTCGGTATTGAGTCTCGAGGGTTCATCTTCGGGGGTATTCTTGCGGCAAGGCTTGGAGCTGGATTCGTTCCGGTTCGTAAACCCGGAAAGCTTCCCGCTGATTGTTATGAGGTCAAATATAATCTTGAGTATGGCAACAGCAGTCTTGCCGTCCACCGCGACGCAATTGAGATCGGAGAGCATGTACTGATCGTCGACGATCTTCTGGCAACCGGAGGGACAGCGGAAGCGACGGTGAATCTCGTCCGGCAGCTGGGAGGAACGATTGTCGGACTTGATTTCTTGGTTGAACTGAAGAGCCTGAATGGACGCGAGAAACTCGCTGGGTACGACGTGCATTCGACCATCACGTATCCGTGAAGAGGGATTGGGAGTATGTTGCAATCTCCTCTTTGTTAATGGGAACGCGGGCCATGAGTGAGAAGCCAGGTTTTAGCCTTCTAAACGACCTAACTGCGGAGCATGCATCATTATGGTGACGAAGGGACAGGTGAAGAAGAAGGGCGATCTGAAACCAAAGTCGGTTGAGCCGATCACCAAGAAGCCTCAACCGGCAGCGGCTAGTATGGCAGTGACAGCGAAGCCATCGGTCGAAGTCGATGAAGGACCTGTGCGACCGAAAGAAACCGCAAAAGAGCGAGAAGCACGGGAACAGCGACAGGAAGTCCTTCATAAAATGCTCCTTGGTAAGCGCCAAGAAATTATCAAGGAGATCGAAGGGAGTCTGGGGCAATCGCTGACTGAGGATCAGCAGCGACGCTTGGAGTCAGCGCGCGATGTCGGAGACCAAGCCCTGATGGATCTTGAGCGCGAGTTGGGTATTTCCTTGATGGAGATGCGCAATCGCCGTCGGCAGTCAATTGATGAAGCTCTCACGCGTCTGCACGAGGGAACCTATGGAATTTGTGCGGAGTGTGGAATCGAAATCAGCGAGAGGCGGCTCCAAGCGGTTCCTTTTGCCAAGCTGTGCGTGGAGTGTCAATCACGTGCCGAGTTGCTGGAGAAAATCGAACGAGAAGAAGATCGAGACTAGGTTTCCAATTCTGTCTCCTGCCGCATCCTCCTGCACCGTCTTCTGCCTATGACCGGGCAGCCTCTAAAACGAGCTGTTGTACTTGCCAGTGGTGGTCTGGATTCTACCGTCACGGCAGCTGTTGCCCGACAAGCCGGTTATGGGTTGTATTTGTTGACCCTTGCCTACCAGCAGCGCCATGCTGTGGAGGTTGAGCGGGCGAAGCAGGTGGCCTGTGCTCTGGAGGCAGAACATCATTTGGTGGTGCCTGTTGATTTGCAGGCAATCGGCGGGTCCGCTCTCACTGGGGATTTTCCGGTTCCCAAAGATCGGTGTGA
>CABVSA010000187.1 GCA_902500805.1 uncultured Nitrospira sp. | reverse complement strand
ACTGGAGTCGCAAAGAGCGCAGCGGTGGTGGCGTCTCCCTGGGCAAGATCTTCATCCAGTCCTTGGCGCACGGCCCGTCGGATTTCTGCGGCAGGGAGTGTGACCATCGGTCAATCTCCGAGCATCGTGCGGAGCTGCTGTTGGCTGTCGGCTAGTAGGGCTCGATCACGTGAGAGGGTCTGCAGCCGATCGTGATGCTCGGCAATGACGTCGGGCGGTGCTTTCGAGGTGAACTCCGCGTTTTTCAGCTTTCCGTCGATTCGTTGCAATTCCTTGTCCGTTTCCGTGATTTGTTTATCCAAACGCTCGATGGCTTTCTGGAGATCAACGTCTTCCGCGACGGGGATGCCTACCGAAAGGCCTTCTGCGATGAGTCGTAGCAATCTGGTCGTCGGCCAGTCATGCGGCCGACCGATGTCGACGCGACCACGACTCAGGTGGGTGATATGCGTCTGCAACTGGCTGAGCTGGTGTTGCCTGCCTGGGTCGTCGTGCCCGGCATGAAACGTGATCTGCTGTCCCGGCGGATAATTCAAGAGAACTCGGGCGGTCCTGGCAAGTCCCACGGTCTGTTCCAATAAGGAAAAGTTCTGTTCAGTCTCAGGCGAGACCCATGCCTCGTCGACAACCGGATAGGTCTGCACGACAATACTCTCACCCTGATGGGGGAGCGTTTGCCAAATCTCTTCCGTGAGGAACGGCATGAAGGGGTGGAGTAACCGCATGGTGGTTTCCAGCGTCTCCACGAGCGTGTAGCGCGTGCTGGCTCCGTCCGGGTGTTCGGGACTTTGGAGGACCGGCTTGATCAATTCCACATACCAGTCGCAGTACTCGTGCCAGAAGAATTGATAGAGTGCCGTTGCGGCCCGGTCAAATCGGTAGGACTCCAACTCCGTCGTGACGACGCGGATCGTATGGGCAAGTCGGCTCAGAATCCATCGGTCAGGGAACGTTCGTTGCGCCGGCGGAAGGGCGACGCGTGGTCCGTCGAGGTACATCAACGCAAAGCGCGCGACATTCCAAATTTTATTGGCGAAATTGCGATACCCCTCAATCCGCTCTTCCGCCAATTTCACGTCGCGGCCCGGTGAGGCCATTGAGGCCAACGTAAATCGGAGCGCGTCGGTGCCGAACTCATTCATGACATGAAGCGGATCGATGACGTTTCCCTTCGACTTACTCATTTTCTTGCCTTCGGCGTCGCGGACGAGTGCATGGATGTAGACGTCTTTGAAGGGGACCTCTCCCATGAATTTGAGTCCCATCATGATCATGCGCGCGACCCAGAAGAACAAGATGTCGAGACCGGTGACCAGCGTCGCTGTGGGGTAATAGGTCTTGAGTTCCTGTGTGTGATCGGGCCATCCCAAGGTTGAAAACGGCCAGAGTGCGGAAGAAAACCACGTATCAAGAACATCGGGGTCTCGATAGAGATCGGTCCCGCCGCACGACGGGCACGTCGCCGGTGCAGTTCTGGAGACGATGGGCGAGGCTCCCGACAAGACCGCTGTTCGGCTCTCAGTTCTGATTACCTGTTTGACGTTGCACGACAAACAGTACCAGGCTGGAATTTGGTGGCCCCACCAGATTTGACGGGAGATGCACCAGTCCTTAATGTCACGCATCCAGCCGAGGTAATTATTGGTCCAGCCCTCCGGAATGATGCGGATACGCCCCTCTTCGACCGCTGTTATGGCCGGTTCAGCCAACGGTTTGATCTTGACGAACCACTGTGGTGACAGAAAGGGCTCGACCACGGTCTTGCATCGGTAGCACTTTCCCACGGCCATCTTATGGTCTTCGACCTTGATCAGATGTCCACGTTCTTTCAGCAGTGCTTCAACTTTAGGCCTGGCTTTCGAGACGGGTAGGCCCTGCAACTGGTCAATGACGGCGGGATCCACGCCAGCTGGGCGCATGCCGGCTGCATCGAGCAGCGCGTGATGGTCGAGGATCGCGAGTCGCGGGAGCGCATGTCGTTCTCCTGCCTCGTAGTCGTTGAAGTCGTGCGCCGGGGTGATCTTGACGGCACCGGTTCCGAATTCACGATCGACGAGGAGCGCATCTCCCACGATGAGAATCGTTCGATTCGTGAGGGGCAGGCGGACTTGTTTGCCGATGAGATGCTTCAACCGTTCATCATCCGGGTGGACCGCGACGGCGGTATCGCCGAGCAGCGTTTCGGGTCTGGTTGTAGCGACGGTGAGACGAATGGTTGGATTCTCCGCAAGCGGGTAGTCGATGGAATACAGCTTTCCCTTCGTGTCCTCATGTTCGACTTCAATATCAGACAGTGCGGTGAGGCAACGTGGGCACCAATTGATCAGTCGTTCACCGCGATAGATTAAGCCGTCCTCGTGGAGCCGGACGAACACTTCGAGCACAGCCTTCGATAATCCTTCATCCATCGTAAACCGGAGGCGGTCCCAGTCGCAGGATTCACCGAGCTGCTTCTGTTGGCTGACGATGGTGTTGCCCGACGTTGCCTTCCATTGCCAGACGCGCTCGATGAATTGATCGCGCCCGAGCGCTTCTCTGGAAAACCCCTCGGTCATCAGCTGTTTTTCGACGACGTTTTGTGTGGCGATTCCGGCATGGTCGGTTCCTGGCAGCCACAGCGTGTTCCGTCCCTGCATGCGGCGCCAACGGATCAAGATGTCTTGCAGGGAATGGTTCAGGGCGTGGCCGACATGGAGCGATCCTGTAACGTTCGGCGGGGGGATGACAATGCAATAGGGCCGACCTGAGTGCTGAGGCGAGGCGTGGAAATAGCCACGCGTGAGCCATTCGTGCGACCATCGTGTTTCGACAGCTTTCGGGTCGTAGGTTTTTTCGAGTTGAGATGCAGCCATAGGCGTTCAGTCCAAATGTGCGGGCGGCATCTTAGCATGTCTGTGCGGCTGAGAACATGGTGTGAGTCTCAGCTTGTAGCTCGGTGTGGCATATGCTATACAGTCGCGCACCCAAGTGATCACCACTTTATTGTAGGGAGGACCATGGCACGAGGTCGTGAAAAGGATCGGAAGACGCGCAAGAAGCACCAGAAGAATGTCAAACGGGTGAAAGCCCTGGCGAAGGCTCGACGAGGGAAGAAGGGGAAGAAAAGCTAGAGTTTTGCGGAGCGCGAATTTTCTTCGGTCTCGATCAGTCGTTTGATTTCGGCTTTGATCTGCTGTTCCGCGACATCAGGGACGATGCGCTGAACAGCCTGTTCAACGGCGAGGCCAACCGAGGCTTTGACCGCGGTTTCAACCACGAGTGGCGTTTGCTTCACCACTTCCTGGTGAACCGCATCGGTCACCTGCTGATTGATTGTTCCTACCTGTTCCCGCACGACGGCGGGTAAGTCCTGATGAACGACGGATTGCATCTG
>CABVSA010000186.1 GCA_902500805.1 uncultured Nitrospira sp. | reverse complement strand
CTCTTCCCATGCGAGAGGATCGACTCAAGGAGGTCCAGGGCATAGCTGTCCTCGCTCGAATAGTTAGGGATACGAAATCCCATCATTACAAACGGGACCTGTGCTTCCCGCTTGAGGAGAAACCGACGTTCGCCGCGCTGCTCCGGCTCGGGCGGTAGAGCTTGTTTCGGCGATGGGCCTCGGGGAATCGGCTCAAACAGCCGTTTGATTATGGGAAGGAGTGAGTCGGCCTTGATGTCGCCCACCACGATCAACGTGGCATTGTTGGGCGAATAAAAGGTGTCATAGTGGCGCTGTAAATCCTCGATCGCCATCGCGTCGAGATCTGCGAACCAGCCGATCACCGGCCAATGATAGGGATGGCTCATGAAGACCTGAGCAAACAAAGCTTCCACTAAGGCGCCTTGTGGATCATCCTCGGATCTCAAACGGCGTTCCTCTTTCACGACGTCGCGCTCAGTCTGGAACTCACCGTGATCGAGCAGCAATCCTTGCATCCGGTCGGCCTCTAGTTCCAAGGCGAGCCCGACGCGGTCAGCCGCCACATTTTCAAAATAGGCGGTGAAATCCTGTCCCGTAAAGGCGTTGTCAATCCCTCCATTCTTCCGGATGATGCGGGAAAAAGAGCCTTTGGGATACCTGGCCGTCCCTTTGAACATCATGTGCTCAAGCATATGCGAGAGTCCCGCACGACCCATGACTTCGTTGCGGGAGCCTACCTTGTACCAGACCTGGACCGTAGCCACCGGGGCTTTCGGCACTTCGATCAGCAGCACTTTCATGCCGTTGGAGAGGATGTACTCGTTGGGGTCGGCCCCCATAGAGACGGAGTGGTCTCCCAGGATCAGGAGCATCCCTGCCAGGTAGGCAAACCAAGTGCGTGTAATAATCGGCCTGATCATAATGGACGTTGAATACGGTATGCTAACAACGGGTTTCGATAGCTGTCAAGGTAACGGGAGGTTGGTTGTCGGAGACATCACCAAGTTGTCCGCAGGCCCCATAGACATCGCGCCCGCGACTTCTACGGACATACACATCGAGTCCCGCCTTGCGGAGATCAGATTGAAAACGAAGCACGTCTTTGTCGGGCGGACGATGGAATCGACTCCCAGGAAACTCATTGAACGGGATCAGATTGACTTTGCAGCGCAAGGATCTCAGCAACTGCACTAAGCGCCGAGCATCGACTGGAAGATCATTGACACCGGCCAGCAGAACGTATTCGAACGTCAACCGTTGGTGCGGCGCAAGTGGGTACCGTCGACAAGCAGCCAGGAGCGATTTCAGGGACGCGATGTCACTGGCGGCAGGCATCAGGTCTCGGCGTTGTTCCTCCGTGGTGGCATTCAGAGAAATGGCGAGATTCACGCCCAGCGCGGCGATTTCAGAGAGGCGGGATGCCAGACCTGCCGTCGAGACCGTAATGCGTCTCCGCGACCATCCCAGGCCCCAGGGTTTGTTCGTGAAGGCGGCCACGGCGGCTTTGAGTGCCTCCACATTGGCGAGAGGTTCTCCCATTCCCATGAACACGAGATTCGTGATGTGTTCCTCGGACGTTAGAAGGTCTTGCGCGGTCAGAACTTGATCGATGATTTCATTGAGCTTGAGGTTGCGTTTCAGCCCCATCTGTCCGGTGAGGCAGAACCCACAGTCCAACATGCACCCCACCTGGGTTGATACGCAAAGGGTCAGCCTGGTGTCGTCCGGGATCAAGACGGATTCGACCGTCATCCCGTCTTCGAGCGTTAAGAGCACTTTACGTGTTCCATCTTGAGAGCGGAGCACGGTCACCTTCTCCGAACGCCCGATGGAGGCCGATTGCGAGAGTGTGACTCGATCCTGCATCGGGAGATCAGTCATGTCCATGATGGTTCGAGGACGCCGTTGATAGATCCAGCGCAGAATTTGTGTGGCTCGGTATGAGGGCCAGTGGTGCGTGCGGACAAACCGGGCCATCTGAAGTTCGGTGAGAGCCAAAAGATGAACCGTTGTGTTCAGGTGCGAAAGCGATGGGTTGGCCATATGGTTCCTGTGCTGGATGAGCAGCCTATCATAGCGCATGTCACTCCGCATATGATTCGGGTCGCTCACCGACCCGCAATTCTTTTTCCATTGTGCGTGGTGCTGTATATAATGGGACCGGGTGGATCTCGATGGGCAACGTATGAAAAACCGTAATGTGTCGGCTGTTGTTGGCATCTGTATGACGCTGTTCGGTGTGTTCGTGCCCGCGCATGACGCGTACACCGCGCAAGTTGCCGCGCTGGACCAACCGAATACTGAAAGCTGTGCGTCTCCCGAGGAATGTTTTCTGGCGGCGGTCTGGCCGAGGGAACGACTGGGGAATGCCTTGACGAAGGACCAAGTCGTCGCGCTGAAACTCGAGCGTCTCCGTAAGGTCATGGAGGGGGGGGCGGCATCACTCTGGGCGAAGCGGGCCGGCTTGCTCTCCGGCGTGATTCTGGCTGATCGTAACCCTGCGGCTGCACTGCTCTATCTTCGAGCTGCACAACAAGACTTTCCGGTTCTCGACGATTACATCCGATTCTGGATAGGAGAGGTTCACTTGCGCCTGGGGGAGGTCAAGGAGGCTGCGGCGATGTTCGAAGGGGTGTCGCAAGCGGTTCCCGATTCTAACTTGCTCAACTTAGTCGCGCTTCGAGCCGGGGAAGCCTGGTACCGAGCCGCCAGTTGTCCGGAGGCGATTGCTTGGTCCCTGAAGGCGGTGAGTGGAAATGATAAAGACCCTCAGATTGCGCAGGCATGGCTGCGATTGGCCTCGTGCTATCTTCGAGAAAATCAGGTGACTGAAGCTCGAGACACGTTGAAACAGCTCTGGGTGAAGTTTCCACAAACGAAGGAGGCAAAGGAGGCGGAGACGCTGTTGGCGAGCAACGGCGGAGGCGCGTCATGGAGTGTCTCTCCCGACCTGCATTATGAGCGGGCCCAGGCGTTTCTGGCACAGTCTCTCCATTCGGAAGCGATTGATGAGCTCAAAAAGTTCATGACCCTCGATCCTTCTTCTCCGCAACGCCAGGATGCCAAACTCAAATTGGGGATTGCACAGGTTCGGCTCAAGACCTACGACCAGGCGCGCGACACATTCTCCGCACTGACTGACGACCAAGGACCTCGGGGGGATGAGGCGACGGTTTGGTTGGCGCGAGTCTATCTCCGCCAGGGGTCGGGAGAAAAGCTGTTGGATTTGTGTCGCACGCTCTCTAGGCGGACCTTGACTCCGGAGCAGAAGGGACAGATCAATCTATTCGCTGGAATCTGGCTGGAGGATCAATCTCGCTTCGATGAAGCAGCTGAACGATATCGACATGTGGCCAAGATGGGTGACCCTGCTTCTCAACGGACTGAGGCGCAATGGCGGGAAGGGTGGTTGCTGTATCGAACGGATCGCCAACGGGAAGCGATCCGTG
>CABVSA010000185.1 GCA_902500805.1 uncultured Nitrospira sp. | reverse complement strand
CGTTCTACCACAATCTTGGCTTCACGACCTGTCCAACAAACGGGGGTAACTTCACCCAGCACCTCCTGACGAACACCAAGAAGTTGACCATGCGAAGCCTCCCTCAGCGAATATCTGGTGCCATGACAATGCCTACCGCCTGAAGATACCGGCTACAACCATCTACGCTGTCCCGCTGAGAGGGTGAGGCCCAGCCAAGCAAATCATCCACGACAACCGGCATAAGGCCGCCTCCAGATTGCTGACGGTGACACGAATCCGTTGGATGCACTTGCGATATGGCGCTCACAGGACGGGGAGCGTGATGAAATACCACACGAGAAAAATTGCAAGTGCCAGCAGCAGCCCCTTGAATGCGATCGAGTCGATCTTGTTTCTGGTTTGTGTTGTCATTCTGTTCTTTCTTTTTAATGACCGTGTAAGGGATGGGATCCAACACCTGTACAAATCATGGTGTTCTCCACTGTGCTCCGATCAGCACCGAGGCAGTGGAATCTTCCATCTACGGTTTGCGCATCCCGCATGGAAGTTCAACGTTGCCTGGAGCCTCAATATCCGTGATGGCCAAGAAGATCCAAAAAGAGTTTGCGTAGCCTGCATTAGGACGAGAGTCCGGTCACACTTGCTCCCTGATGGCAGACTACGCGTCAGAGAGTCCATGCACGGGAGATGCACCAGCATGCGCGAGAGTCTGATCCTCCTTGGCTGGTTGACCGGGAAACGCGACATTAAAGAGGGCTAGATTGGGATGTTGGAACTCGAGTCGTTTTTCTCTATTCGGGAAGGACCGATCACCGATCGCTAGTAACTGCTGCTTATTGAGGAGTAACTCACGTTTGTCATAGACGGCCCATTCATATTCTTGAGTCATGGCAAGCGCGTCAACGGGGCAGGCCTGGACACACATCCCACAAAAGAGGCAGCGAGTCATGTCCATAGAATATTCCTTGGCATATCGCTTGATAGGCTCGCCCGGAACTTCGGCGCTCACGACCGTGATGACCCTCGAAGGACAAGCCGCTTCGCAGAGATCACACCCCACACACTTGTCTGTCCCATCGTCATACCGAAGCAACGCCAGCATCCCCCGATAGTTGTCGGGCAAGATCCGTTTCTCGTGAGGATATTGAAGGGTAATCGGCTTGTAATGAAGGAGATGGCTCATGGTCGACTTCATTCCCACGGCAAGCTCATAGAAGGTGATCAGCTTGATCCAAGCCGTAAATCCCTGATAGTGCTTTGTCAATCTCTCTCCGAGCTTCATATGTATTCTCTCTTGAACCTGGTGAACTGTCCGTCCCACGCTCTCTCGCCTGCACCGCTAGTGCGATGAGCTGTGTTCGCTCCTCCATATCATGGCCGGCGGAGCAGTTCGGCGCGAGAAATACACCGCGATAATCAAGACCACCACGACAAGCACATTCGCCCCGAGGTCCATGAGATAGCGGTTGAATATGAGATCGGTCAGTTCGCCCATGTACGACACTTGAGCCCCGGTCGTCAGGATGCGCCGCGTGGAGGCAATCACGCAGATATATAAGAACGGTTCCAAGGTAATCACTTTAGTCTTGAGAAAATTAATGGTGGTCCTGAACAACTCTAATAAAATGATCACCAGTAAGAGATCGTGAACCAGCCCGAGGACTGCAAGAACCGGGTCGTCTCCCACCGCGACCGCAAACACGTACCACGCACGGAGAAAGAGCACCATGCTGACCGCCAGGAAACTCAGCCCGGTCGTGAAGTATCCAAACCCGTCAAGGGCTTCCATCATGCCGATGGTCCTGTCACTCAGGATACCTTCAAAAAAAGACCATCGCTTGGTCTGGTTATGCCTAACCAATTCGACAACTTTCTCCATCCTCTCTCCTTGTGTCCTGCGATATCCTCATCTTTACCCAACAGGCGAGCCGCGCTACTATGGGCGAACAGGTCACAGAGTTGCGTCGCACCCTATCTGCGATCTGACGGGGCAATCAATACCGTCTATCTTGCTCCTCCTCTGGAATCGAAGCCCAAATCGTGATGCCCCACAGCAGCACTATAATTCCGACTAAGCTATAAATCTGATACATATTGCTCACCTCCTTCTCAGTGACACGTTAGGTGTGCTCAATCACACTGACGAACTCTTTGCCGCGGTCTCCTCAACTCAAGCAAGGCCAGGAACCCACTGTCGGCCTTTGTGAATGTACCGTAAGCGGCCTTCAGAATTTCTGTGCTGCTCGCATCGTTTTTCTCACCTCTTCTTCGCCCGCACAGCTTTGTTCTGCCAGCATGCGTTGCCCGGCAGTGGCGAACGCAGGAATTCTGGCCACGCAGGCTTTGAACGTATCCTCCGCAGCACCCGATGCCGTGACAGCAAGCTCTACGATCGGCGAGAATCCCACGGTTTTTTCTACAAGCAGATCTGCCGCCTGAACCGGTTGAGTCGATCGTATCGACAATGCGGCGAACAGCACGATGGTCAAGGCGACCACTCTAGATTTGGTGATCCGTGAGATTCTCATGGTGACAACCTCCTCGTACTTGTTAGGGATCTCTGCAGGACACCCCAAGGCGGACCCACGCCATTGAGCCTCTGTGATCGGTGACATCGCAGATCTACTGCATGGGCCTCGATGAATGGGCAGAGGAGACACGAAGTCTGTGGAATTCGGCATTCGCATAGTGCACCTTTTGATTCGATGAGACTCGGTATTCGAAGAAGCTGCTGGAGACTGAGGAATCAGACGCGCCGGAGGGAGAGTACATGCGCGAGAGATAGGACAGTCGACGTCGTTCTGAACGTCATGATATCACCCTATAGGCCACTACCACCGCTGTCAATGCTTTCGAATGGAGTTGGTGCTATAACGCTGTGATTCTATAGAGCAATATTTATTTCTCCGCGTCTATATCTGTTGATACATGGAGCAGCACAGCAGCTGCTGTAGTCTAAGCTGCTTCATTTCTGTTAATTTAGTAATCGTAATATGCCTAACCTCACTAAGATGACTCCGGCCTGAGTCTTTTGGCCTACGCTCAAGACCATCTGAACATTCACCCTCTAGAACGTTTATGAGATAATCCTACTATGTTTCTGAAACGCTGGCTGGTCGGAGACCCCCTTAAAACCGCTCAAGCAAGGCACGAACGGCTTTCTAAAACGATCGCCCTTGCCATCTTCTCGTCGAACGCGATTTCGTCCGTTGCCTATGCAACGGAAGAGATTCTTCTGGTGCTCATACTCGCCGGAGCTGCTGCGGTCACCTGGTCGATCCCCGTCAGTCTCGCGATCCTGTTCCTCGTGCTGGTCCTGACCATCTCCTATCGCCAGATCATCTATGAATATCCGGAGGGGGGTGGAGCCTACGTTGTCGCACGGACAAACCTCGGCGATCGACCGGCTCTCATAGCGGCTGCGGCGCTGATGATTGACTACGTCTTAACAGTGGCCGTCAGCGTTGCAG
>CABVSA010000184.1 GCA_902500805.1 uncultured Nitrospira sp. | reverse complement strand
AATCATATTCCAACAGATTTGGAAATCCTGAATCTGGGGTTATGCAAGAAGTCTATTCCCTGGACGAAGAAGCTTCTGGATCTACGCTCTCAGGACCAATAAGCACTTCACCCTCAAGACCGACCTGCTTAAACGCGAAGACTTTGACGAGTTCGTAAGTTGTTATAACCCGACGAATCGACACACTCGTCCTTCGTCAAGCTCAGGACAGGCGCTCTGGTCTGAGAAGAACCCCAATGGCCGCTGGCGGTTGTACGGTTATGAAGGGTTAGTGGCTCGCGACAAAGCCAGCCTCGACATCTTCTGGCTCAAAGACGACACCCTAGAAGACTCCGCCAATCTCCCCGATCCAGACGTAATCGTCCAAGAAATTGTCGACGACCTCGAATCGGCGCTGGAGCAGTTCAGACCTATTGCGAATGACCTGGGCTGAGAGTCTTCACCTGAATCGGTTTGACGGGTAGACACAAGAATGGCCGTTGCGATACTGCTGGCCTTGACGAAGATCAATTCGAGCCAGGTTGGCGGCGGTGGGTGCTAAAGAATCCTCTGTGACGGGGTTGTTCTGCGTTGCGCTTAAGAGACGTGTGAAATTTCACTGGAAGTAGTCTTGTGATACCCTGCCCTGATCGTTCGAACCCTGTAAGTCGCCTGCAGTCAGCTCTCTGATTAATCTTCCAGACAACTGTCGGCGACCGGGGCCATCATTGGCAAGAATTCCGTGATCCGCCGTGACTTTCACTGGGGCCCTGCGGGCTCGGAATCCGAGCCCGAATAGCCAGGGATTGCTCAGCGCGTGGCGACGGTTTGGGATTCTTGAGCTGCCAGGCTCTTTCGGCGATTCTCAGCAATGGTGCGGTCGATAATGGCGCCGCAGTTGAAACATTTCCACGCATAAAAGACGAGAAAGAAGTCTGAAAACCGCTCCAACATCATCGTCCCCTTACACTTTGGACATTCCATTGATTCCTCCTAGGTTGGCTACGTGCGCTACTGATGATGAAGCAAAGCAAGAGCCGCGCCAAAGGCTCGCCACTCAATTCTTCAATGATTTTGAAATTACGTAGTTACACGAAACAGCGCATTTCAACAACTTGACACTTTTGCGGATCGGCACGTCAACTGGTTGACGGTGAATAAGTAGTGCGAGCCTATAAATAGGGGTCGGGAGTCTTTATTTCGTTGTTTCAGATGGACATGAGACCGAGCGCGTGTGTAGATAGCGAGAAGCCATATTGGGGGAGTAGTCTGCTATGTATGGTGGGGAGCTTATGCCGCTTTCTGATCCAGGTAGTCGGTTGGGTCGATGCCGGCTTGTTTGGCGTCGAGGATGGCGGTAATTTTTCTGTGAGGGGTTTCTATCTGTGCAACGAGATCCAACTCACGAGGATTTGAGAGGACGGTATTTCACGCAGTGTTTTACCGGGAGTACCACCGAGGCTAGAGTCACTGCCGCTGTATGGAGGTCTTCCCGGAGATCTTCACGGAATCGGTAGTCGAAAGTGATATCCAAAACACATATGTGGTGATCCGTTCTCTACTTTTCATCGCGGTCTGTCTCCAGTAAGATAGCGACATTGTGAAATTGGCAAGCATCGAGGCAATCGTTCTTGCTCTCAATGGGGCTGGCGCCCGCTATTTGGTTGCGGGTGGTCTGGCAGTCAACGCTCACGGGTATCTGCGTTTTACCAAGGACGCCGATTTTGTCATTGAGTTGATACCCGAGAATATTAAGCGAGTCTTTTCCGCGCTTGAGCCTCTTGGCTATAAACCGCTTGCCCCTGTGACCGCAGAACAATTCGCTGATCGATCAATTCGGGAGGGATGGATACGTGATAAGAACATGCAGGTGTTACAGCTCTGGAGCGATCACCATCGTGAGACGTCGATAGATATCTTTGTGCATGAACCTTTCTCATTTGCTGAAGAGTATAGCCGAGCGCTTATTAAACCACTGTACGGAACCATCGAAGTTCGATTCGTCAGTATCCCAACATTGATTAGAATGAAAGAAGCGGCAGGAAGAGAGCAGGATAGGATCGATATCGAACATTTGCGAATGCTGGGGGAGGGCGATGCAAAACAATGAACCCAACGCATCGGAGTTCGACTGGCGGGTGACTAGTTTTGAAGGGGCCCGCCGTGAGCAACTTCGCCGGTGGGCTGAGTTGCCGTTGGAAGATGTGATACGTGCCATCGAGGAAATGCAGGACATCGCTCAACAACTGGGAAGCGAATCAACGAGGAAAATCTAGGAAACGGTGCATGCTCCCGATTGCGCAGAAGAAAGAAGGACGTTTTACTATGCGGCTTTCTTGTCGAGGTAGTCGGTCGGATCGATGCCGACTTGTTTGGCGTCGAGAACGGTGGCGACGCTGCGATGGGGTTTCTCGAGTTGTGCCACGAGATCCAGCTCTTTGGGGTGTGACAGGAGGGTATCCCCCGCACTTTTCACAAGGAGCACCACCGGTGCCAACGGTGCATGGTGATGCACTTCTTTGACGATTCCGGTCTCGCCCGTATTCAGCTCCACAACTGATCCAACGGGATAGAGGCCGACGACATGGATGAACTGCTGCACCAAGGCGGCATCCAGATGGCCCTCAAGCGACAGGCGATAGAGAAATTGGAGGGCTTCGTGGGCGGCCTGCCCCTTGTGATAGCAGCGGTCACTGGTCATCGCATCGTAAATGTCCACCACGGCGGCCATCATCCCGACCTGACTGAGTTCACTTCGGACTCGCCGGTAGGGATAGCCGGTCCCGTCGACACGTTCATGATGTTCCAGCGCGGGACGGAGGTAAGGGTCTCCCAGTCCAGTTGTGGTCGAGAGGATTTCCACGCCGCGGAGGACGTGTTGCTTCATGATCTCCATTTCATCCGGTTTGAATCGCCCCGGCTTGTTTAGGATCTCTGTCGGGATCTTTGTCTTTCCGATGTCATGCAACAGGCTGCCCACCCCGACTTGATGCAACGTGGTTCGATCAAACTCAAGATGGCGTCCCAGAGACATGGCGAGGATTGATGTATTCACCGAGTGATAGAAGGTGTATTCATCAAATTTCTTGAGCCGCGTCAGACTGGTGAGAGCATCGGGGTTTCGCAAGATGCTATCCGACATATCCGAGACCACCCGATTGACTTCGTCCATATTGATGGCTCGGCCGAGTCTCGTATCGTGCATGGCGTTCTGCACGATCGTTTTGGCGGCATGATAGGTCTGCCGAGCGGATGGCAGCTCTTCTTCAAGTCCGATAGCCGATGGCACTGATAACGTGTCATCCGGTGCCGTGAAGATAGGATCACTGGTGATGTCGGGTGCGGTTTTCACGGCCTCAGTGGTTGTGTGATTTTCCTCGATATTGACCACCAGCGTACGGATTCCACAGGCCCGTAACTGGGCGATCTGATCGGTTGAGGTGATCGTCATCTTGTGGCGAAAGAACGGCGTATCCAGCCAGGACCGGTCCAGTTGTTCCACCAGCATCCCCGGCTTCAATTCGTCGATTCCAATGCGCTTTTTCATGGCAATGGGGCGGTCAATCGGATCCTTCGCTACGTG
>CABVSA010000183.1 GCA_902500805.1 uncultured Nitrospira sp. | reverse complement strand
TTCATACGCTTCTTTCAGATGAAAACCTGTGCAAACAATGGGGGGAACTTCAGTGCGAGATGCGAATGGTGCTTGGCTAGCGTCGAAGCCGGCTTCTCGGACGTTCCTGCTTAATGAGGCAGATCACCTGCGGATAGTCTCCAGTATAGACGGTGTGGGCGGCAAACCGGCTGCAGAATGCGTTGCGGCACTGCTGCCAAGCTGACTCGGCACAATAATTCTGATCAGAACTCATCTCGGGGAACACCGAGTTGAGCATTGACTCACTGTATCGGCCGTCGCTATGAATGTGCGGCTCCAAGTACCTGCCAGACCGGACGAGCACTGAGCCCATGTTGCATTCAGTACCACGGTCACCACCACACTGAGATGGCTATGAGACGTAGATACGCAGTGCTGGTAGCCCTGTGGGGGCTGGTATTATCCGGCTGTGGCTCCGATCAGGAGGGCCAACTGATCGTGGACCATCAGCGGGTGGTGTATGAGAGCCTGGCGTTGCAAGACCAGCTTCAGCAGCAGGGCGGTGGGTGGGCTGCGGCCGATCTGGGGATTGGTATCTCGAATCGGGGCATGGGCAAGTTGTTGTCGCTGCTCAAAGGGCTGGTCATCAGTCCGACCCAGCCGCCGAAAGGGTACGAAGATCTGTCTGTACGGATCGAGGATATTCAACTCGTCAGCAGGGCTGGCCGGAGTGAGTTGGAACTGGAGTGTTCTCTTTCAAGCCCCGCCAACTCTCTTCAGTTTGCAGCCACGATGACGGGTGATCTCCTGTTCTTGCCGCCGGAACTCGATACGGACACACCTGAAGATCAGCTGGCCTTCCGGATGAAGGTCCGAGAGCTCCATCCACGTCTTTCCTGGTATTCCTTGCCGCTCCAAAGTATCTCGACGATGCGCGACTATCTCCGGTATCGATTGATTGAACAGGTGGAGAAAAGCCTCGTCATGAAAGTGCCCACGGCCAAGCTGGACAAGCTTGTGTTGGGGCTTTCTGGAAGTGAAGTGATGAAGGATGAGGAGAAGGGTTTCCAGATCAAGATCGCCTATGCCAGTCCGAAGTTCGAGATGCCGCTTGTCGCTCGGTACTCGCAGTTCCTGATGACCGATTCGGGGTTTTGGGTTTTTGCGCGGTACGGCGACAAGGCTCCGTCTATTCCCAAACCAGTGGCTCGTGTGCCGAAGGAACAACTGGAGTCTGAAATCGGGCGCCTGACGTATGCCCTTCGGGCTGCCGCGGCCGGCTTGAATTTCTGGTCCGGTGATTCAGCGATTATCGTCAGGAAGCCACTGCTCGAGAAACTCACGGCGCAGTTCAATGGGCGTTCCAGCGATGAGCGTACCGTGTCGTTTCAATCCACCAGATCCCGCGGAAAATTGTATGAGAAGCAATGGCGGGATAATCTGCTCGGGGACGGTGGGCTGTCCGTTGAGCTGGATAGTCGTGATGCGGCTTGGGGAACCGTCGTCCTCAAGCAAGTCTCCTCGACCTGGAACGAAAAGGGTTTAGCTTATTCCGCTTCAATTGATGTTGAGGCCAACACCATTCTGTATGTCCACTTTGACCCGTTGATTGGAGGTGGCGTCGGGAAACGCGCCACGTTGGAAGGGACTGCATCCCCTGTGCTGGCCGGGACATTGTCCTTTGCGATTCGCACGTACGCCGGAGTGCCGGTCCTGATCGCGATGAATCACCTCGACTGTTCGAAGTTTCCACTCACGGTACTAGATGACGGCGATCTCTCGGTGGGTGTGACAGTGAGTCAACTCGTCGGAGGGGGAAAGCCTACTCTGATTCCCGCGTTGATGGGTCTGCCAAAAATGGTGAAGGCGGATCAGGTGCTTCGAGCAATCAAGGCGGTCACAGTCACGGCGCCAAAACCGTTTGCGGCGATCACCTATGCACCGACGCAGTTCCTTGCTGATGCGAATGGGTTCCGGGCTGAGTTCGCGACATCGGCTGCGTGGAGTGAGGGTGAAGATGTTGATGTCGAAGAGCGAGTGAAAGAGATCGTGGCACTACTTGGAAAAGATGAGACGTTCCCATCTGCTCAGGATTGTGGTAAGCCGGACTCGATCAAAGTGCATATTGCCGGCATTGCGTTCGAGGGTGATCTTGGGCTGGGGCGCGTCATCACGTCTCTCGTCGATGGGGCACGGACAGGCACGAAGGGTATTGAGAATTTCTTGTCGACCGCCGGACGCAATGCGATCAACCCTTCGCCTGGGTCTGTTCTGCGCAAGCCGCTCGTTAATCCACTGGGGACGCTCAAGTGCCTCGGGACATTGCTGCAGAAGTGCGAGTGATTTCAATGGTGAGACGTGTGGGCACAGTGGAAGGATTGCTGTGCCAGCTAGACTTCGGGGTGATATCGTTGGCTCAATAAGCCGGTTTGGAGTAAAATGCGTCCATGAGTATTACCGAACTTGAAGCCGAGGCGCTGAAGCTCGATCCAAAGTCCAGAGCCCGCTTGGCTGGAAAATTGTTGGCGAGCTTGGAAGATCTGTCTGAAGAGGAAAATGCCAGGCTTTGGGCTGAAGAGGCTCAGCGCCGATCAGTGGAGATGGATGTTCAACCAGAGTCCGCTGTTTCTGCGAAGGACGTGTTTCGTGAAGCGAGAGCTAAGCTGAAGTGAATGGAGCGAGTCTCGTACCATCGATTGGCCCGCCGTGAATTGAACGAAGTCGCCCAGTATTACGAGTCAGAAAGTCCTGGTCTGGGAGCGGCGTTTCTTGATGAAGTCGAGCATTGTACACAAGCCATTGCGAATTTCCCTGAAGCGGCTCCGCTGATCACAGAGACGATTCGTCGCCGACTCCTTCTCCGATTTCCCTACGCGCTTCTCTATACCATCAAATTCGATCGGGTGCATGTGCTTGCGGTCATGAATCTGAAGCGCCGCCCGATGTATTGGGTTGGCAGAGAGTAACCGGAGAAACAAACAGAGCAGCGAACCGGTCGGTCGGGGTTGACCCAGGTTCTGTCTTAGCGGATCTTACCTCCGTGCTTCGAGCCTCATTCCAGCACGCCTTCCCAATTACCGCAGTAACTACTTACATGTAGATGCACTGAATCCTATTCGATTCACCGAATCAAAAGAGATTCACCGCTGAGAGATGTGTTCAGAGAGGCAACTGTAGAGTCCCTCGGAATTTGACTGGTTTCCGAACAGCATGTTCGGCCTGCTCCTTGCTGGGAACCACAGAGTATCGAGTCGCTCATGGCGAAGGAGTGCCGTGAGCAGCTCTTGATTCTGGACGCGAAGGTTCTGGATCCTTCAGTGTTGCGTGTACGTACGAGTACGAAACTGACGGATGCTCATGGGTGGACAATTCAGTGAGATTGTGGCACAAGTCAATAGTTGCTGTTCCTTATCATCAGATAGGCCGTGAATGAAGGAGTTGCTCAGTCCACAGGCCGCCTCATGTTGCGATTCCTCATTCTCTGGGCGAAGGAGAGACGTATGAAACAGTTCGGGATCATCTTGGGTCTATGTCTCATTCTGGGTGGGTGCGCCACATCCTCCTGCCTGACGAATCTTCAACCCTGGCCGGATCCAGGTGGCAGGCATCTCAACCTTCAGCAATG
>CABVSA010000182.1 GCA_902500805.1 uncultured Nitrospira sp. | reverse complement strand
CTTGGTCCATTTGTCAGGGCGATCATCCGGTCATCCTCCACTTCGCCGCTTAAGATCCACTCGAAGAGTCGCTTCGCATCGTTGAGTTCTGGATCTCTTGGAAAACCGTACTGCTCTTTCTGCATCGGTTCATCATAGAGGCCGATACAGCCATGAGAAGCAGGATAGCCCGGCAAATCCCGTCCGTGAATCCAGTACGACACCCCTTCACGATTGATATGAAACCTGAGCGCGTAGTTCATTGGATAGGGACGGTCCGTTCCTTCAACGGTATAGCGACAGGATTGATGGGCGCGGTGAGCGGCGGTGAGACGAAATTCTCCTGTCGGTGTTTCATCATGGCCGTTCCCTGAGGCGATCGGTACTGCAAATCGCAGAACCCCGTACTCATAGGCACCCAGAAATTGCTCGGAGAGATTGACCAGGATGAACCGTCTCTCCTGCTCCGCCGCGAAATACAGCAGCGGCAACGGCGAGAAATACTCCACGTCCTGGATCTGCTTCGGGACCTTGATGGATACCCCGGCGTGGACATGGCGCCGGTCGATTCGGTTGAACCGCGCGACAGTGACCCACTGTTCACCAAAGAGAGTCTCCAACGATTCCCCGGCACGGAACGTCCGGCACTCCCACTGTATGGTCGCATCGCTGGGATAACTGATGGCACAGGCGCCACGCGGCTTTGTCGTTGGTTCTGAATGAACAATAATGGGAATGAGGACGATGCCGGTAAACAGGGTACTCCAAACCAACCGGGACACTCTAGTGGACATGATGAACGTACGTGCAACCGACGAATAGCCAGGCATCCAACAAGGCGGCCTTCTCGTGCCTCGTTGTGTGTATCTCGCGTGTTAACCCTGAGTTTTAGGTTTCAAGTTCAACGTTTCACGTTGAGCAGAAACCACACACCTCACACCTGAAACTTGAAACCCTTAAACCATACGGTTTGCCCTTCACAGTCTGCTACGACCAGTATTGCGACGCCTTCATATAGCCGAACAGCAGATCCCGTCTGGCTAAAATACCCACCAACTTTTTATTCCGGACCACCGGCACACGGGTCAGATAGCGGTCTTGGAACAGATCGGCCACCTGAGCAAGCGTCTGATCCTCCGTCACGGCGACGGGATGAGCTGACATGATCTCCGTTGCAAGGATCTTCCGAAGGTCACGCCCTTCAATCATCGCTTGCAAGAGGTCATATTCCGTGACGATCCCCACCAATGTGCCGTCCTCTTCCACAACGGGCAGACTTCCGTAGTTACGATGGGTCATCAGATGGGCGATCGTCGACGCGTCGGTGCGCGACGTGCATCGTGTGACTGCATCCTGCATCAACTGTCCGACCGTCACGGTCTTCGGATCGGTCGCCTTCATGAAAAATTCTGTTTGTCTCATAAGCTCCTCAGGGTTGTCGTTTGCCGCCTGTGGCCAAATAGGCCCGCAAGAGATCGCGTCGCGCGATGATTCCGACCAATTTCTCTTTGGCATTGACGACAGGGACGCGCACCAGATCGCTTGCCCGCAGCACGTGCACCAAAGTTCCAAGCGTCGTTTCCGGACGGACTGAGTAGGGATTGGCCGTCATGATATCTTTTGCCGAGACGGTCGCGAGCGGATGTCCGTCATCGACGGCTCCCAGTAGATCATGTTCGCTGACGATGCCGATCAGCTTCCGGCCGTTTTCCACGACCGGCACGGCCCCGAACCCCTCGACCATCAACGACGCGATCATGTCCCCTTTCATCTTCAGGCGGACATATTGCACGTCCTTCTCCATGACCTGACTGACGGTCATTGAGTCGAAGTCTTTGACTTTGACCTTCACCTTAGCCTGCTTCTTCTTTTTCATTGCCCCTCCTCTCTCTATATGGAAGCGCTCTGTGATCTCACCTTCTGAGCGATGCATTCATACTGACGCGAATCACCACAGCAGGAAAACCGTTCCTGCTGCAAAACGCCTCAATTGGCTCCTCTGTCAAAACACTGTTTCTCTCCATAACTCCCTGGTAATGGGCCAATTCTTCTTCCGTCGTATCCCCTGCTACAGGCACATCCGATGCAGATCTGATACCCAAAACGGCTTCTCCAGAATCACAGCCTGCACGGAAGGGGGCCAGTTATGCAGATCTTATGTGCGGTCGATGGGTCGGAACACTCGCAGTGGGGGATCCAGGCACTTGAAGCGTTTGCCGGTCAAGAACCTGACCAGGTGGTGCTCCTACACATCATCGATCAACCGTCGCTCCAGGCCGCCGTGAATAAGAACCCCGTCGCACGGAAACGTGCCCTTGCCGCGATGGAGAAGGCCGGGACCACCCTGTTACGCGATGCCGCGCGAGCGGCGCGACTTGCCCTGGGCCAGGCAGCAACCAGGCCACGAACAAAACTCCAGACGATCCTCGCGCATGGTCCGATCGCCCATACCATTTCGCGAACGGCCCGGAGACTGAAGGCTGACCTCATCCTCATGGGATCGCGCGGCCTGAGCGACATTCAAGGATTCTTGCTCGGAAGTGTCTCCCGCCAGGTGGCCGCGACAGCGCCTTGTCCCCTGTTGGTCGTGAAACAACCCCTGACCACCCTGCTCCGCGTGGCCATCGCCGTGGACGACTCCAAACCGTCACGCGCCGCCGCTCGGTTTCTTCGATCCCGTATCTTGCCGGAATCCACCGAGGTCACGATCCTGACCTCGATGGAAAGTCCCGTGACGGACTTCGCGGCACGCTATCTCTCTGAATCGCAACTGGCCGAATTGAAACGGCCTGTCATGGAACGGGCCACCAAGTTGGTCAATGCCCTACGGGATGAGTTCATCAAAGATGGTTTTTCGGTCGTCACTCAGGTCCACATGGACCATGCAATCAACACCATCGTCAGACATATCGAAGCCAATCGTGACGAACTCTTGGTCATCGGATCCCGCGATTTGACGAAGAGCGAGCGACTCTATCTTGGGAGTGTGTCCGAAAGTCTGCTCAGACATGCTCCTTGCTCGGTGCTGATCGTACGAGGCGCCCGTGCCTGATCTTGACGGGCCACACCTCCACCAGCTGACAGTGAGTGACCTCTTCACGCATCTGGGAACCAGAGAAAGCGGCTTGTCCCCTGAAGAGGCACAGCAGCGGCTCAGTGAATATGGCCCCAATGTTCTCAAGGAACCGGGGCACTATTCATTGATTCGAGGGTTCCTCCACCAGTTCACCCACTTCCTGGCCATCTTGCTTTGGGTCGCCGCCGCCCTCGCGTTCACAGCAGAATTCATGAAGCCCGGCGAAGGGATGGCCACACTCGGCTGGGCAATCCTCGGTGTGATCATCATCAACGCCATCTTTGCCTTCTTTCAGGAATACAAAGCGGAGCGCGCGGTGCATGCCCTCCATCGCCTCCTTCCTGCCAGGGCGTGGGTACTGCGAAGCAACCAACCAACGGACGTGTCCCGGAACGAGATCGTACCGGGTGACGTGCTCCTGCTTGAGGAAGGAGAACAAATTTCTGCCGACGCCAGGCTCATTGAAGCAACCGACATGCGGGTCGATGTGTCCTCTCTGACAGGCGAATCGCAACCGAAACGGCGAACAGCGGAGCCGGTGGCCGATGGACATCTCCTGGACATTCCCAATCTCGTCTTCGCCGGCACCCCCGTGCTCT
>CABVSA010000181.1 GCA_902500805.1 uncultured Nitrospira sp. | reverse complement strand
TTCTCCCTCGATCGGTCGTCGGATACAACTCCGGTTCGACCCCGCCGAAATTGTCGCGTACAAACGCCCGATAACTCAGCTCGAGAATCTCCCGCTTGACCGACTGCACCGCATCATAATCCACCAACTCGCTTTGCCGCGCCGCCTCGATCCGAGCACGAACGGAAGGGTCGGCCAATCGGACTTGCACCTCAGCGTCTGTCCAACATTCAGCCACTTGAGTCACGTCGATATACAGGTCATTCAGAAAAAGCCGGCTGGTGGGTGAGTAGGGGCTGATGTGATAGGGTTTCGTGTTCTTGAGCGCATGAAGCGGATTGAGCCCGATCACTGCGGCACCCAGCTGTTTACCGGCCCAGTCGATGACGGCACCGAGGTCGCGGAAGTCCCCGACCCCCCAATTGTGATGGCTCCGCAATGAATAGAGTTGCAGAGCGATCCCCCACCATCGCATGCCCTGCTGCAACTGATCGGGGATATAACAGCGTTCCGGTGCCACGATGAGGCGGGATGTGGCCTCCGTGTTCGTGCTGCCTCCCTTGGCTTGGGCATTCAGTATGTAGTACCCAAGCGGCAGATCGCCTGGAAAGGCCACTGCGACCCGCACAAACCGGCGCCCCTGTACCGTCCGAGTTTCTTCAACCGTGAGGCTTGGCTTCTCCACCTGTTCATATTGAAGTTCTCCCTGTTCTGCCGTGATGGTCCATGTGACGGATAAATCCGACTCATCCGAACGTTCACAGGGTACATACAGCGACCAGGTTCCCGCCGAACGTCCCACTCGCAACACATGGACCGGTTCACACCCTCGTAACCACCGGCGGTCATCCCATGCCTCAAGTTCCGCCACAAGCTCGTCACGATTGGATACTCGCAGATTCATGGCGGCGAGGATGGCGCGCCGGGTGTCCTCCGTCGTCACATGCTGAGTGCCGGCAATGTCATAGTAGTCCGCTGCAATGCCAGCCCGATCGGCCAACATCTGTAAGAGGTCGCTTTCAGACTGATCGTACATGCCGGGAGTGTGCGTGAAGGGTTACATCAAGTCAATGCCATCATGACGATTCAACAGAAAACCACTTGGATAGCGCACCCACTGAAACACCGCACGTGAAGCGCATCTCGTTCCAGATTAAGGCGCTTCACGCTTCACGAACGACGAGCGACGGATATCGTCGCAGCGGCGCATTAGCGATTATCGTAGAAACGCTCATGAATGGCCCCAGACAGCCTAGTTCAGGAACGCCTGGGATGACGTATCGTACCGCAACGCAATGAAAGGGCAATCAATCGTTGTTTCTTCAACGAATCGCGTGTCCGACAACCGGGCAGCGAATCAAAAGCAGCTTCTAGCGGTGTGTTGACAAACCCTACGCTCTCCCTCAAGCAGATCGATCCTCACAGTGACTGACCGAGTCGAGATGCCTCGCAGGCTGTTCAGAAAGGCTGTCCAGCAAGGCCGCAGCGAGCGAAGAGGCGAATCGTACTCCGGCCCGTACGTTGAGCCCCTCTGATCGACGTGAGAAGGCCGCCTGGCTGCAGCATACCCGCAGCCAGGCTTATCACAACGGCAGGTCGGTAGTTACAATGAATTGTTGATACCCACTGCAGTTAGGCTGAAGCCTGTTGAGACGACTGCAGAAGAATTGCATGAATTTCACCTGTATCCAGCGACTCCTTTTCCAAGAGCGCATCCGCCAATGCCGTCAAGGTCACCCTGTGTTCGGTCAAGATGCGCCTGCTCCGCTCATAGTTTTCTGTGATAAGGCGTTTGATTTCTAGATCAATCTCCAATGCCATTTCATTACTGATCGCACGCGCACCTCCGAAGGAGCGTCCCAGAAACATCGATTCCTCTTTCTGCCCGAACGCCAACGGCCCAAGCTTTTCACTCATGCCCCATTCGCATACCATTTTACGCGCGAGATCCGTCGCCCGTTCTAAATCGTTACCTGCACCGGTTGTGACATGTTTGAACACCAGTTCTTCGGCAACTCTGCCGCCCATGAGAATCGCCAGCGTGTTGTATAAAAACTCTTTGGAGTGATTGTGGCGGTCGTCGGTCGGCAGCTGCATGGTGACTCCCAATGCACGGCCTCTTGGAATAATCGACACCTTGTGAACCGGATCGGTGCCCGGCAGTACTGTGGCCACCAACGCATGACCCGCCTCGTGATAGGCGGTGATCCGCTTTTCTTCGTCCGTGAGAATCATGCTCTTACGCTCGGTACCCATCATAATCTTGTCTTTGGCCGTTTCGAAGTCTGCAATTCCGACTTCATGCTTATTCTGACGAGCCGCCCACAGCGCCGCCTCATTGACGAGATTTTCCAAATCCGCACCTGAAAAACCGGGAGTGCCTCGCGCGATCTTTTCCAGCTCGACGTTCGCTGCCATCGGGACTTTCTTCGTGTGCACCTTCAGGATTTCCGAACGGCCCCGAAGATCCGGATGATTCACCGTCACCTGCCGATCGAATCGCCCCGGTCTGAGGAGAGCCGGGTCGAGCACATCAGGCCGATTGGTGGCTGCCACCAAAATGACACCCTCCGTCGTGTCGAATCCATCCATTTCGACCAGTAACTGATTGAGCGTTTGCTCACGTTCGTCGTTCCCACCCCCGAGCCCCGCACCTCGAGACCGTCCGACGGCATCGATCTCATCGATAAATACGATACAGGGCGCATGCTTCTTTGCGTCTTCGAACAAGGTGCGAACGCGAGAGGCCCCAACCCCCACGAACATTTCGACAAAATCCGACCCACTGATACTGAAGAACGGGACGCCCGCCTCGCCGGCAATCGCCTTGGCCAAGAGTGTCTTCCCCGTTCCAGGCGGCCCCACGACCAACACCCCCTTGGGAATGCGTCCACCGAGTTTCTGGAATTTTCTCGGGTTCTTCAGAAACTCAACCGTCTCCTGCACTTCCTCTTTGACTTCATCGATGCCCGCCACATCTGAAAACGTCACTTTTTTCCGCTCATCCGTTTGCATGCGGGCTTTGCTCTTGGCGAGAGACATCGCCGCATTCCCGGTCTGCATCCGACGCATGAGAAATACCCACAGGCCGAGAAAGAGCACGAACGGCCCCCAGGTCATGAGCATCGTCATATACCAAGGGCTTTCTCCTGCTGGTTTGACCTCAATCTGAACATGCTTCTCCCGCAACTCCTGGACGAGATCAGGATAGTCCGTCATATAGGTTCGAAGCTGGGAATTATCTTTTAAGATGCCGTTCAGACGATGTCCTTGCACAATGACCTTCTCGATATCGCCTCGGTCGAGTTTCGCCATGAACTCACTGAAAATAACCTCTTCCGATATGACTGCACGCGTAGGCACACTCCAGAGGTTGAAGAGGAAGAGCATGGTTAGCCCGACCAGCATCGCAAACACGAGTTTTTGTGTCTTGTTGTTCACCTGTGGCCTCCACTATAGGTTCGCCTCGACAGAGGGCCGATCGACGTGAACCGCGTCCACGCCACGTGAAGCGGTCCATGGCGTTCATATTCTTATCCCTGGCATCCGCCGCCCTGCCGGCCGAGACGGCGAGCTCGAACGACCGAGCCCGCCGCTTCTTACCAACCTCTGAGTTGCCTACCGACTTTGTATGGACCTCCAGTCATGTCGTATAGGCCATCGATCCACTTAGTACGCGCTCTGGCCCTTGGCGTTCGCCACCTGGGCCGGGAACGGATCCA
>CABVSA010000180.1 GCA_902500805.1 uncultured Nitrospira sp. | reverse complement strand
AGAGCCTTATAGCCAGCATTCTTCATAAATACGTCAGTCGCTCTGCACCACAGACCAATTAGCCAGTCCCCCTTGGTGGATAAGCCGGCACACCTGTGTCTGGAAATAGTAGCGACCCAGCACAGACACTCCAGACCTCGATGCCTGTTCAGCGTTTGGGAAAACTCCCACTGAAGCGTTCCAGCAAACAGAAGTTGCGAAGCGCAGCAAAGAAACCTATTCCCACACCACGATCTCGTCCTGCCATCTATCAAACCAGCACATAAGCTGGGCCTGCAATCCCAGCATTCGTCGCCTGAGCGTCGCGTGTTGCACGATTGAGGATCCGCCCCCTATAAGTCTCATCCGTGTATACGCAGACTTGCGTCTCTTGTCTCCCGACGAACTCCCCTGTTACAAGCATAGCCAGGGTTGAACCTAAATCGGCGCCCATCTGGCGCGGTTTCGAGCGAGGCGGTGAGCAGTTTCACGACCGAGCTAACTCGCAGGGTACTCGACGATGGCCATACACCAATGCACCGCGCAGGCCGGCTGGCAAGGCCTGGCCAATCTGCTGGGGAAGGCCGCAACCGGCGATGAGATTCACCTCGAGCCGGGCACCTATCACGGCACAGCGCCCTTGTCCCTCCCGTCCGGTGTCCGACTCATCGGCACCGAAGGCGTCATCCTGCGTCAGAATGGCACGGGACCAATTCTCGAGATCATCAGAGGGGTGGATTGCCACATCTCCAAGATTGGATTTCTGGGTGCTGATTATCTGCAAGTCTGTATCCACATTGCCGGTGCGGAGCGAGTGTTGCTGTCGGAATGCATGTGTGATGGGAGAAAAGCAGTTACTGGCAAGGCAAACACCGGCTTCGCCGTACAGCACTCGGAACAGATAGCAATTCAATCTTGTAGGACAAGAGGATTCCATAACGGCATCGTGCTCGAATGTTCTAGTGGAGAAGCGATCGGCAATTGCTGCCATGACAATACACAGGGAGGGATCGTGTTCCTCAACAGCACTGGCCGTGCTGAGGCCAATGAGTGCTGGAACAATAAGATTGGAATTATGGTAGGCAACGTGAATCCAGACAGCACGTCGGATATCATCCTGGTCCACAATCGTTGTCATGATAACCGCTCGTGCGGGATCGGGTTCATGGACAGTACAGGCCGCATGGAAGCCAATGAATGTTGGGGAAACACAACATTTGGCATAGGCGTCTCCTGTGCCGCCAAGATGCCCAACCATCCGGCTGACGTCGTCCTCATCGGCAATCGCTGTCATGACAACCAACAGTCGGGGATCGCGTTCTGCAGCAACACCGGCCAGGTGGAAGCCAATGAGTGCTGGGGCAATACAGAGTCTGGTATCGACGTCGAGCGCGACTCCGACACATCCAACCATCCATCGGACATCACCCTCGTCGGCAATCGCTGTCATGACAATAAACGGTCGGGGATCGTGTTCTTGGGCAGCACTGGCCGTGCGGAAGCCAATGAGTGCTGGGGGAATACACGGAGCGGCATCGTGCTCCAGCGCAACCCCGACACACCGGACCATCCGTCGAAGGTCACCCTCGTCGGTAATCGCTGCCATGACAATCAACAGGCAGGGATTGTGTTCGCCAGCAGCACCGGCCGTGCGGAAGCCAATGAGTGTTGGGGGAATCAGCATAACAAGATTTCGCCTGGGGACGGATCAGAGGTCGTCGTCTTGGACCATCGAACGTTTCCAAGCCAGTCTCCCGAAGAGCTCCGGCGATCGAGGCTCCTCCTCCACCCCCTGGGGACATGGTTCACCAACCCCTTGGTCATCAACCACCCACGCGCCGAACCCCTGGCCGACTTTCTCCACTCCGGCGGATGTCCCGACTGTTTCACCCACTTCTGGACTGGTGGTACCCACGCCACGCCGCCTCCACTACCAACAACTAGACCGACGGCCGGGCCAACCGACGATTGCATTCGCACCTATGAAGTCCGGCCCTCTCAGAACCAACCCGTGACGATCCACCGAACGACGGTGCCACCTGGACGAGCGACAGCCCCGAGTACCGGGCTGGAGGGACTCACGGCGCTCTTGAGCCGATTCAGCGCTCTCGTGAAGACACGTAGCCAGAATGATTCGCCGCCCAAATGGGCAGTGGGTTTCATCTCCGCCGAACCGACCGATGAGACGACGTTTCCTGACTGGCTGAAGGTAGCCAGGGCGCATGACCCGACAATAGAAGGTCGCTCTATTGATTGCGCGCGCTATGGGCCCGACTCCGCTGCCGATCCGTTGAGCAAACTAGAGCAGGCCCTCGTGGCCCCCTACCGGACCTGGTGGCAACGCCTTAGAGCCCGCGTCGAAGCCCTTCTCTTTATGCCGACCCGCGAGGTCCTCTACGCGGGGATAGCTGTGGCCCTCCTCAGCTTCCTCTCTCTGGCAGGGCTGGCCCACACATTCAACATCCCCTACTGGCCATTGCCTGAAAGTGGCTCAGCGGCTCTGGTATCTCTGGGCCAGCTCCCTACCAACATCCTGCATCAGTGGACAGATCACGTCACCATCATGGGAACGATCGCTGGGGCCTGGATCTTGGTACCCCTGTTTCTGTGGAACCGCAACCTGCCACGGGGTTTGCATTTCTCGCTCACATTCCTGATGGCAGCCTTTAAGGCGATCGCAGAAATCGGCCCGATCAAGGAGGTCCTGCAAGCCACTCGCCTTAAGCAATTGAGGGATTTCATCCAGTCGCACGCTTGCTCCCAGACCAGTCGGCGGCTCTGGCTCCGCCGACAGCTCTATGGCTATCGGCTGTTCGACCGAATTCGGCCCGGCTCGCTGCCGCCACGGCTCATCGCCTTCCTGCACGTCGATGTCCCGACCCAGGCCGACCTGGAGGATATGCGGCTCTTGCTTGAAGTCTGCCCCAAGAATCAGCCTGTCGTGGTGATCACCCAGATGTCCGGTCTCTCCATGCTCACCAGCGCCTACCTGGACGTGTGGTTTCCCACCAGCAGCCCATGCCCACCGACGGGCTACATCCTCCATGACCTGGACGCGGGCATGATCCCGCCACGTCCAGATCCCTGTTCCATCCCGACGCACTACGATGAAGAGCGCATTCTGGAAGCCTTCGATGAGCTGCTTGGCTGGTCCGTTCGCGAGCACAGCCCAGACCAGCGGCGTGAGACCCGCACGCAGTACGGCAATATGCTCATCCACCCGGCATGGGCGTTTGAAGAATTTCTCCTGGCGCTGGTCATTGGATCGACGCCCTATACCTACATGATGGTCCATCGCGGCTATACCCCATCACCACAACAGTACCGACGAGACTTTCTGAATGCGCTCAAGCCGTACCTGACTGTGCTGTCACTCGATACCGATCTTTTGCAGATGGACCCCACGACATCTGAGCCCTGTCTCGAGCGGGGTAAGGCTCTCCTGCCGGTGAAGGATGCTAAAAAGGGCCAGCTCCAGTGGGTCGGTCGTGGCGGGTATCGGCGAACACTCGCCGATCTGATCCGGCAGTGGTACGCCTATTGTGCTGAGCACATGAAACCTCTCAATCAGAAACCGGACGAGTCAGAACCGTATCTCGCACACCTCTTGCTGTGCGGCGAACTCTATAACCTGCTTCGCCTCACGATGCTCGTAACTGCACAGCCGTCTTCTACCGATCCCGATTCCGAACGGAACCCCCAGTTGTTTTCGTTGTATATGGAGGCTGCCTGTGCTCTCGTCGAAGAACGGCTAGCGATCTCACCGGCAACGGCAGACCCCTCGGTCTTGTTGGACCA
>CABVSA010000179.1 GCA_902500805.1 uncultured Nitrospira sp. | reverse complement strand
TGCCCGGCCAGCGATACTGGGTCAAGAGCGTCATGGTTGCCGGCAGGACGCCTCGGACCACATGCGCGGCTCCCGTGGCACACTTTTGCAGAAAGTGATGCACCAACATCGGGATGTCTTCTCGACGTTCCACCAACGACGGCAAGGTAATCGGCACCACTTTGAGGCGGTAGAACAGATCATCCCGGAACTTTCCTTCCTTCACCAACTGTTCCAGATTGCGATTGGTCGCGGCAATGACCCGGACATCGACTTTGGTGGATGTCGTGCTCCCGACTCGCCGCACTTCTTGATCTTGCATCACCCGTAATAATTTGACTTGCAACGCTTGTCCGAGCTCACCGATTTCATCGAGAAATAAGGTCCCCCCGTTGGCCGATTCAAAGAGTCCGACCTTGCTCCCTACAGCCCCGGTAAACGCGCCCTTCTCGTATCCGAACATTTCCGACTCCAGCAACGTATCCGGTAAGGCGCCGCAATTGACGGGGATGAAGGGCTTATCCCGTCGAGGACCATTCGTATGAATCGCCCGGGCGATCAGTTCTTTCCCTGTCCCGCTTTCTCCCTGCAACAACACGGTGCTCTTGCTCTCCGCCACGCGGGCGACCAGTTTGTACACCTCCAGCATCGCCGTGCTGCTTCCGACCAACGGAGACCACTCGCCCTTGCTCTTCAACTCTTCTCGGAACCGCGCATTCTCGCGAATCAGCCGACAGTGATCCAGTGCCCGCTTGACGACCAGTTTGATATCTTCCCGCTTAAACGGTTTCGCAAGATAATCGTAGGCCCCTTGCTTGATCGCCTCAATCGCCCCTTCCAGCGAACCGAACGCCGTCAGCACCACCACCGCCGTATTTGGACTCACCCGCTTGAACTCCCGTAACACCGTGAGCCCATCCACTGCCCCCATACGAATATCGGTCAACACCAGATCGACCCGCCCCTCACGCCCCCTGGCGATCACCTCTTCCCCGCTCGCGAACGCCTCGACCTGATAGCCTTCCTTCCTGAGCGCTTCCGCCAACAGCTCACGAGCAACCGCATCGTCATCGGCCACCAAAATCGTCGCAGGGTGCATTATGTCTCCTCCTTCACTGAACCAGGATCACGGCGTATTGCCGGTACTGTCATCGTCACAGTCGTACCCTGCCCGATCTCACTCCGAAGCAAACGCGGCCAGCTGGTCACATTCTTTTCCAGGGACTTCTGCCAGTAGCTCAGAGACACCCGCGTCGTCATCGGCTCCAGGATTGTGTCTGAGTGCATCATGCTTTTTCCTTCACGAGACCAGGATCACGGCGCATCGCCGGTAACGTCATCGTCACGGTCGTGCCCTGTCCGATCACACTGCTGAGCACCAGGCTCCCGCCATGAGCCACGACTGATTCGCGGCTTAAGAATAGTCCCAAACCAGTCCCTTTACCAACCGCCTTGGTGGTAAAAAACGGCTCGAAGGCCTTGTCCAGATCGACTGCCGGCATCCCGCACCCCGTATCTTGTACCACGATCGTCAGTACCATCGCAGACATGCCATCTGCTACGAGTCGACCACGCTCGAGCTCGTCGGCTGACGCCTCGCGACATCCCGCTGTCACGGTCACCGTCCCTTGTGCAGGGGTTGCGGCAAGTGCATTCGCCAACACATTCACGAGTACTTGATGAATCTTTTCCTTGTCCGCCCATACGAATGGAAGAGCTTTGGGAATCTCGACCGTCAACGTGAGACCTTTTTCATGAAACGCCGGCTCCATCAGTACCGCCGAAGGACTCACCACTTCTTCAACTGCACGCCATTCCGGTTCCGGCTGGCGAGGACGGGTCGAGGACAGCAAGTCCTGGATGATGCGCACCACTCGCGACAGCTGCTCATCAATGACAGCCACCCGCTTCTTCATCTCTGGGGTCACACCAGGCTCTTCAGCCAAGGCCTGCACATGCCAGGCAATCGAGTGAAGCGGCGTGCCGACTTCATGTGCCACGGAGGCCACCAGTTGTCCGACCGCCGCCAGTCGTTCCGACCGATTCAGTTGATCCTTCGCCTGCACCAGTTGCGTATTGGCCTTGAGCAGACTCTCCGTTTCATTGGCCAACGCTGCTCGTGCCGCCTCTTCTCGCGCCTTCCGCTCTTCCCAACTCATGCCGAGATACGCGACCAGCAACAAGACACTGACGACCACGCTTCGATTGATCAGCGCCGCTTGGAATCGACCAGGCTTGGTGGGTTGGAGCAGACCTGAATAGCTCGCGACCACGCAGGCCAGGACGGTGACCAGCATCATCGTGCGATTTCGAAAGGTCGCAACCAGCAAAATCGGCACCACGTATCCGTAGGCCACGACGACATTGGCCGGAGCAAACTGCTCGATGATCAGGATGATCAGAAAACAGGCTGCGGCGATGGCCAGTACGAAGCGGTCCCGATGCGTCATGGCTGCCATTGCTTTGCCCTGTCTGACAGGATCACCGTCTCTGCATTGATCGCATCACGACCGTGAGGATTCCTTGCCGGTACTACTTACACAAGAGGGCGGGTCAAACGCAACAGGGCTGCCAGCCGTTCAGGACGAGAGTCTTGAGTCAAATCCTCCACCGTCGCACTCAACTTCCGACACCAGTTCGGATGCTGGTCCACCGTCCCGGGAAGATTGGTCTGGAGGCGGGTACCGATCATATCTTCGAGATTGGCCAAGACCATCCAGGCAGGGCTCCTGGCCAGATACTGATGGATACAGTCCACTAATTCGGGCGTCATGGTCGGGGTATAGACCGGATCATCGGAAACCCATGACGGCAGGAGCCCGTCCGACTTCAAGGCCGCGAGGATCCCGCTCTTCTCTCGCTGCCGTTCCGCCCACATCGCTTGACGCGCCTCCTCCGACGGAAACAAGCCCAGCGCGGATCGTGTGTCGATATCCGCACCTTCCCAATATCCCACCAGGGTCGGCAGATCGTGTGTCGTGGCCACCGCAAGCGATTGTGCAGGATAGTGAGCCGGAGGCTTCCATCCTCCCCAATGTTCTCGCTCGAAATAGAAGACTCGGTAGGATAAGACTCCGGCGGGTCCGAGTCGTTCACGCACCCAATCGGGAACGGTGCCCAGATCTTCGCCGATTACGAGTGCGTGAGCCCGTACGCTCTCCAACGCCAGAATCGCCAGTAATTCGTCGTCATGATAGTACACATACGTTCCCATTGCAGGCGGAAGTCCACGGGGAATCCAAAACAGTCGAAACAGCGCCATGACATGGTCGATCCGTATCGCACCTCCATAGCGAAGATTGTTACGGAGCAACGCACTAAAATACCGGTACCCGGTCGCACGCAGTCGAACGGGGTCGAGCGGGGAAAATCCCCAGTTCTGTCCTTCGGGCGCGAAGGCATCAGGCGGAGCCCCACAATCGGCGTTGAAGGCCAGAACTTCTTGATTCAGCCACCCATCGGCGCCATAACGATCACTGCCCAAGGCAAAGTCATGATACAGGCCGATCGGCATCCCCGCCTCATGTGTCCGCGTGACCAAGGCGCGCAATTGCTCCGCTGCCAGCCATTGCAGGTATTGAAAAAACCGGACCCGCTGCATATGGCGACGGCGAAACGCTTCCACCTCTTCCGAGGCCGGTGTGCGATAGGGCTCGGGCCAGTCTTCCCAAACAGCCGAAGGAGACTGGGAAGACCGGTGCGCTTCTTCCAACGCTTGAAACAGCGCATAGCGTACGAGCGACTCACCCTCTCGCTCCGTGAAGTCCTGAAAACTTCTCCCTCGATCGGTCGTCGGATACAACTCCGGTTCGACCCCGCCGAAATTGTC
>CABVSA010000178.1 GCA_902500805.1 uncultured Nitrospira sp. | reverse complement strand
AGTTCGTGAGTGGTCAGTGTTGATGGACGGACAGTTCCGAGCTACGGGCGAGTAGATGTCGACGAGGACATGGACACTGGCCACCCCCGCCTTCAGCCGGGTTACAATGGACCAGGGGGGGCCTATGTTCAAGACTAACAGGTACTTACTTCTTGATCTGTTCCGAAAGAAATCGTTCAAGACCGACTTGGTCGATGGTTCGAAGTCTTGTCTCGAACCAATCAATATGGCCCTCTGTGTCCTCAAGCATGTGCTCCAGCAGATGTCGCGTGGTGAAATCGCCGACTGTGGCACAGTGCGCGATGGCCGTGCGAAGCAATTCGACGTCTTCGCGTTCAAATTCAAGATCAGCCCGAAATAACGCCGTGACATCCTTGCCATGCGTCACAGATTCAAGACGTTCCATCTCCGGCGTACCGTCCAAATACAGGATATGATGAACAAGTCCTGCCGAGTGCTGCATCTCGTCGTTTGCGAGATGACTGTAATACTCATGCAGTCGTTCATATCCCCAGTTTTGACAGAGGCCCGCATGCAGCAGGTATTGATGTATGGCGGTCAGCTCGGCAGTGAGTATGTGATTGAGTTGTTCCAGGACCCCTTCTTTGGCCTTCATGATCTCCCTCAAGATTCGTGTTTGATTTGTTCAGCAAGGTAGTTCTCAAGCCCAACCTGTTTGATGGTTTCCAGTTGAGTTTCGATCCAATCGATATGTGCATCGACATCCTTCGCCATATCTTCCAGCATGTGTCGAGTCGTGAAGTCCGTTACTTTTGTGCAGTGAACGATTCCTTCATTCAGCAGAGTCAGCATCTCCTGTTCAGCCTTCAAGTCTAATTTCAATTGTTCTGCAACGGTCTCACCAACTTGGACTGTGTTCATGCGCTGCACATTCGGGACCCCTTCCAAATAGAGGATATGACCGATCAGCTCATCGGCATCCTTCATTTCATCAATGCTCCGTTCTCGCACCTTGCGATGCAGCCGTTCATAACCCCAGTTCTCACACATCTTGGCATGAACGAAGTACTGATTGATGGCCGTCAGGTCTGCGGTCAAAACCTTATTTAAAATGGAGATAACCCCTTCTTTTGCCTTCATGATGAATGCCCTCCTTTTCGTATCAACCCCGTCGTCTGTTCTCATTATCAGCACGTCTCGGCCTTGTCGTCAACTCAAGCAATAGATACATTTCGAGTTTGTCTCTCAGTGTCGATGAAATGGGTTCTCAGTATTGCGAGAGGCCGTGTGTGCCGAAGGGGCCTCATGATGGATGGGTGGGGTGGCGCTGCGGAATCCGGACTATGCCATCGCGCATCCTGCCACCATCGAGTACTTGAAAGAATCGCTTACGGGGTGGTACATTTTTCAGATCTTAATTGCTTGGAACATTAACGGCAGCTATTGAAGTCATGATGAAGCAAATAACACGCGTCGGTGTCCCACTCTCTATTCTTGCGATCATAACGGTTTTCAGCCCGGAGCTTGCTGCTGCGCACGGCAATGTGGCCATCGAGGAGGATATCTGTGTGCGCAAGGTCGGTGGGAATATGGTGCACTTAAGCGCCTACCAACCGCAGATCGAGCCGAAGGCCGAGTATTGTACGGACATCCCTGATGTCGGTGATACGTTTCTCGTCGTAGATCTTGTGGATCCAGGGCTCCGCACGCTCCCGGTGGGCGTCAAGATCATTCGCGGAGTCAATGAAAACGAGCAAGACGAAGCCAAGACGGTGGCGTATTGGAAACCGGTCTCTCATCCGGATGGAATTCTTAGAGGAGAAGCACGATTGGAGAAGGGCCTCTACAAGTTGATCATTACGGCGGAAGGCCTGAGCCCTTCCGCGTATTTACTTCGAGTGCAACAGGTTGACTACTCGAAGCTGGGGCGTTCGGCGTTAGGGCCACTGGCACTGTTGCTGGTGCTTGGCGTGGTGGGGTATGAACTCTCGAAGTCGAGTAGAATGCGAAATTGGTGGGCGTCCCGACGGCGTTCGTAGAAAAGCTGGGCGGGCAAGGGGTATGTCGATGCAGTCACTTCACTTTTCCACAGAGGGATCATTTATGAGGCTTTTCGTCTATCTTAAGCTGACAATTGCATGTGTGGTATGTGCGCTGAGCGCCTTTGTCTCGACGCAGGTCCACGCTCACGGCGGACTGTCCATGGCCGAGGATATGTGCAAGCTCACGGTCGGTCCGTACACGATGCACTTCAGCGGGTACCAGCCGGAGAATACGCAGCAGAAGCAATTCTGTGAGGACATTCCTGCAACGGGCCATACGATTGTCGTGCTTGATTATATTGAGCAAGACCTGCGCACTCTTCCCGCTGCAGTCAGGATTATCAAAGACACTGGGTCAGAGGACAATCTCGAGGCCAATACCGTCTTCCATCTTCCAGCGAAGGTCTACGCCAATGGTTCCATTGACTTTAACCATACCTTTGAGCAGCCTGGTAAATTTGTCGGGATCGTGACGGTTGGCGAAAAGGGAGAACATATCTCCAAATTTCCATTCTCGGTAGGGGAGCCGAAAGTATTTTCAAAATTCCTGAACATTTATATGATTCCCGTCGCTGCCGTGCTGATTGTTGGGGGCATTGTCTTTTTCATGCGAGATCGCGGAAAGCCTTCACAGATCGCAGCTTCCTAATACGGGCAGCATCGACGTTACGATGCATTGAATTGTAAGGAAAGAAGAGGTCCTACGATGTTTTCTCATGTTCTGGTTCGTGCATGGATCTGTTGTCTCTTTCTGTTGGTCGCCGCGCCGTTTCCGGCGATGGCCCAGCATGGACATGAATTAGCAGCGGATACCTGTGTGCTCAACATCGGTCCGTATAAGATGTTTTTCCATAGCTATCTGCCGGATATGTATTACGATCGGCAATTTTGTCAGGAGCTTCCCGCCATCGGGAACGCGGTCCTGGTCTTGGATTTTGTGGAACATGAACTTCGTTCCGTCCCGGTTGAGGTGAGGGTAATCAGCGATACCGGCTCGGAAGAAAATCTTGAGGCCTCGACGATTGCGCATCTTCCGTCCAAGGTCTACCCAACCGGATCGATTGACGTGAAGTACAATTTTGACAAGCCCGGCAAGTTCGTGGGTCTTGTCTCGGTCGGTGAAAAGCAGGAGCATGTTTCTCGGTTTTCATTCTCGGTCGGTGAAACAGGAGTGGTCTCGCACCTGATGCACTATATCACCGTGTTTATACCGGTTCTGGTCGGTCTTTTTGTGGCGGGGTATTATACCTTTCGTGATCGTCAGAAGCCTTCCCGGACCAGCGTATCATAGGCACCAGGCTGGTACAGAATCGCTGGCCCAAGTGACTGATGATGCTAAATATTCTTCTGAACCACAATGGAGCATGCGAAAAGCGGATGATCGCATCATTGAATAAGCGCAAGACTCTAAGGGGCTCTCTCTTTCTCGTGGTGGCATTAGCGATAGGCCTGCCTGCGGCCTCGGCGCTCGCCCATTCGATGTTGGTGAAGGCAGAGCCGGCTCGACGGGCGGTCCTCACGAAGGCACCAAATCAAGTGCGTCTGTGGTTCAATGAAGAGATTGAGGGAGATTACGCGTCGTTGATCGTTCTGGATGACAAGAAACAGTCGATTACCGATGTCAAGCCGACCCTCGCATCTGATGACCCTAAGTCGATCATCCTGCCGTTGCCCGAGTTGCTTCCCGGCAAATACTCCATCAAGTTTCGTGTCCTCTCAGTCGATGGGCATGTCGTCGAGTCGTCTTTCGACTTCACGGTGAAGGGCGAAACACAAAAGAAATGATCGAGTTTGCTGGTGCGCTGTTTCGCGGTCTGCAGCTTGTG
>CABVSA010000177.1 GCA_902500805.1 uncultured Nitrospira sp. | reverse complement strand
GCTTCACCAGCTCCATCACCATCTTGCCGCACTCAAACGCCACGTCATCCTTCCGTCCATCCATGGCGGGCACTCCGTTGCGGCCCATGGGCGAAATCCCTAGAAACTCAAAGGCAATGGCCATGGTATTCGCCGTAAACTGGCCGCCACAGGCTCCAGGGCCCGGACAGGCGTGGTCCTCCAAATCTTTGAGTTCGGCATCGGTCATTTTTCCTGAGGCATGCTTGCCGACCGCTTCAAAGACATCTTGAATCGTCACATCGTGTCCCTGAAACTGCCCCGGCATAATCGACCCGCCATACAGCATGAGCGACGGCACGTTCAACCGGGCAAGGGCCATGACCGTACCGGGGATCGTCTTATCGCAGCCCGACAGCGCGACGACCGCATCAAACAAATGTCCGCGCGCGACGAGTTCAATCGAATCGGCGATGACCTCACGGCTGATGAGTGAGGCTTTCATGCCTTCGGTGCCCATGGAAATTCCGTCCGACACGGCGATGGTGTTGTACTCGATCGGAGTTCCACCCGCAGCTCGGATACCGGCCTTCACGCGCTCAGAAAGTCGGCGCAGATGGAAATTACAGGGCATGACCTCAATCCACGTGTTGGCGACACCCACAATCGGCTTCGTCAAGTCGTCGTCTGTAAAGCCGACGGCTTTCAACATCGCCCGAGCCGGGGCGCGTCCGGCTCCCACCAAGAGATCATGACTTTGAAGCTTCACTTGTTTTTTCATCGGTTGTTGAGGTCCTCTTACTGCACAGACATGTTGTTCGGGGATGTCGGAGGTGCCACCTCATGTGGATTCTTCCCGTGAGGGTTGGCGCCATGAGGGCCGGCACCATGGGGATTGCTCCCATAGGACATGGCCCCGCCAGGATGCATCCCTGAGCCTTTGTGTTGTTCCATCACTTTCTCGTGCTCGGACTTTTCCTTCGCACGCTGTTCCGGAGTCAAGACCGCCATCACATCGCGACGCGCCTTAATGGCCGCCATGCGCAACCCAATTTGGAGGTCTTCGCTCTGTCTCAGTTTGGCCTCGATCGCTCCCAAATCCGACTTCTCCTCATCGGTCAGCGCTTTGACCTCGCGTTCAGCAATTTGAATATCCGCTTCTGTCTTGATCCGGACACGGTCAAGGTTCAACTGCAGCTCTTTGAGCTTTGTGACCTGATCCGCACTGAGTCCGATATCCTTATCATGCTTCAACAAATGTCGGATCAAATGCCCGGTCCCGGAATGCATCATCCCTTTCCCATACCCATGACTGCCACCGGCACCATGCCCGCCGCCCGCATGGCCATAGCTTGGATCATTGGCCCACAGACTGGGTACACCCAACACCAACAGACAAGCCGACAGGACTGCAATCGTTGCCGTCTTCGTAACTGACTTCATGCATTTCCTCCTTGGTTTGGAAGCCCCTCGCCCGAAGCTTGCCATAGCACGCGCTGCAACGCAAGCGAGCCGTTCGACTTCATCCACGAGCGTCGAAGCCGCTGCTCTGTCGTCCTTAACAGGTTGCGGAAAACACCTGCTGACCTCGATGGCCGTCACGGATGTCGAAGATTCGTACTTCGGTGGCTCGTCTCTCGCGTTTTACAAGCGAACCACGCTTCACGAGGCTACTGCTAAGAGCGTTGTGCGTGATGGAGAAGTTCTGCTCGTGGGTCTGGATGCCGTTGTTTGCTCAACCGCTCGTAGAGAACCCTCTCTTCTTCAGTCGCCATGGTCGGCATCACGATCTGCAACGTCAAAAAGAGATCTCCGGACCCACCGGCGGCCGACGGAAGTCCCTTTCCCTTCAGCCGGAGCTTTGCATCAGCTTTGCTCCCAGGCGGCACTTTCACCTTCACCGGTTCGGTCAAGGTGGGGGCCGTCACGTCTGCGCCAAGAATGGCTTCCCAGGGATAGACGGGGAGGGCGACATGGAGATCCGAACCCTGTCGACGAAATATCGGATCCGTGGCGATGTTCACCAGCAGATAGAGATCGCCACGCTTGCCACCATCGCTCCCCAGCTGACCTTTCCCCGCGACGCGGACACGGGTTCCGTCCTGCACACCAGCGGGGATTCGTACTTCAATCGTCTTGTGACCGGTCGTTCGCCCGGTTCCCTGGCAGGCTCCGCACGGTCGCCCTCGAACCGTGCCATGCCCCTGACAGGTCGAACAGGTTTGTGGTTCCCGCAGGTTCACCCGTTTCACGACACCGGTCAGGACTTCACGTAAGGTCAACTGCACGTCCGTCTCTAAATCCTGCCCGGCTCGTCCGCTCTCACCGCGCCCTCCCATCCCCTGTTTGCGATTGCCAAAGAGACTCTCAAAGAAATCTGAGAAGTGCTCCCCCGAACCGCCGCGGCTGTTGGGGTCTTGGTCAAGATCCCACGGACTGCTCGCACCCCTGGTCCAAGCTTGCTGACGCGCCTTTTCAAATGCGTGAGCTTGATCCCACTCACTCCCATACTGATCATACTTCTTTCGTTTTTCGGGATCGGTCAGGACCTCCTGCGCTTCATTCAACTCTTTAAATTTCTTTTCCATCTCGGCCTTCTTCGAACCAGCATGAAGGTCGGGATGGTATTGGCGGGCGAGCCGACGAAAGGCTTTCTTGATCTCCTCAGCCGAAGCCGTTCGAGAAACACCGAGCGTCTGATAGTAATCTTGCGGAGCCGTCCCCATACAATGTCCGTTGGTGGAGAATTCAAAAAGCTGTCGTGGCTCCTCAGCTTACGGAGTGCGCACAAGGTTTGCAAGGGCCGAATGGGTCAGCGTGCCGGTGCGGCCTTGGCTCGCGCCATCAGTTTACAATAGGAGCAGGTTTCGCCAGTGGTGGGTTGCCCGCACGTGGGGCAGGGATGGAGCGAGGCTTGGTCTTTCTCCGTCATGGTCGCGTTGGTCGGTGCCTTCTTGCGCTGCTTCTCCAAGAATCCCCAATAGAAGTATTGTTTCGTCCCGGGGGATTCCGTTTCCAGGCGGTTGAGCACTTCCTTATACAGCAGAGAACGCGCACCCTGCGCCATCGGACATTCATCCACGATGTAATCAATGCCGTTGAGCACGCAGTAGGCGGCGAGTTCCCGCTCCGTCAATCGATAGAGGGGCTTCACCTTTTTGGCAAAGCCTTCGATTGAGGCAGGAAGGTTGGGGCTCTGTTTATCAAGATACTCTTCTTGCCAATGAAGCACGTTGCCGAGCAGTCGAGCAGCCTCATCATCGAGATTGTGACCGGTCGCCATCACGTCATACTCCTGTTCGATCGCGACGCGATTAAATTGATAGCGTTTGATGGTGCCGCAGGTACTACAGGTCGGACGATGCACGAGCTGCGCCAGCTCTTTGATCCCGGCGCCTTCGGTTTGTTCAACAGTGTGGAGGTGCAGTGTGGCGCCATAGGGTGCGGCGACCGTTTCGGCATAGCGCTGCACTTTGTCTTTCGAGCGATCCGAATAGCCCGGGATACCGAGATTCACATAGAGCGCGTCGGCCTTATAGCCGAGCTTCATGAGAAGATCCCACAAGGCCAGACTATCCTTCCCTCCTGACACGGCCACAAGAATGCGGTCATCCTTCTTAAACATCTCTTGCGACTTGATCGCCCGCACCACTTGATCTTGCGTGAAAGAGTTCAAGCAGCTCTTACAGAATGCCGCGTTGTGACGCGGCAATTTCAGCACGGCTTTGGTCTTACATTTCGTGCAATTCATTGGCCTGATCATACGGACGAAGCCGAGCGATTGCAAATTGCGACGAGGACGGTTCGAACTGGAAATCCTCCGTTGATCGTACACTTGGTGTGCACCGCTCGATCACCAGTCAATTGACATTCTCGTTGCGTCCACCACAGCAGACGGTACAATCACCCATGC
>CABVSA010000176.1 GCA_902500805.1 uncultured Nitrospira sp. | reverse complement strand
CTCCGGAGAAGAAAGAAGGTGGCGTGCGAACGTTCGAAGTCATCCCACGGCGAGTCTCTTCCGTGGAGGACCTCATCGGCGGAGGCTTCAGCACGTTGACGACGAAAGACAAGCAGGGACGAGTGCAGGGGCAAGGGTTTTGGAGGGACGGCGTGTGGTACGTCATGATGCGACGTCCGCTCCTCAGCGAGGAGCAGGAGAACGAAGCGACACTCGTTCCAGGACGAATCCAAACCGTGTCATTCTCCGTCTGGAATGGAGAAAATAAAGAGCGAAACGGGCAAAAGGCGGTGGCGCCGTGGTTTCAGTTGCGCATCGATCCCGTCGCAGGGTTGTAGCAGGATGGTGAAACAGGCCGCCAGCTTTGTTCTCGCACTGCATACAAGCGCGTGAAGCGTATCTCGTGAAGCGTCGTTCGCTGGGGAGATATGTGATACGAACAACGGACACGAGAGCGGCCTTGCCCGGTGAAAGTCACGTCTTGGCGCGACGGGGTGGGCGGGTGAAGAAATAAAGCCTGTTTGACCATCCTGCGAGAGCGAAGAGTCTCAACAGGCTCGGAGGAACGTTTGGTGAATGGAGGAATGCTGGGTGGGGTGTTGTTGGGGCTGTTCCTTTTTGCCGCTGTCTCGGCTACACAGGCGGAGACGCAATCCGATGAGATGACGGAGGAGGAAGCATCGAGGCTTGGCGAAGAATTCGGGATCGTGGTCGGCGCCGTCGATGAAGCGATTCAGAAAGAACTCAATCTTGAGCGGCCTCAGGGGGTCGCGGTCTTCGAGGTCATTGGGAACTCTCGTGCAGACTATGCCGGTATCAAAGTGCGGTCCGTCATCAAGGAGATCAATAAACAAGAGATTCGAAACATGGCGGATTTCGGACGGGCCATTAAAAAAGCGATGAAGGAATGCAATGTGACCGTGGGAACCTATGAACCGGCTGATCCCGGTGATCCGGTCGGGTGGGGAGTGAATTTTCACTTTGTCGGCTGCAAGCGGGATTAGTTGTTCGGAGTGAAGGGTGAGGGATAAGGAGTGAAGGGTAAGGCGAGTGGATGGAGAAGGGGAGTGCATTGGGGACAGAGTATTGCGATGCTCTGCTTCCTGTCCTTCGTTGGACTCGCCAGTGCCTTGAGTATGTTTTCTCAGGGACAGGCAGAGGCTCAGCACGTAGATGACCAAGTATCTGCGGATTGGGTGGCGGAAATTGAAAAGGTCTTCATCCGGTCGGAGGACTGCAAGCAGTGCCATGAGCGGCATTATGAAGAGTGGAAGGGCGTCAGAGAGCAGACGCCGGATTTGAAGACGTTTGGTCGTGTGGATGCAGCGCTTTTGCACGGGACATCGTTGACCTCACCGGTCTTTCGAACGGTTCTTGGTCTCTGGAAAGAGACGAGTCCAACAGCGGACGAGCAGCGCCGATGCCTGTCGTGCCATGCACCTGCCGTGACGGTATTCCCTGAACATGCCGAGAAGATCGCCGGCCAAGTCCTGAGTGGAAAATCTGGAGTGGAAGGGATCGGCTGTGCGGCGTGTCATTTGATGGCAGGGATGGATAAGCATGCATCCTCACCGCCGACGTTTGCGCTGCAGCCTGGCCGAACTCTCTACGGCCCCTATGCCAATCCGGAGGAGAATCTCGTCCATCCTGCCGTGCAGTCGACTCAGTTTCGAGAAGCCAGCTTTTGCGCCTCCTGCCACTTCGATAAAGTGAAAGATGTCACGCAGAAGAATCTGCCCGGTGAAATCCTTGAAGGGACGATCTGTCAGGATTGCCATATGGAGCCTTCTACGGGGAGCTCGACGTCACGGCGTGGCGCCATGACCAGATCCATCGGCCGCCATTGGTTTCGCGGGGTCGTCGTCGCGGGGACGATGCTCAAGAACCGGAACGTGCAGGCCGAATGGATGCCACGCATTGATCTGGAAGTGACGAAGACCGGCGCGACCGTGGAAGGAAGAAGTCTTGTGAAGGTCGGCAGCCTGCCGCACAGCTTTCCCGATGGCGATCCGGTGCTCAAACAGTTCTTCCTGACCGTCACGGCAAAGGATGCAAAAGGGCAGACCTTGGCGGAAGAGACGCAGCAGTTTGGATTATCGTACGACCAGCTTCTCCGTGGTCCTATTCCGGATCCCTTCATTAAGGGTGGGAATACGAGAAAGGTGCCGTTCGTATTGACGCTTCCGGAGGGAACGGCCGCAGCGTCGATCGAAGCCGTTTTAAGCTATGCGCTGATTCCCACCCCTTCGCCTACTCTGCTGGAGAGATATCTGGCTACCTTGGCGACCGATGCCGCGCGAGACGAGGCGAAGAACATCGTGCAGGAATATACACAACGGCATTTCCTGACCTACCGTGTGAAGGTGCTTTCCTGACATGGCAGCCCCGATGGGACGAGGACAGGGTAGGCAAGCGATCGGGCTCAGTGTCTCGCTGATGGTCTGCATTGCGTTCCTGCCGGTTGGGGCAATCCACACGGTGCAGGCGCAAACAGTCCAAAGCCAGTCCTTGATCGAGAAGACCTTCCCCCATTCCAACAAATGTAAACGCTGTCACGAACGGGTGTACGAAGAGTGGGAAACGTCGCCGTTATCAAAATCCATCCATTCTCCGGCGTTTCGTACCGCCTTGGATGCGTATCTGAAGTCGCCCGGGGGAAAAGATCAGGCGCTGTGTTTCCGATGCCATGCGCCGCATGTTCGGGAGTTTTCCGAACAAGCACAACTATTTGTGGATCAAGCCAAACGGGGCGATCCCTCGCTGGACGGCGTGGCCTGCAGCCAGTGCCATTTGATCAAGCACGTGGATCGCGCGAAGCATCCTCCCGAGCCGAAGTATGAGGTCGGCGGAAAAACACTCTACGGACCCTACAAAGACTTTGTACAGAATTTGGCCCATCAGTCGATGGAATCGAGTCTGTTCCAGAAGTCTGATCTCTGCTTGAACTGTCATCAGTCGGTGCCGTCGGCAGCGAATCTTGGGAAGGCCAACGACTTGCTGGGAAATTGGGATCAAAGCCGGGCCGTGAAGTCCGGCAAAGAATGTCAGACGTGCCACATGCCGCAACAAGTAGGCGAATCGGCGAATGGGGAAAAGAAGCGGACCATTGCGAACCATAGTTTCCCAGGGCGTCTCGGTAAGCTTCGCCAGGAGGCGGCGAAATTAGCGGTGCAGACGAAAGTCGATGGCGACAAAACCACGGTGACGGTCAAGGTGCAGAGTCTCGTTCCGCACAACTTGCCGGCGACCCATCCGGCCTGGGCGTCGGTGGTGTTGAATTTGGAGATCAAGGGCAAAAACCTCAAAACCGTCTTTTCAGACAAGCGGGTCTATGGTCGGACATACCAGGACGCTCAGGGGCAACCTACGATCTTCGACTTTGAGGCTATCAAAGTAGCCGAGGATACAGTGTTAAAGCCTGAAGAGACGAGAGAGGAAACCTTTACTTTCCCCACGCCCAAAGATACCAAGACGTTCGATGTTGAAGTCGGCTTGAATTATGCTCCGCTGACTGGTCCTGCCTCATTCCTCCAGCTGGTCGAAGCCGAATCGTCTCAGGGATCGCAAGATCCCGTCTTCCAGCCGATCGAGATCGTTAAGCGGACAGAGAATGTGGCGGTTAGTAAGTAGATGGGTGGGCGTGAAAGGTGAAACGTAAAACGTGAGACGTGTGGTGCTGAGGTATACTGAGCCCATGTCCTTCAATCTTCCGCTCAAAGGTATGACTCTCCACGAGAAGCTTGCTGCGATGGAGTCTCTGTGGGAAGACATCACCCGTACCCCGGAATCCATCCAGTCCCCTGCTTGGCACAAAGACATCCTCGACGAGCGCCGCCAACGACTCGCCGATGGTCAATCCCAATTCACCGATTGGGAGACCGCCAAAGCAGA
>CABVSA010000175.1 GCA_902500805.1 uncultured Nitrospira sp. | reverse complement strand
TGTACGGGGCCGGTCAGGATCTGTTGAAAGACGCCTTCTCCGGCAATGTGCACGGGATGGGACCGGCCGTGGCGGAGATGGAATTCAACGAGCGGCCGAATGAGCCGTTCCTATTTTTCGCTGCCGACAAGACTGACCCCGGTGCCTTTAATCTCCCGCTGTACCTGGCTTTCGCCGACCCGATGAACACGCCGGGCTTGATGCTGGCGCCCAATATGGCGCAAGGCTTCCGGTTCGTCATCATGGATGTGAACCATACGGAAGGTGACCGGATCATCGAGCTCAGTGCCCCGAAGGAACTGTACGAGATCGCCGCACTGCTGCGGGACACTGAACGGTACGTCGTCGAATCGGTGTGGTCCGTCTCCAGCGGCGAACAAGCCGTAGTAGCTTCCACTTCACGGTTGCACAACATTGCCGGAAAGTACACCGGCAAGGACGATCCCGTGATGTTGGTTCGAGTCCAGAAGGATTTTCCGGCGACGGGCGAGATCTTAGCGCCTTATGCCATCGGTTCGTATGTGGCCGGCGGCATGCGGGGCTCCCATCAGATGCCCTTGATGCCGGTCCCGCTGCAGTCTGGCATCAGCTACTTTGATGGTCCTCCGGTGATCACCTGTGCTGCGTTTGCCATGCATGACGGGCGATTCACCGAGCCGGTGGATGCGTTTGCCCATCCGTTCTGGAACCGAGTCCGCGACATGGTTTCCGACAAAGCCATGGGCATGCGACGCCAAGGGTTCTTCGGTGCGGCCATGTTGCCCATGGCGGAACTGGAATATACCGGGATCATGGAAAACTTGAAGGCGCTGGAACCACGCTTCCATGTGCGCACCAGTTCGTGATCGGAGACGACCAATGCGCGTGGTTAGGTTTGACCTCACGGCAGTTGAGATGAAGGGTTGGGCAAGATGTTGTGCTGTTCGAGGTCAACTCCACCGGTTGTTCCAACGTGACTTCGGGGACGGCATGCGCTCACACACACGAACCTATGGGCCTGAGGTGGACCTCAGCGACCAGCTTGCAGGGTTACCATCCGTTCGTTAGAGTCATATGAGCGTACGCTTCTGGCTTGACTCCCCGTTGATCTACTTCAGAAGGAAAAGCGATGTGGTCGCGTGACAAGTTTTTGTTGATCGGCTTGCTGCTCTGGTACCTGGCCCTTTCAGTCTGGACGGCTCAGTCGCCGACCGACCCCCAGTTTTGGCTGATCTCGAGTCTGTTGCCGGCGGCGTTCGTGGTGGGGTTGATCGCCACGCATCGCCGGTTTCCGCTTTCACATACCTCCTACACCCTCATCACCCTCTTTCTGACCCTCCATGCGATTGGTGCCCACTACACGTACGCCCAAGTGCCGGTCGGTCAGTGGATGGATCAGGTCTTCCATCTCGGTCGGAATCATTTCGACCGGATCGTCCACTTCAGCTTCGGTTTTTTACTCGCCTACCCGATGGAAGAACTGTTCCGCCTCGGTGCAGGGGTGCGAGGCTGGCTGTTGTATTATCTGCCGGTCATGACGGTGCTGGGGCTGAGCGGGCTCTGGGAAATCATCGAATCATGGGTGGCGAGTACCCTCCATCCGGAATTGGGTGTTACGTATTTGGGATCTCAAGGTGATGTCTGGGATGCCCAGAAGGATATTGCCGCCGCGCTCTACGGAGCCTTGATTTGCGTGACAGTCCTTGCGGTGATCCGTGGGGTTCGCGGAACACTTCTGCCCTCCCAGGCTCCGCCGGCTATCGTCGACTCATCCACGTAAATGAAGGTCGGACTCCCAACTCTCGGACGGGCGGAGTCGAGCAGCACTCATCTGCCCGCCGGACTGCTTTTCTGCTACGGACTGCTCTGGACCTGGTTGGCCATCGGCCCAGTCAATCGGAGAGATTGGCTCCTTGAGAATCTGCTGGCGTTCGCCCTGGTGGTGTTGTTGACCCTGACCTACCGGCGATTTCAGCTTTCAACCTTGTCCTATTGCCTGATCACCTTCTTTATGACGCTTCATGCGGTGGGTGCACACTACACGTATGCCGAGGTGCCGTTGGGGTTTTGGCTCCAAGACCTGTGGTCCTTGAGTCGAAATCCCTTCGATCGTATCGTCCACTTCGCCTATGGGGCGCTCTTGGCCTATCCGGTGCGAGAGATCCTCATACGTCTGGCCGGGGTGCGAGGCCTCTGGTCTTACTCTCTAGCGGTCAGTATGATTCTCACTCAAAGCGGCCTGTTCGAAATCATTGAGTCCATTGTGGCGGCTCTCGTGAGTCCCGAACTCGGCAACGCCTATCTCGGTACTCAAGGAGATGAGTGGGATGCGCAGAAGGACATGGCGGCAGCCTTGGGCGGAGCCGTACTGGCCATGGTCGTTACCTTCGTACTATCGAAGGGTAGTGGGAAGTCTGCCATTCCCTCCACTCCGTAAATCAGAAGACGGCGGTATTCCCTGGCATGCGAGCGAGGCTCGGTTCGCAATGCTGGTATTGGTTATTGGAGTCGGGTTCACGATGCGGAAGGGAAATTGTAGTACAGTGGCGACCCCATGAAGGTCTTTGTGCTCGGCGTCGGAGCGACCGGCTCGCTCCTGGTGAAGCTGCTCACTCGTCAGGGGCACCAGGTGTCGTGTGGCGACCGTGATCCGGTCCGTGCGCGAGACTTTCTCGGCGCGAAATCGGCCATCATCGTTCAGCAGGTCAATGCCAGAAATCTCCGCGGTATCGTCAAGGCGGCCACAGGGTGCCAGCTGCTCATCAATGCTTGTCCTGCCGTTTTCAACAACATCGTCATGCGCGCAGCCCTGAAGTTGAGGGCGCACTACCTCGACACGGCCTCACACTTGCGAGCCAGCCCATTTCGACCGGAGCAGTTCCACTTCGATCAACAGTTTCGAGAGAATAATCGATGGGCGCTCATTCACGCGGGTGCTGCACCTGGCCTGACGAATCTCTTGACTGCGCAGGCCGCCGCTCAGCTTAATCGAGTGGACAAAGTGGAGGTGCGGATCTATGAGGAAACGGCGAGCGACGCGCCGGTGTCACAGTGGTCGGCGGAGTCCTCATTTGACGAAGCGGTTTCACGTCCCCGTATCTATCGCGAGGGTCGGTTCCGCTTCGGTGCTCGATTCGGCGAACGTGAACTGTTCCACTTTCCCGCGCCGATAGGACGAGTCGGGGTCGTGCTGGCGGCGCAAGATGAGGTGGTGACGATTCCGCGAACCATCAGCATGAAACAGATGGATGCGAAAATCGGCGGGATGGACATCGACCGTCTCCGACGGTGGTACCGCCAGGGGAAATTGCGACAGTCTCGAGGGCTCAGCCCGGAACGATTTCCTCCGACCCCGACTCCGATCGCGATGGCCACTTTGGTGCAGCAAGGGATTCTGCACAATGAGCGGTTCGCCCTGGCGGTTTTGGTGTATGGGGACAACCAGGGACGGTCGTGCCTCATCCGCTGGGACGCACTATTTCCTTCGATGTTCGAGTTGCGTCGACGAAGAATTCCGTCGTCACCGATCGCCTGGGGGACTGCCCATCTGACGGCCCTGTTCGTGAAGTACATGCCGCATGAACGTTCTGGCGTTTATGTTCCCGAGACGTTGCCGGATTCGGCTCGCAGAGATATTGTGCAAGCCGCTCGGAGGAGCGGGATCCGACTCACGCATAGAGTCAGGTCTATCTCAAGTGAACTGCCGTCGCGGTGAACTTCCCCAGTGAAGGCTGATCAATCGTGGTACTGATGCGAAACAGAGCCGGGGGGTACGAATGGTGGCCGATTTCGCAAACACGTGACGATTCCTGACCTCTGAACCATACAGTCACTGTCCAGTAATGGGACGTCCAATCTCGAGCCAGCGATGCATGGAGAACCGTCCCGAATCTCCACGTCCATCTCGAAGGATCACGATGGCACTAG
>CABVSA010000174.1 GCA_902500805.1 uncultured Nitrospira sp. | reverse complement strand
TCTTTTTCGGGGCACTCTTGTCGGCAGTGATGAGCTGTTCAAGCGCAACCTTACTGGCGCCTTCGGTGGCGCTCAGTGAGAATGTGCTCAAGCCGCTGTTTCATCAGGTAAATGATTCAGAGTTTCTGCGCCTCATGCGGATTGTCTTGGTGGCGTTCGCCTCGCTTGTGTTGGTGGTTGCGCTCTGGTCTGATGCGACCATCTACAAGCTCGTCGTGAACACGTACAAAGTGACGTTGGTCGCGGCCTTTATCCCGCTGTTTGCAGGACTCTATTGGAAACGGGCCACGACGCAGGGAGCCTGTTGCGCCATCATCGCGGGGCTTGCGAGTTGGCTCTTACTGGAACTGATGAGTCAACCGAGTGATGTGTGGCCTCCGCAACTGGTTGGGTTTATGATTGCGGGAGTCGGGATGGTCGTTGGATCGCTGTTGCCGTCACTCACATCTCACGCCACGATGCAGTCGGAGAAAGTGAAAGCGGAATAATCGCCGAGTCGGTTCCTCACTTGTGCTCTTCAACGCCAGATCGGCCACGCTAATGACTTAGGGTGAACCGCACGGCACGGAGGAGGTCCGCCGGTGAAAATGGCTTCTGGATCACCCGCCTGGCACCAAAGAGTTTCGCAACGTTCAAAAAGTTCTGGTCGCCGGTCGCCCCGGTCATGGCAATGACTCTGGCATCCAAGAATTCACGAGTCAATGCCAGGGTGACCTCCATCCCGTCGCGTTCCGGCATCAAGATGTCGGTGATCACAAGATCGGCTGGTTGTTCTCGATAGAGCGTGAGCCCAGCGTGACCGTTTGTGGCCTCTCGGACCTGATGCCCATCTTCTTCAAGGATGTGACGCAAGAGCGTTCTGATCGAATCCTCATCATCAACAATCAAGATCGAAGCCATGTTGCTCTCTCCGCGACCAGACGGATGTAGAGGCCATCCCGTCAGGTTCTGTTATGCCGCTTGCTCCATGACGGGATGCGTGTCTGTATCGAACTCCTCTTCAGTATAGTCGAGTTCACCAGTTAAGACGGTGAGTACCGGTTCCGGCCTGACTTGGCGGTGTTGCTCGATGATTGGATCATGGACATTGCCGCAGTTCATACAACGATAACCGCTGGCCCACATATGTCCAATGGTACCGTCAAAATCCAAGAAATGCTCCTTCACCATCAATCCCTGACAACGTGAGCAGCTCATGGTCAGTCTCCCGGTTAAGGGTTGCAGCCGTTGGCACCTGTTAGAAGAAGGGTAGCCAAGCAGCAGAGGGATAGGTAGATACCAAGGGAGTACTCCGGAAGAAGGGCTTAGAAGGACAGGCTCAATGCCCAAGCGGTTTGCCGACTATACGGTGGCGCCGATTCTCAAGCCAAGGAGGGACTTATCAGTTGTGTAACGGCAACAAGCTATTGGTCTCCAATCTTGTTGAATTATAACGGTTCCTCCCTATCTTATCGTAGTTTAAACCCATTCCCTTCCATTCGATCAAGTTCTTTGCAGGCTGAGCCGATATCGGTACTGCACAGGGCTCTGGTCTACCGGGAGGACTATCGTGCGGGCGATCTGTCTGCTACGGCATGGTCAGCTACAAGCGATGCGCACAGCCGTTCGGGCTGGCGTAGTCGTGATGATATTGCTCGCGATGGGCGGATGTCTGATCAAGCCACATCCGATGGAGACCGGAGAGATCCATGCTCGGGCGATCAAAGATTTTCTTGCCATCTCCTCGGTCGACGAGCCGGTTGGGAGGCCGATTGATTTGTATGAGGCGATGGCACGGGCGGTCAAATACAACTTGGATGCGAAGGTCAAAGCGATTCAAGTCCAACTGGCGCATCAGCAGTTGAACGTGGCCCACTATTCACTGCTCCCCCACATCGCCGCCAATGCCGGGTTTGATGGACGGAATAATTTCGCCGGTGGGGTTGGACAATCGATTCTCACGGGACGCCAGGCGGTCGAACCGTTCACCTCATCCGAAAAAAATGTCATGTCCAGCAATCTCGCGTTAAGTTGGGATGTGCTGGATTTTGGTCTGTCGTTCATACGCGCACAGCAAGCAGCCGACAATGTGCTGGTGGCGGAAGAGGAAAAGCGGCGCCTGGCAGTGCGGTTGATACAGGATGTCAGAGGGGCCTATTGGCGGGCGGTGAGTGCGGAACGAGTACTTCCTCGCATCCAGCTCTTGGACGAGTCTGTTGACAAAGCATTGGAGAGTACCAAGCGGATCGTCGGCCAGAAACTGCAGGCGCCGTTGACGCCGCTCAACTATCAACGAGATTTGCTCAATATTCAGCGTGAAGTGCGGCGATTATTCCGAGAGCTCAGTACTGCGAAGACGCAACTGGCTTCCATGATGGGATTGCCGCCAGGAACACCCTTCGATCTGGTCGTGCCGCCCAGAGAAACCTCGATCCCCGTGGTCAACTTGGATAGTCAAAAGATGGAAGAACAGGCACTCCTGCTCAGACCGGAGTTGCGCACCATCGATTATAAGAAGCGCATCAACGCGAAGGAAGCCAAGGCCGTGTTCCTGGAATTGTTTCCGAACCTGAAAGTCTCGCTCGGCGGCTACTACAATAGTAACAGTTTTCTCTTGTATCAGAATTGGCTGAGCTATGCCGCCCAGGCAAGCTGGAACTTGCTCTCGGTATTCCGAGCCCCGGCCAAACTCAAAGCAATCGAAGCGAACGGCCACATGCTGGATGTCCAAAGTCTGGCGCTCAGCATGTCCATTCTGACGGAGGTTCATGTCGGCGCCACACAGTTTGTGCTGGCCAAACAGGAATATCAGGATGCGCGGAACTACCAACAGACACAGAGTGCGATTGTGGAGCAGACCAAGAACTTGTGGCTGACTCAGCGCACGAACGATCTCACCCTGATTCGAGAACGAGCCAACGATGTTGCTGCCGATGTCCGCTTGGACACGGCGCGAGCAGGATTGGAAACGGCCTATGCCACCTTGATGGCTTCTATGGGGGAAGAAGCGGTTCCCTCCAGTATGGCTGAACAAAGTGTGGCACAACTGACGGAATCGATCAGGGAATACTGGGAACCCAGCGGGTTCACTATGTCGGAAGGAGAAAGGAGAACGGAGCCTCATGCGATGCCAGCGGCCCGCTAGTGTGAGAGCAACCATCCTCCTGACCGCGATGGCGATGGGTATTCCATCGACGGGATGGTCGAAGGGAGATCAACCAATTCAGGGGATAAAACAAGAAGCCGGAGTGGCTCGAGGAATCGTCAAGGCGCTCTCGCAGGCCGTGCTCTACGCGCAGATTCAGGGGCGTGTCAATCAAGTTCCGTACAGAGAAGGACAGCGATTCGCCAAAGGGGCAACGCTGGTCCAGTTGGAGTGTGACAAGTACCAAGCCGAATTGGCGGCAGCGGCAGCGGAGCACGAAGGCAAGAGCAAGACGTTTCAGAACAATAAGGAGCTCGCCAAACTGAACGCGGTTAGTACGCTCGAGCTGGAAGTCTCGGAAGCGGATGCCAAAAAATCCGGTGCCACAAGGCGGATCGCGGAGATCAACGTGCGTGGGTGCCACCTGGCCGCGCCGTTTGCAGGACGCATCGTCGATGTGATGGTTCACGAGCACGAGAACGTGTTTCCCAACGACAAACTGCTGAGTGTGTTGGACGATACGAGCCTGGAGATTGAATTGGTCTTGCCGTCGATGGCGTTGACCTGGCTCAAGAAACAAGCACGCTTCACCTTTGTCGTCGATGAGACGGGCCAGGGGTATGCAGCCAGGGTGAAGGAAATTGGTGCGACTGTCGACGCCGCGAGTCAGACCGTCAAAGTGACCGGAGTATTCGACTCACTTCCCAAAGACGTGTTGAGTGGGATGAGCGGGTCCGCACAGTTTGTGAGGCAGCCCTGACGATGGCAACGACGGCCGAACCGACCGCGCAGCAGCTCCCGGCACTGATTCACCT
>CABVSA010000173.1 GCA_902500805.1 uncultured Nitrospira sp. | reverse complement strand
GCCACCAGCAGCGTTCCGTCGCGATCGGCAACGATACCGAATGGGTAACATACACCGGCTTCTCGTGCGAGGCCGTTATCACCTGAGTAGCAGGGACTTCCTTGCCCGGCCACACAGACCGCCATTCCTGATGCCTGGTCCCATTCTCGGATGAGGTGATTATCAGAGTCCGTCAGAAAGAGCCTTCCCTGCTGACCAAGAGCAATTCCCGTCGGACGTGCAAGACTCGCTGATGATGCGTCCAACGCCGACTCATACCGATAGGATCCACCGTTTCCCGCGACGTGAGAGATCAGCCCCGTTGAAAGATGGAGAGTGCGAACTCGATCATTGAACGTATCAGCGATGTAGAGTTGGTCGCCCGTAATCGCCAAGCCACTTGGGCCAGCAAGGGCTGTCTCAACCCCAAGCTTCCCATCCCCATCGTAGGTCGCCGATCCGGTTCCAGCAACGGTCTGAATGACTCTGGTTCTGAGATCGATCATCCGCACACGATGGTTGCTCTGATCAGCAACGTACAACTGAGTTTCATCGGTGTTCAGAACCAACGCCGCCGGTTCATTGAGTGCCGCCTGGTCAGCAGAGCCGCCATCTCCCGAGAATCGCGGCTGACCTGTCCCCGCCAAGGTGGTAATGACACCCGTGACTGCATTCACCAGCCGCACACGATGGTTCATGGTATCCGCGACATACAGATTTCCGACTTTATCGACCACGACAGCCGTTGGAAAGTTGAGAGAAGCGGCTACGGCCAATCCACCGTCTCCAGCATATCGCTGCAGTGGAGCGGTTCCCGGCATGACATATCTGACCGTTCCGCTCAAATCCGACTGTTGAACATACGATTGTTGTGCAGACTCCTGACGAGAGTCCGCGAAAGGATCCTCATCTGCGACAGAAATCACATGATCTCGTTGAGAATCTTCTTCCCTCTGCCCCTGAGGCGGCATGCCGACCACCGTCGAAATAATACCCGTGGCACGCTCTATCTTGCGGATCACATGATTTTCAGAATCAGCCACATACACATTGCCATGATCATCGACCGCCACCCCCTTCGGCTCGTTCAACCGTGCGTAGAGTGAAGGTCCACCATCACCAGTGAAACCTGGCTCGCCGTTTCCGGCAAGGGTGCGGATCATCCATGTAGACAGAATGGCTGCCATAGTTTAGACGCGCTGACTAACTGAGATTGCGAACAACGGCGTCACCCATCTCCACTGTACCGATGATCTTCGCCCCGGGACTCTGAATATCCTTGGTGCGATACCCCAGATCGAGTGTTTTCACAATGGCCTGTTCGATGGATTCCGCCTCCTTCTCAAGCTGGAACGCGTACGACAACATCATCGCGGCAGAGGCGATGGTCGCAATCGGGTTGGCGATATTCTTCCCCGCAATATCCGGTGCGCTTCCATGAATGGGTTCAAAGAGACCAACCTTCGCGCCGAGGCTTGCCGAGGGCAGCATTCCGATTGAGCCGGTCAACATCGCCGCTTCATCGCTGAGGATATCGCCGAACATGTTGTTACAGAGCAGCACATCAAACTGCCGAGGGTTTCTCACCAACTGCATGGCTGCATTGTCCACGTAGATATGGCTGAGCTCCACATCCGGGTAGGAGGCATGCACATCGATCACAACTTTCCGCCAAAGTTCCGAGGACTCTAAAACATTCGCTTTATCGACCGATGTCACTTTTTTCCGCCGCTTTCGCGCCGCCTCAAATGCGACTTTCGCAATTCGTCGAACCTCTTCCGTCGTATAGACTTCCGTATTGAATCCCCGCTCATCCCCGTTCGCCAACTTCTCGATCCCTTTCGGCTTGCCGAAATAGATACCGCCCGTCAACTCACGGATCACGAGGATATCGATCCCCTCCACCACCTCGCGCTTCAACGTGGACGCATCCACGAGGGCCGAGTAGAGTTTCGCCGGTCGCACGTTGGCATAGAGCCCGAGCGCCTCTCGGATTCCGAGCAGCGCACGTTCAGGGCGAAGGCTGTACTCCAGCCCTTCCCATCTGGGCCCGCCTACGGCCCCCAAGAGGACCGCATCGCTCTGCTTGGCTAAGGCCAATGTGTCATTCGGCAGGGGAACCCCAAGTTTGTCAATCGCCTGCCCGCCGATATCGCCTGAGATAAACTCGAACGCATGGCCGAATTTCTCCGCGATCGCCTTCAGAACCTTGACCGCTTCTGGCACAATTTCTCGCCCGACCCCATCTCCAGCCAACACTGCAATCTTCGCCTTCACTGGTGCTCCTTTCGACTGCACACTCGGCTCACGGCCTAGTCTAGTATCGTTTCATCTTCCATTCGCCAGGCCGGATCAACAAGACATAAAAACCCAACGTCGGTGTCTCCGGTATTTTCAAGAAACTGTTGTCCTCCCGGCGGCACATAGATGGTCATCCCTGGTTCAACTGATGCAACCTGGTCGTCAATCGTCAATCTCCCCCACCCCGAGATGAAGTAATAGACTTCAGCGGAGGCTAAGACATGGCGTTTCGAGCGCTGACCAGGCGGCAAGGTTCCATGGGCAAGACTGTAATTCAGCGACAGCTGATGTTTGGCAGGATGAAAAATCTCCCGCAAACGGGTCTCGTCCCCAGCGAGAAACTCGGGGCGATCCGCTAGGGTCACCTTGAACAAGGACAAGCCCTCTCGATCGAACCAACACCACGTCAAACAATAAACTGTACCGTGGAGTTCTGCGTCAAATCAAGTTCACCTTCTGCTCACCTTGCGCCTGTCGCGTCGCCAAATAGGATAACTTGTTCAAGGCGCTGACGTAGGCTCGAGCGGACGCCGTGATGATATCGGTATCGGCTCCATGCCCTGACACGGTCCGTCCGTCTTCCTGCACCCGCACTGAAACTTCGCCCTGAGCATCAGTCCCGCCGGTAATGGCTTTGACAACGTACATCAACAAGCGGCTCTTCGTCTGCGTCAGGGCGGCAATGGTGCGATAGACGGCATCCACCGGCCCATCACCGGTCCCGGTTTGTGAGACAGACTTGCCATCGATCTCCAGTTCAACCGTGGCAGTTGGGACCTGATCCGTTCCGCTCGATACATGCAGACCCTTTAACACAAGACGCTCGGCCATCTTTGCCAGCTCTTCCGAGACGATCACTTCGAGATCTTCCTCGAAAATCTCCTTCTTGTGGTCGGCGAGTTTTTTAAAGCGCTCGAAGGCATGATTCACCTCGGCTTCACCGAGCTTGTAGCCCAACTCTTCCAACCGCTGCCGAAAGGCATGCCGCCCGGACAACTTGCCCATGACCATCTGACTCTCGACCAACCCGATCGATTCCGGACGCATGATTTCATAGGTTGCCTTTTCCTTCAGCAAGCCATCTTGATGAATACCCGAGGTATGCGCAAAGGCATTGGCCCCCACGATTGCTTTATTGGGCTGTACCACCATGCCGGTAATCTTGCTCACCAAGCGGCTGGTCTTCGCAATCTCCTCTGTTCTGATTCCGGTATCGGCCTGATAAAAGTCTTTCCTCGTTCGGAGACCCATCACGATCTCCTCCAACGAGGTATTCCCCGCACGTTCGCCGATACCATTGATCGTACATTCCACCTGTCCAGCCCCATTCATGATGGCCGCCAAGCTATTCGACACCGCCACCCCCAGATCATTGTGGCAATGGACGGAAATCACGGCTTGGTTGGCATTGGGGACTTGGTCGCAAATCCCTTTGATCAGCGCGCCGAATTCTTGTGGAACGGCATAGCCCACAGTGTCCGGAATATTCACGGTCCCGGCTCCTGCAGCGATGACCGCCTCGATCACTTCGTAAAGAAACGATGGGTCCGACCGGCTTGCATCCATCGGAGAAAATTCAACATCCTCGACATACCCCCGCGCCCGCTGGACCATCTCCACGGCTCGCTGCTTGGCCTGTTCCCTCGTCATCCGAAACTG
>CABVSA010000172.1 GCA_902500805.1 uncultured Nitrospira sp. | reverse complement strand
TCCATCCCCAACGAGAGATCGAGGCGATCCGAGGCAGCGGCGATCGTCCAATAAAACTCGTTGACCGTTTGGGCAAGTAGTGGATCCTTGATGACGAGTTTGTGGTTCCGGGCCGCGTCCTGTAGCAGCACGGTATAGAGATGCTTGGTTAAGACGGTGAGTGCCTCAGTCTGTTGTGGATCAATGAGGAGAATACGATTGAGGAGCGCCACGCGATCGCGGAGCTCAGGAAAGGAGGCAGCCCGAGCGGCAGCTGCAGTGAGTGTGCCAGGTTGGTCGGCGGAACTCCACCAGATGATGGAGTCCGGAAGGGCACGGCTTCTTTCAGTTGTGAATGGGATGCGTTCCTGGACCATGCCTGGAGCCTCAGGCTTGGTGTCTACCGGGAGATGCACAACGGCGGTGTCGCGCAGAAACCCGTGTGGCCGGAGTCCGCTGAGCACGACCCATTGCGTGGTTATGGATTTGATGGCACGGCGTTCACGCTTGATCGTGCTGGTCCAGTGAACCATGCCCGGCCCGTAGGCAATCGGAGATGTGAGCGGGTCATGGTAGTGAACGGTCAGCTCGACCAATGTTGCAGGCACGCCAATGACCGTTCCATTCGGTTTCAACCGAAAGGATCCGTTTGGGATGGTGCGGGTTCCGGTGACGGCCAAATGAAGACCAGTCCCCGGAGGGGAAGTCCCGAGCAGATCCATGACAAAGGCCGAGGCCTGTGCGCTGGCCAACGTATCTCCATAAAACACGAGCGGACCTGCGCTAGGCCAGAGGACATCCATTCCGATATCCGACCGATTCAGGAATGGAGCATGTCCGGCGGTAAGCGCTTTCCAGCACTCGTCGTAAGAAGGTTCCTTCGCAATGGAAGATGTTTTTTTTGCAGAGGGAGCTGTCACTGAGTTGTACTGGCAGGCAAAGTCGAATTGCCCGGCCGCGATCTTGTCGCCGTTGGCAAGGGCCGTCGCATAGCGAAGGGCGGTGTCGATGGCAGAGGGATGAACGGTTTTGTGCTTCGTCTGGCTCAGCGGCGCCTTCGGCGTGGCGCTCGCCATGTCCGGCAGATTCATCTCAACGATGGTCAAGAATCCAACAAGGAGGAGCAGTCCACGAAAATGTGTCATGGTCATAATGCGTATTGGTCAAGCGATTGGAGGTTAGCGAGTGCCGGTGGTTTCCAAGATCTTTTTCCGCATCACCGCTCGGCTCGCCGCGGACAATGTCGGTGAGGGGTTATGGCGACAGAGCGACACGGTTTGGCGCAGTGACGTCACGAAGGTTTCACAATTCGGGCAGGCGCCCAGGTGTCGACGAATTTCATCGCAAATATCTCCAGAGAGTTCGTCATCGATATAGGCGGACAACTGGCGCAGGACACGCAGACAGTGGGCTTTCCCATGCGTCGGTTTCCGCTGAGCGGGTGCTGAAGATCGTTGTCGTTTAGAGGTGTTCTCTCGTGCCATGTGAAGCACTCCTCTGCTTTCTCACCGGGGCATGATCATGGTCAGTGAGTGGCTCGCCGAGCCCCCGTGCGCTCAATTGACGGCGCACGAACAATCGAGCCCGGTGTAATCGTGATTTCACTGCCCGCTCATTCAACCCCATGATGGTTCCAACTTCCTTGGCGCTGACTCCTTCCATATCGCGGAGCACCAAGACCATCTTATACTTCTTCGGTAGTTGATTGATCGCGGTATCAAGCGCCTCTCGTAACTGCTTATTGTGGAGTGCGGCTTCCGGGCTCAGGCCATCGATTGGAATCTGTAACCGAAATTCACCGTTGGATGTGGGGATGAATTCCTCGAGTGATAACTCTCGCTCAGGCGCGCCCTTCCGTTTTCGCCGCATGCGGAGGCAGGCCCGCGAGGCGATCGTGTACAACCATGTTGAAATCTGGGCATCGCCACGGAACCGGTCGAGGCCTCGATAGGCATTCAAAAAGGTCTCCTGGACCAAATCCTTGGCCGCCTCCGCCTCTCCACACAACCGGTGGGCGAAGCGATACATGAGATCCACATGATCTTTGTACAGCGTATCAAAATCCTTCGCCGATCGAGTCCGAGTCGAGGATTTCTCAGGCTGGTGGCCTGTCGCGGGTGATGCATTCATACGCCGGGCAGTCTACGGGGTGATGGAAAAGAGAGTCAAGATGAAGAACGAAGAGGACGGAGTAAGCAGGTGGACTACTTCACCCGATGCAGTTCGATGAGCTCGCCGAGGCCATTGAGCTCCACGGTGATGGGGGTTCCTTCCCGTGCCCCGTTCAGCAAGGATTTGCCGGCTCCGATGGGGTAGGTCTGTTCTCCTTCCGGAGTCCAGAGTCGGACGGCAGCATGATCCGGAGCGGCGAAGTCCAATGGTCCTGTGACGAAACGGCGAAGAAGAGCGGTATCGTTCGATGCGGCAAGATCTGCAACGACGGAGTCGTTATGCATATGCAAGGTCATGGTCTGCCCGATCTTGGCACTCTTGATGCCGATCTTGTTGTTGACGTTCACGATGCCGATAGGCGTCTTGAAGAAGATAAAATTCGACTTCATTTTGGAGATCGTGCCCGTGAGCAACAGATGGGCCTTACTACCCGGGGGAGCGATCTGGCCGATTTGCAGATCGAACTGGAGGTCATGCACGCCGATAATGTTTCCCGCGCCGTCTACTTCCACTGTCACAAACTCCCCGTTCTTGGGGGCGGTGAGTGCAGATTCATAGGTCCCCATGTGGAAGGCCTTCATGCCGCTGGTGGGTGTCCATAAGAGCAACTTGGTGTTGTCTACGCTGTCTCGCTTGAACGGTCCGGTGAGATAGCGGTGGACGAAGGTCCCATCAGTCCGCCGCACAATATCAATGACGATATAGTCGTCGTGGACCATGAAGGACACTTCTTGTGAGGCAGGGAGAGACTTCAGTGTGGTCTTTGAACTCAGCGACATGAGCCCGATCGGCGTTTTCAGAAAGACGATCCCTGGCTTGGCTCGCCAGACACGGCCTGTGAGCTCAATGGATGGGTTGACGTCAACACGAACGGGCGCCGGTTCCACAATTTCTGGTTGAGCGGTCTGCGGAGGACTCTCCACTGGCGGCTGAACAGCCGGAGTGGTGTCTGTGGCTTGTGCCGGTGGTATCTCGGGTTCTTGTGGCTGAATGGCCGGTGGTAGATCAGTTTGTGGTTGTGTTGGGACGATCTCATCGGCCTCTGGTTGTTGGGGTGAAGTCCCGTCGATCTGGGCCTGGAGAATTGTCTGGGTATCGAGTTGAGTTTCGAAAGGAAGCGGGTCGGCGGGTTGCGACTGGAGCTTGTCGCCGTCCGCGAGGCTGGCTGTGGCACAGCCGGCACTGACGACTCCCATCAGTAACACTGCAACCAATAATTGTCGAGCCTGTCCAAATTGATTCATCATGAAAAGGCTAAGTCCGGCTAGAGGTGAACGTTGGGATCTGTCTAAATAGAGACTCCCTCATGTGCGAAAGGGGGAACGAGGTGAACATCCCCAAGAACCGAGAGCCATTCTATGCGAATATCATGAGGTCAGAATGGGAGTCAACTTGAAATCAGATTTGATCTTGCATGGGAGTAGCGAAGGACGAATCGGCTCTCAAAACTATGATGCCAAACAATTTGCTCGTGCCGATGTAGGATTCATCGCGCCATTCCGTGGTATCTCGGGCGGGTGAGGATAGCCCCGAGGCGACGAAAGATACGCAGGGACTATCCTTTACTTCTTTCTCACCATAATGCGGAGCGGGGCGCCGGTGAAGAGGTAGGTCTCGCGGAGTTGGTTCTCTAAATATTTGAGATAGGCGGGGGTGATGTCTTCCGGATGACCGACGAACAATACGAAGACCGGAGGTTTGGTGGCGACTTGAGTCATAAAGGCCGACTTCGTCCCGGCTGTGGGTTTGTGCTTCCGAGCCGGCAATGGATGGATCTCCAGAATCTTCTGCA
>CABVSA010000171.1 GCA_902500805.1 uncultured Nitrospira sp. | reverse complement strand
CCATTGCGTCGCAGAGGAGTTCAGCACTCTGCAAAGATCGACAACGAAGTCGACAAACGCGCCAATCAATGCTTCGCGACAGACCACCTCCTGAACGCCTTCCACAGGTGTCCACTGACCGTTAACCTTTTTTACGACTACCAGCCGATGGGTGCGCGTCCCACGGTTGGGTTCGGTCGTAAGCAGGTAGTCTTCACCATGTGTCCCTTTGACAAGGAGTCCTTGAGTAGTCATAGGGATTACCGTTTCGCCAGCTAGGATCCGACAGGGTCATGAACCGCATTTCGTGAGCACGCGAACACTCTCCTGGCACGAGGCCAGTACAATCCTCGTGCCAGCAGCGTAGGACACAACTCTCTGTGGAATATCGATTGATTTCGGTATGTCTATGATTCACGGATGCGGTGCAGATGTCTCACCTGATCCAATACTGTGTCTCATGAGACAGCTGGAGAGGGAAATGAGACAATCATCCATTCCTCTGGACTGTGACTCGTCTGAGACCGATAGAACATGCCCCCGTGCCATGAGGGTAGACTCTACCGTCAGGTTTCCCCGACGCGACAGAACCGAGTTACGACTTTGGGGAGGGGAGTTAGTTCGGCTGGCTATCGAGTTCGACGAGGCGGCGATACAACGTTGCTCTGCTGATCCCAAGCCGCTTGGCTGCCTCAGTCCGGTTGCCGTTGGCTTCTGAAAGAGCCACCAACAACCTGGTTTTCTCGTCTTGATTCGACAAGGGGATGAAGACGGACTGACTAGGCCCCGCAGGGACACCGGTAATCTCCGGAGGAAGATCAGCGGGGCCGATCTCAATCCCTTTGCAACTAATCACGGCGAATTCCACCGCACTCTTCAACTCACGAACATTGCCAGGCCAGGAATGGCTCATCAACAGGCGAAGCGCGTCCGGATGCAACCGCTCAACCATCTTCCCCGTGGCTGCACAGATTTGCCCGAGCATCGACTGTGCGAGCAACGGAATATCTTCACGCCGCTCTCGAAGCGGGGGAAGCTGGACTCTCGCGATTCGTATTCGGTAGAGTAGATCGGCCCGAAATGATCCTCGAAGCACATCTTCGCTGAGGTTGTGATGGGTGGCCGCAAGCACACGCACATTGACCGCACGAGGTTTCGCCTCTCCCAGACGGGTGATTTCCTTCTCCTGCAAAACGCGCAGCAGGGCGGTTTGAACCTGAGGCGAAATGTCTCCGATTTCATCCAGGAACAATGTGCCCCCTTCCGCCGCTTCGAAGAGGCCTTGCTGATCCTGAATGGCTCCGGTGAATGCTCCCCGCTTATGCCCGAAGAGCTGACTGGTCAGGATGGAATCGGTGAGACCCGCACAATTCGCGGCGATAAAGGGTTTGTTCTTTCTGCTACTAGATGAATGAATCGCTCGGGCGATGAGTTCCTTGCCTGTTCCTGTCTCCCCTTCGATCAACACCGTGGTATCAACCTGTGCCACGTCACGCACCAATTGATAGGTGCGAAGCATGGCGGAGCTTTTCCCGACCAGATCGTGGAAGGAAGCCTGTTCATTGAGGGCTTGACGGAGCGCATGGATCTCGGTCCGGTCATAGAGGACCAGAATGCGGCGCGTGGGATGACGTACGTCTCTATAAATCTCCAGCTCAATCCATCTGGAACCAGCCCTCTCGAGACAGAATGGACCACCGGAACGGGCCTGTGTGGAGCCCTCGAGCAGGTGTTGCAGCAACAGGCGATCTTCCTTGCGGAGTGATAGGACCTCATCCCATTGTCGACCGAGAGTCTCCTGGACGGCAAGACCGAGCATCTCATGCGTGCGATCAGTGGCGAATGTCACTTGTCCATGCTCGTCCATAACCATCGCGGCGAGTCCTAGCTGCTGAAGCAGCGCCAGCGCATCGTCCTTTGTGCGCTCGCTCGCTTCTAATTGGCCGATCAAGCGTGTCTCGGTATGTCGAAACGATTTTGCAGTACTGTCCTCGACCAGCATCCGCTCCCGAGCCCGCTGCACGATAGATCGCATGTTCTCAAAACCCGAACCAAGACGCTCAATCAGTACCAGCTTGCGAAGCCCAAGGGGTAAAGCCCTGGCCTCTAAGGTCATCGTACCGTTCGGCTGATCAGGCTCGGTCCATGGGCCCGACGTAATGGTGCGCTCCGGCTCGTCCTTCCAGACTTGTTGCGCATACGCCAGAAAGTCCAGTAAGAATGGCGACCAGCGACCAAGATCCAGGATCGCGGCGCCTGAGGCAACCGGAAACTCATGCCACCACATGGGTGCACACCCTTGAAGCTTCAACGCACCCGAGTTCATTTCCCACTCCAAGACTGCGATATCCAAAGCTGACAGCACCTGATTGAACAATGAGATATCCGATGGAGATGGGAGTGGAGAAGGGCTTGTCATAAGTGAGCCTTTGGCTGAAGAGATGGGTCCATGAGCAACGTGGCCAAATGACCAAATAGCTCCTCCACCCCTAGTCCCAGCTTGGCACTGCCGAAGAAGACCGGCCATCCTTGTTCTCGGAGCTGTTCGATTGCCGGCGCATCGACCTCCCACTCAGACTGAAGGTCTGACTTGTTGATGATCGCGACAAAGGGAAGAGGTCCGACTGTCCGCACGACGGTCTGCTGGAGCAGACGAGCCGTGTCGAGCGTGGCCTTCCTTGTGCCATCTAGGACCAAAATATAGCCGGAGGATCCGCGCAAATATGATTCTCGGACATGTTGGAATTCATCTTCTCCATAAAGATCCCACAGCATGAGCATCACGTCCTGACGATCGACCATGACAGTCTTTTTCTCGACCGTCACTCCAATCGTCGTCCGATAGTGCTCGGAAAACATGTTGGTCACGAATCGGCGAACGAGGCTGGTCTTCCCGACGGCAAACCCTCCTAACATGCAAACTTTCTTCTGCATCATGGCCGGGCGGGCTCAGACGTAAGATCGAGAGGTTCTGTCGAGGCCTGGAATGTCACGATTCGTTGCGCGAGATATTGTGCGGCTAGTCCACGCCTGTCGAGCGGCCTTCCAGTCCCTACCGTGACCACCGTGGAAGCGCTAAGACGCTCTCCTTCCAGTATCTCGACGACAGCCTCAGCCCGTTGCTTGCTGAGCTGGAGATTCAGCGCCACCGAGCCGCTCCCATCAGCCGACCCCAGCACCTCTAATCTCAGACGCTGACCGGATTGCGCAACCGCGTGATCCAAATCACGCAACGCCACCAAGACCTCTTTCACGCTTGAACGTTCCGATGGTTCAACCGTAGCCGAGCCGAGACTGAAATGAATGGCGGCATGGTTGATCTGATTGAGAAGATCGGAAATGGAGACGGTGACGAGACTCTGATCACGGTAATGTGCAATTCCCGGGACAAACGACGCCAGCCGCCTCGTCTCATTGCCCCATTCACTCGGTGCCGATCCTGTGGCCACCAGTATATCTCCATCGACGTGAAACTGGACGGTGCTTGGAGGCTTCAGCATCACCTGCGCGCGCCTCCTAATCAGTTGAGGATCGAGTGCATAAAAGGGAGACCACAAAGCGGTCACCGTTGACGGATCAATCCCGGCCTCGCTGATCAAGGATGACGGGTCTTTGGCCAGAGGATCTCGCAACCCTTCGAGATGGTGGTCGCCCCACATCGAGCGCTCATTTGTCACGACAATTCCTGGTTCAGTCTTGAGTTGCGTAAGAAGATGAGACCATCGGACATGAGCTTGGTAGGTGGTCCACCCCCACCAGCAGCAGGCAAGCAGAGTAATACTGCCAAGAATCCAGAGCTTCAGTGCATTACGTGACTGATCGGATTCATAATGCGCCTGCAGACAGTCTTCAAGGTAGGGCTGCACTATCTGAAACGGAGCTGCATCTCCCTCGAAAGACACGAAGGCATCCGCCTGTTCGGCATGAATGCGATCCAGCACATCCCGGAACTTTTCTCTGAGACTGGCCGGAGGAGTTCCTCGAATCACACCGGCCAGATAGGCGCGA
>CABVSA010000170.1 GCA_902500805.1 uncultured Nitrospira sp. | reverse complement strand
ATCCATGGGTCCAATTCCTACTATCGACTCAAGGACAACCGCATTACCCAGATCAACCGTAAGATGGCCCATCCCGGCATGAATCCGTTCGCCTTTACCATCAATGTGGAAGAAAGTGCCGTGACCAAGGACCAGAAGAACCTCACGACCAAATACACCGTCTATTACTATTCGCCGACAGACGGGACGTTGACCAATGTGGAGAGCTTCACCGACACCCACATTCGGATCGGAGCCTGCGACCTGCCGGCCACCAGGCGGATCATCACCTATGAAGGTAAGCAGGTGGTCGTGAAGTATCTGAACTTCACGAACCACAGCCTGCTCTAACAATGGACTTGCGAACAAAGTTCCCCCGCAGCATGAAGGTGAGGCTGGGGGGATATGCCCATCTCGCGCGTATGATCGACAAGTGCCGAGCCGTCCTGGCCGGGACAGAAGGTGAATATCTCTATCCGTGCCCGATGGATGAACGGCTGTTGGAGTTCGCCGGGATCACCAGCGACCAATTTACGGCCGCCGTGAAGGCCCATGCGACGGACGAGGGGGTCATGGCGTGGTTTCAGCAGCACGCACAAGCCCATCAGCCAGCAGAGTTAGAAGACTGGAATCAACGGCTGCTGTCACGGGGACCGAGTTCTCCGGAAAGTGCGGTGAAGTTCAAGAAATACCTCGACGCTATCGACCCATTACGCACCGATCTGACCGCATGGTCTGATCTGCAAGATCTCGAAGAAGGACGAATTGTTCCGAGACGAGAACCAGAGATCCACACGCGTCGTTCGTGAGACGTGAAGTGTGAAGCGGTTTAGTCCGAAACGAGACACGCTTCACGTACGACGCTTCACGAGATACCTTCCTGCGAGTCAGTAGCTCAGTGCCGGATACTTACCGAGATAGGTTGGTTGCTCAGCCTGAGCCACCAGAAACTGGGCGACATCGGCACGAGAAATGGCGCCCACCTTCATACCCTCCACAAGTGTATCGAGAACACGGTAGCGCCCGGTCATGCTGCCGTTGGTGAGCCGCCCTGGCCGGACCATTTCCCAGCGTGGATATCCGGCGGCAATCCGCTGCTCCTGCACGGCCTTGTCCTCATAGACTTGCTTGAGCACCAACGTAAAGAGAATCCTCACAGGGAATGAATTGTAGCTCCAGCTATCACCTGCTCCAAAACCGGTAAGGACAATGAGGGTCGGGGAGGAACCGATTTCTTTCAGCACTTGGAGCAGGATACGAGAGGAGTCAGAGAACATCGTGGTCGGCAGAGGGCTCTTCACACCGAGCGTCACCAACACAGCCTCGGCTCCCTCCACTGCGCTTCGGACCGCTCTTGCGTCCGTCGCACTCCCTTGTACCCGTGTCAGTTGAGCGTGATCGGGAAGCGGCACAACCCGGCGTGAAAGGGTCACAACCTCATGCCCCTGCTGCAAAGCAAGCCGTGTACACTGAAGTCCTATCCCAGCCGACGCGCCAAGAACGGCGATTTTCATCGTTTCTCCTCCATCCAGACATGAACCAGCATTGGAGCACACTAGCACATCGCATGACCACGTTCACCCACCGCTCAACACGACATGAAACGTGAGGTCGGCATCAACCCGACGAACTTTAATGGAGACCTCCTGCCCTGGGGTCGTGCGCTCAATCAGAAAATTCTTTAACTGGGCGGCATCAAGGATCTCTGTATCTCCAATGGCGAGCAAGATATCATGTTTCTGCAGGCCTGCTGCTTTGGCCGGCTCGGCGACATCCTTCACTGCCACACGCAGCCTCGTGCCATCCTTGACCGAAGTCAGGTGAAGGCCAAGCTTGGAAAAAGCAAGCGGCTTTCCGGAGATTGCCGCATTGACGATCCGCTCAGCGAGAATACCTGGAATTGCGAATGCCATACGGCTGCAGTAGCTCTGAGTTTCTTCCTTATCGGTCTGAATCACCGCATGCATGATTCCCACAATCTCTCCCTGCCCGTTAAAGAGGCCTCCTCCTGAATTACCACTACAAGCCGAAAGATCAGCCTGGATCAGGCGGGTATCAACCGTTTGGAGAAAGGTGTTGGTATTCCCAAGCCTGCCAAAGGCCATCGTCGGCCCCCATCCAAGGGGATAGCCCACCGTGAAGACCTCCATCCCAGGCACCACGTCTCCCGTGACAAATGAGGTTCCTGCCTGCAGTTTTGAGCGATGCGGTTCAGCCACACGATAGACCACGACATCCATAAATGCGCTATCACCGACGAGATCGGCTGGAAGTTCATGCAGATCAGTCGTCAGAATACGGATTCGCTTCTGGAGAATGGTCCCAGTCGTCGGATCATGCTTCTCTGCGGCATGCCTGGCGGTGACCACGTACCCATCTCGCAGATGAAATCCTGTGCCTCGCACGGCGACCTTGCCTGGCTTCGTCGGCGTTCGATCATCTTGGGTGTCGGCCAAAATTCCTATGGTCACTTGCTTTGCGCGCTGAAACACGTCTTGGCTGAGTGGTATCGTTTCAGCCATGACTGGAAACGCGCACATGAGTGAGACAAGCCACGCACACAATGTAGAAACACATGAGTAAAATGACTTCAACGATCGATAGCGGATCATATAAGGCTCCTTCCATCAATAACTGTCTTCCCAGGTAGAGAGGTTCAACCGGCCTTATTGCTTACCACGTGTAGATCCTAACCAAGTGTTTCGATGCATCTCAACACACTGCTGAGGTAGACATAGAGTGCACCCACCACCGGTCACCCTTCACGACAACAGCTGAACCGTCCAGATCCAGCCAGATGCAGGTCTGCCGGCCTCTATGGTAAGCTGACATTCCTTGGCCAGGGCTGCGCAATGACCAGTCATCGACGCCAAGCTTATCGTGTAGCGCCTTCCGACCAAACGATCAGACTTTTGGATGCGACTGTATGCTGGATTGTCGTATATGGCCTGTGACTGTTCTGTCTCTCCTCGTCATGATTGGAAACTCCACGTTCACACAAGCAGAATCAAGCCCCTCACTGGAGTTGGCCCGCCATTTGACCAAGATCGCAGAACTCGCTACGCCCTCACCAATCGTACCGATCGCTGCAGGCCCGTTTTTGCTCGGCAGTAAACGAGTTGATAGTGATCCGTATGGAAGGTGGACACAGTTTGATGATACCGAACTTCCTCAACACCGTGTCTGGTTGGACGCATATGAACTCGATCGCGATGAGGTGAGTCTCGGGGAATACCTGGCCTTCTTACATCAACAGAAAACGTATCCCTCGAACGAATTGCAGCAACTGTTATGGCATGTCATTACGATCCATTCCATCCAGGACGAAGCTCTCACACGGTGGCCCGCCCTGTACGTCACATGGGATGAAGCCGAGAAGTTTTGCTCCGTCAAGCAGGCAAGACTGCCCACAGAAGCCGAATGGGAGAAGGCCGCGCGAGGGCCGGAGGGTAACCTCTATCCGTGGGGTGACGCGATGCCCAACCCAAAACTGGCCATGTTCGGGCAACATCACGTCCATGAAATTCCCATTCTCGCGGCGGTCGACTCTCACGAAGAAGGCAAGAGCCCGTATGGGCTCCACCATATGGCGGGAAACGTGGCAGAGTGGGTGCATGACTGGTTCGGATTCGACTATTATGCCTACATGCCGGATCGCAATCCCCCCGGTCCGACCACCGGACGCTACAAAAGCGTTCGTGGAGGTTCGTGGAAAAGTAAGCGAGTGATGCTGAGAACAGCAACAAGGGGCGGCGCCTCTCCCCATCAACGTTCGGCCACGATTGGGTTTCGATGTGCACGGACGCCTGTGACACCGTCCCCCTAGCCCCTGCTCCTACTCTCCGTGAAACAATCGACTCATGCACACTATGGCACGAAATGAAAATACACAGACCAGTATGGTAGGATTTCGCGCCATGCGTCTGCTGTCGATTGCCGTCTCACTGGTGTGGTATGCGCTGATGCCCTGGCAGTCGGCATTCGCGCTCGAATTTACCGCAGACCAAGTGATCAA
>CABVSA010000169.1 GCA_902500805.1 uncultured Nitrospira sp. | reverse complement strand
TTCGTACGCCATTCAAAAGCAGCTTCCCACGGCGTGTCGGGGTCAATTGGTAGGAAAGCACTCGACTGGCCCCTGGAGGAAGGGAGTGAAGCTCCATATTCGAGGAGAGGAATTGATTGTCTTTGACATCACTCAGAGTCAGCGAAAAACTGGTCAAACGCAACTTTCGGTTCTTGACCACGAGCGAAGTGGTAACCGGGGTGTTGACGAAGAGGAGGTCCGGCAGATGCCGTCGGACTTCAAGTCGTCGCAGACAGTACTCCGCCGCTATGCCTGATACCAGAATGAGGCTCAGCATCATGGCCAGAAGCAGATAAAATAGGTTGTTACCCGTATTGATGGCCGCAATACCGATCGCCAGCACGAAGATCAGGAATTGTAACCCTTCCGACGTGATCCGTGTGGAGCGATACCGGAAGACTCGATGGGCGAACGTCGGCAACTGAAACGGCATATCCCACCAACTCTGAGAGGGCAACAGGAGGTCAGAAACGCACTAGACTGGCACAGCAATCGTGTCGACTAAATCGCGGATGATGCGTTCGGCTTGTTCAAAACTTCGTTGGTGGAGACCAGTCTGGCGCGCCACCATAATGCGGTGGGACAGCACGATCGGCGCGAGCTCTTTAATATCATCAGGCAGACAGTAGGTCCGTCCGCGCACGAGCGCCAGTGCTTTCGCAGCGCGGCTCAATGCCAGTGCTCCCCTTGTACTCACTCCGAGGGCCAAGAGCTCTGACTGCCTGGTACTCTGGACAATGGTCAGGAGATACTCGGTGAGGCTTTCCTCCATAAAAACCTTGTCGACTTGGTCCTGAAGCTGAACCACTTCCGGTGCGGTCAACAGTGGGAGCAGCTCCTCCGCCGGATGCAGGGACGATGCTCGTTCCAGAACTTTTTTCTCTTCTTCCGGTGCCGGATAGCCGATGCGCAACCTCATCAGGAAGCGATCGAGTTGCGACTCGGGAAGTGGAAAGGTCCCGTGATACTCTGCCGGATTCTGTGTTGCAATGACCATAAAAGGCGGGTTGAGCGGATAGGTCTTATTGTCGAATGAAATCTGCGCCTCACTCATCGCCTCCAAAAGACTGCTCTGCGTCTTTGGCGTCGTGCGATTGATTTCATCCGCCAGGACGATGTTTGCAAAAATGGGTCCCGGGATGAACTCGAATGCCTGCTTTTGCCGATTGAAAATCGACACCCCAACAATGTCGGACGGCAACAGATCGCTTGTAAACTGAATCCGTTTAAACGAACAGTCCAGCGATCGCGCGAGGCTATGGGCCAGTGTGGTTTTGCCCACTCCCGGAACATCTTCGAGAAGGAGATGCCCCCGAGCGAGCAGCGCGACGAGGCACATCTCGATGACATGGGGTTTCCCTTTGATCACCCGAGCAATGTTCTCCTGAATGGCCCGGATGGTCTCCGTAGAAGTCATGATGGGATTAGGGTCTGGAATACTGGAGAAGTGCGTGGTGATCGGACACGATCGAAGTCTAGCAAAGGGCCTGAAGACGGTCAATGAATCGCGTGTTTCGCACGTCCATACCATTACGCCAATGCTGAATCGACTTCCCTACGCCGGAACCAGCGTGACCAGCCAGGGCGGCACTTCCTCGGTCATGGCGGAGAATTTTCGTGCGGTGCTGCTGGCAGGCATGCCTGGGAAGGTGGCACCACGGCTAACCCGGACATATCGAAATGTACTGGTGAGGCCATCCCTGCGACGAGATCCTTCCGAGTGAGAATGCTGCTGTCTCAGAGGTGCAAGGTCAGCGAGATCGATCGAGTCACCGACGGGCAGACCGCTGAGTACATCGTACAGACGACCGAAGACGTTGGGCAACGTCAGGGAAGTGAAGAGTTCGTCTTGCGGTCGATACCGCGGGTCGTCAAGCAACTGTGCAAGCAGTTCCCAGAACACTTGAACGTCGACTGAGCCCAGTACGCAGACAGCCCCACGCTCCGCAAGGAAGCCCAACAGCGCACGAGGGCCAACCACGTCAAATTTCCATGGCGGGAAGAGAAGGGCACGATCATGATGCTGTACTTCAAGCGCAGTCTCCTTCCCATAGGAAGTCCGTCGAAACGCCCCCTTGCTCCGCATGAGGTCCTGAGTGATCAGCGTCCTGGACAGCCTGGTTGGCTCATAGGCAAAAGTAGGGCTGGCAGGCGCCCAGCAGGTGACTATCGTGTAGCGGGAAGCAAGAGATCCCCGCTCATCTAACGTTTCAAGGTCGAACATGTCTTGATTCCCGAAAAAGGCGAACGACAGCCCCTCTCGTTGCCGCAGCTTTTGAAGCCGTTCAGGCTGTGCGTGAAGCGGACCTCCTAATCGCGACCGCGGATCAAGCCGATCGAGACAGTGGAGGATGAATGGCCGATTCTCCTGAATACACTGCCGACCATGCAGATCGACCAGTTCTTCGGCGAAGGAGAGGTCACCGGCTCCGATGTCGAGTACGGATGCCACATCGGCGTGGGACAGCAAATCGAATGGGTTCGTCAGTTTACGCAGCTCACCCTCGATGAGCTCACTTGACATACGAGTGGCCGGCCATTTTGAGCCTGGGGCAGGAACTAATTCAAACCACACGCACAAGGCCCGGATCGCTTTGGCCGGGGGGAATCCGGTCAGGGATTTGAACGCATCCCCGTTATAATCTTGGAGACGTAATGGGAGAGGTTGATCGAAGAGGCTGAGGAGAGCATGTCTGACCGCTGCTGGAAGATCCCTCCGCCGGATCGCTTCGGAAAGTCGGGCAATCGTAGAACGAAAGGTGGGACCATCCACGAGCCTCTTTGAACCATCCCACTGCGCAGGAACCTGGCGCGCACGACGACTCACGGCACGGCGAAATTCGGTAAGCTCGTCAGATTGCATGGTAAGTCGGACCGGCACTGCATGTCGGAGCGTGAACAGCTAGGCAGCAGGATAGTGAGGTCTCAACTTCATGGTCAAGTCCGCTTGTTCATGCACGCGCGGTATGGTAGGAGTGGTTTTATGATTGCACGCCTCACCCGTTTGTCTACCCTCCGAGCATGGCCGACTTTCATGCTCATTCTCTTCATATCCCTACTCGTGTGTGCGCACAGCTCTCCGGCAGAGGACGACCAGACCTCTCAGGCCACGCTCGATGTGGGCTGGCAACCTTGGCAAATCCTAGAGACTCGAACGGGGCATACCATACCGTTTGGGGACTGGCTCAAGATTCTTGAACAGCAGGACATTATCTATTTAGGAGAGGAGCATCACAACTCCTTCCACATTCAAGCGGCACTCAAAATGTTGGATCAGTTGGTGGCAGACGGGATGGAGCCCACGATCGGTCTGGAGATGTTCGGCTGGGACGGCCAAACCGCACTTGATGACTATGTCTCGACAAGTAGGCCCGTCACCAACGAATTCCTAGAACAGGTGCGATGGAAGCAGAATTGGGGCGGGGCATTCGAAGATTATGCTCCGTTAGTTGCCTTTGCCCGAGACCATCACCTAGCCGCTCGAGCCATGAACCCCCCCAAGCCTCTGATTCGTCGCGTTGTCCAGCTAGGGCTGGAGCAGGCCAAGCAAGAGCCTGAGTGGGCAGCTTGGGGGATCCTACAGGACGAGATCGTCGACGATCTCGCCTATCGTGAGCGAATCATGGATCAACTAAAACGATGCCATGGAGGAACAGAAGACCACTTTCGAACGATGTACGAGGCGTCCATGGTTCGCGACGAGGGTATGGCCAAGACGCTCGTCACTCGACAGAAGGAATTTCGCAAGGATCCCAGTGAAGCTCGTCGGATCATTGTGAGTTATACCGGAGCTGGTCATATCCAATACAACCTTCCCGTGCCCAAGCGAGTAGCCAGACGGTTTGGAGAGGACATCAAGCAGACCACGGTGTATATGATGTCATTTGATACGAACATGAACGACGACGTGCGCGCTCGACTTGACGACACCATCGCGGACTATATCTGGTTGACCCCGATGGGAAAACAAAACTCCACCAAGCCTTGCAAGTAGTCTCATTTCGCCATCTGTTGCCCGCTGCCCTACGG
>CABVSA010000168.1 GCA_902500805.1 uncultured Nitrospira sp. | reverse complement strand
CGATGGTGGCGAGCGATCGGGCCCAGCAACAAGCGCAGATGTTGAAATCGACCACAGGGCCGCAACAGCAGGGCAAAGGCGGCGGGACGCTGGCGCTGGCGGATCGGATCGCGGGATCGCACCTGGGCGGCGTGATCCCGCCCGCGCCCTCGAAGCCTCTCATGCGCAAAGAGCTCACTCAGCCAGAAACCGCGCTGGCCGGGGCGGGGAGTCTCGAGGCGGAAGGACAACCGAAAGCCAATATCTTGATCGCACGGCCTGACGATCTCGATGCGCCACCGATGCCGAATCGGGCCGGCGGACTACAGCTGGTCACCGGTAAGCCTCTGTCGAGAACATCATCTAATGAGGAGCGGGAGGCGCTCAGACTCGCCAAGATCCAACAGCTCCAGGACGCACTCAAAGCACCCTCCACCGTCACCTTTTCGCTCACGCGGAGCGAGAAGTCCGCGCCGCCGATCGAGAGCAAGCCGGAGCCCACGCCGACAAGCGACCCGCGCAACCGCTTAACCGAGGTCAAGCAACAGGTGGCTGATGCGGCGCGGAGTGACGACCCCACGAAGGCCTATCAGGCACAACTCACGCAATTACGGCAAGCCGGCATGCTCGGCCCCTTTGATGGAGGATCGGAGTCGTCACCGGCTGCGAGACTCAGTTCGAACAGTGGGAATACGAGTCCAGCAAATCCTGTGGGAGGAGATCGCTGGAAACACGAGGGACAGCAGCTCCCCCCTCGTGCCGAGTTCGTGATTCAAGCCGGTGATGTGCTCCCCGCACTCATGCTGTCCGAAATTGATTCGTCGTTGCCGGGTCAGATCGTCGCGCAAGTGTCGCAGAATGTGTATGACACGCCCACCAAGACACAACTCCTGATCCCACAGGGCACCAAACTCATCGGATCCTACTCCAGTGATGTCGGATACGGGCAGAAAGCCTTGCTGGTGGCGTGGCAACGGTTAGGGTATCCGGACGGAAAAACGCTCGATCTTGGCTCCATGCCAGGGGCCACCGGTTCGGGGGCCTCCGGCCTCACCGATCTCGTCAATAACCATTACATGAGGCTCTTTGGATCGGCCCTCTTGATGTCCGCGGTCACGGCCGGCGTCACGTATAGCCAGCAACAATCGCAAGGGACGGGCCTTCCCGGTCAAGTCGCCATCCCCCAATACAATGCCTATACCGCCATGAGCCAAGCTCTCGGACTGCAACTCGGACAAGTGACGGCGCAGCTCATCGCGAAGAATCTGAGCGTCGCGCCCGAGTTGACCATTCGTCCTGGGTATCGGTTCAACGTCGTGGTCGTGAAAGACCTCGTGTTGCCGAAACCGTACCAAGCGTTCGATTATGCTGGAAAGGAGACGCCATGACGAACATGAGATCTCGTTTTATAGGCCTCGTCTTATCGATCATGCTACTGGCTCCACTGACGCCAAGCTATGGCGGTGGGATTCCCACCTTCGACGGCGCGGTGCTGGCCCCGTCGGTGACGGGGGCGATCTCGAACATGGCCCAACAACTGAAGCAAATCGAGCAATATCGGCTGCAGCTGCAGCAATATGTGAACATGCTGCAAAACACGATGAATCCCGGTTTGTTTATCTGGGATAACGCGCAGGAAACGATGAACGATCTGCGTTACATGATCGACACCGTGTCGTTCTACAGGCAGCTGTATGGGACAGTGGCCGGCTTTACCGGTAACTTCCACGATATGGCGTGGTATCGCAATGCCCAGTGCTTCAAAGAACCGGGCTGTTCCCCGAGTCAGTGGGGCCTGATCTTGGAGAACGAGGTCATCGGGGCACAATCGCAAAAGAAATCGATCGAGGCTCTGTTCCGGGGATTGGAACGCCAGTACGACACGCTGAATCTGGATTCGCGACGCTTGAAGCGGCTCCAACTGGCCGCGCAAACATCAAATGGACAGCTGGAAGGGATTCAGCACGCCAATATGCTGGCAAGTGCGGAAGCGAATCAATTGCTGCAGATTCGAGCCGCGCTCTTGGCGCAACAGAATATGGAAGCGACCCGCCAACAAGCACAGGCGGATCGGGAGGCCATGGAAATGGCAGCGGACAGGAATGCTCGTCTAGGCACGTTTCAACCAAGTCCCCGGCGTGCGTGGTGACTCCGAACGACAGCGTCGTGCACGGGTTATGGGTGATCGGATTATTCAGAAATGAGAGGCATGTATGACTTTAAGCACTTGTTTGCAACAACCAGCCGTTATCGGCTGGAATTCTCGTCCTGTCGTCTTCGGCCTAGTCTTGAGTGGAGTTCTTGGGATAGTTGGGTGCAGGCAAGAAGCACTCGATCCCGTACAAACGGTCGCGTGGTACAAGGCGCATGAAACGGAACGAATCGCGATGGCGACAAAGTGCCATAACAATCCTGGTCAATTGGAAAAGACACCGAATTGCATCAATGCACAACAAGCGGTAGATGACATAGCCATGGGAAGATGAAGACATCCCAACCATCCTCGATAAACACGCCTTGGCAGGAAACTGAGTGGGACCGGTTGTCGTGTTTAACACAACAGGCGATGATCGGCCTGTTGCTCGTCCTGTGGTTGTGGCCGGCTGAGGCCCAGGCTGCCATCAATTCTGCAGGTCTTCTCGATGCCGCTCTCCAAAATTTTCAGACGAGCGCGGCAGGCTGGGCGGCCTACATTACCGCGCGAGCCTCTTGGCTCTTTTGGACGCTCGCAACGATCTCCTTAGTGTGGACCATGGGGCAGTTGGCGCTGCGCCGTGCGGAGATTGGAGAGTTCTTAGGGGAGTTCATTTCCTTCACGTTGATGACGGGCTTTTATTGGTGGCTGCTGACGAATGGTCCGACCTTCGCGATGCAGATCATCAATTCGATGCGCCAACTCGCGGGGAATGCCAGCGGGTTGGGGCCGAGCGTCTATCCGTCTACGATTATGGATATTGGATTCCAATTGCTCGATCAGGTCGTGATCCAATCATCGGTCTGGTCGCCGGTTGTGAGTGCATTTAATTTATTGCTGTGCGTCATCATCCTCATTGTGGTGGCCCTCATCGCCATCAACATGCTGGTGCTGCTGGTGAGTGGATGGATCTTGGCCTTCGCCGGAATCTTCTTTCTGGGATTCGGCGGGTCCCGCTGGACCTCCGATATGGCGATTAACTACTACCGAACGGTCTTATCGCTCGGAGCACAACTGGCGGGGATGGTCTTGGTGGTAGGCATCGGTTCTTCGTTCATCAATCTGTATTACGTGAACATGAGCAGCCAAGTGAGTATGAAGGAAATGGCTGTGTTGATGGTTGCGGCGATTGTGCTGCTCGGGCTCGTGAATAAGATCCCTCCATTACTCGGTGGTCTGGCGATGGGTGGCGGAGTCGGAGCGTTGGGGTCTGGCGTGTCGTTAGTCTCAGCTGTCGGCACCGCGGCGGCCATGGCAGCGGGAGTTGGACTCGCGGCGAACATGGCGCGAATGGGGATGGCGGGTGGCGCGGCCGGGTCTCAAGCCCTGATGCAAGCCGTGTCGAACGGTAGCGGGAGTGCGCCTCCCCCAACACATATGATCACGGGCCCGAGTGGTGGCCCAAGTGGAAGTGGGCCGAGTGGAGGGGCCCCAAACAATGCTCCTCCAAAAGGGAGTCCAGCCGGGGCCATGCCATTAGCGGCAGCTATGGATGGCGTGAGCCCAGGCCCGCAATTTACCGGTCGCTCCTATCCCAGTGTCACTAAAAACCATCCGGACACGTCAACGTCGTCATCGGAACCCACATTCGGCGGCGAGAGCTTATCGAAGGGCAAGACCGACAACACGGCGTTTGATCCGAAAGAAGAAATTGCCGCGTTTCGTGATCGAAAAGAGCCGCCCACCGTGCCGAAAGGAGGAAAAGCATGACCATCCAGTCCACACGCGTATTTGTATTGGCGCTCAGTCTTTCGTCCCTCTGTCTCAGTACCTCACCGGCCGAGGCGGAAGGTCCAAGTGCTCTCCCACCGACCACACCTAGCGTCCCAACGTCACCAGCGGTAACCCCTGTGCTCTCTGGGATGAGCCTGTCCAGTGGAGCCTTGTCGCTCCTCACAGGTACAGCTCGTGACGCCTGCGAAGCCATGCTTTGTCTGTCCGCGATTGGGTCTGCTCCCGCCGAGTGCGCCTCGTCATTAGCCAAATACCATGCGGCGCAGATGTTTGGCGGCGGCCCCGCATTCTTAGCGGCCTGTCCGCTGGTGC
>CABVSA010000167.1 GCA_902500805.1 uncultured Nitrospira sp. | reverse complement strand
GCTTGCTGGTGGAATACGGGCAGGACGGGACACCAGCGGGAACATTGAGCGAGACACTCGGCATTCCCCATAACACCCTGTCCTTTCATTTATCGCAGATGAGCCATGCCGGGCTTGTCCTGTCGCAGCGCGAAGGACGCTCTATTATCTATCGAGCGAATTTTGGATTCTTCACCGACCTGATCCGCTACATGGTGAAGGATTGTTGCCGCATGGAATTTGCCAGTATCCGTGAGGATACAAAACGCGGCTGTTCGGTTATCGAGATGCCAAGTTGTTGTCCGCCTCAAGAAAGGGAGAAGCCATCATGAAACGCTTACACGTTCATATCGGAGTTGACAATATCGAGCAAGCCATCCCCTTCTATAGTGCCCTCTTCGGTGCTGCTCCGGTGAAGACCAAAGCCGACTATGCGAAGTGGCTGCTCGAGGACCCGCGTGTGAACTTTGCCATTTCCACCCGCCCCGGCAAGAAGGGCCTTGACCATCTTGGGATTCAGGTCGATGACAATGGTGAGCTGGATGACATGCGCGGACGGATCAAAAGCGCCGGCCTACCCGCTTTTGATGAAGGTGAAACAGTCTGCTGCTATGCCAAGTCCGATAAAACATGGGTGCAAGACCCGGCTGGGCTGGCCTGGGAAACCTACCGGACAATGGAAGATGCCGAGATTTACGGGAAGAATCCGGTCATGAGCGACAGTGCCTGCTGCACCCCGGAGGCAATGGGAACGCCTAATTGCTGCGAACCTTCAGAACAATCCGCTGGGTGCTGCGGTTGATAAGGAGATTGATGTATGGATGCTGCTCTTGCTCCAATTCTTCCCAAACGACTGAATCTGTTTGAACGCTACCTGACGGTGTGGGTGGGGCTGTGCATGGTGGCCGGGATTCTCCTCGGCCAGTCGGCTCCGGCTACTGTTCAGCTGCTGCGGAGCATGGAGTTTGGTCAGGGCAGCCACGTCAATTTCCCTATCGCCGTGCTGATTTGGCTGATGATCATCCCGATGATGATGAAGGTCGATTTTGCCGCCGTGCGCGATGTCGGCAAGCGACCGCGCGGTTTGTTGATTACGCTGTTTGTGAACTGGATCGTCAAACCGTTTTCGATGGCCTTCTTGGCGTGGCTGTTCTTCCGCTTCCTGTTCTCCACGTGGATCACACCAGCGGACGCGGACCAATATATAGCCGGAGCCATCATCCTTGCGGCGGCCCCCTGTACGGCCATGGTGTTTGTGTGGAGCTACCTCACCGACGGAGACCCCGCGTATACGCTGGTGCAAGTGTCGGTGAACGACCTCATCATGCTGGTCCTGTTTGCGCCACTCGTGGCATTCTTGGTGAATGGCGCGGCATCGCTGCACGTGCCCTATGAAGTACTGTTCTATTCGGTATTGGCCTTTATCGTGATTCCATTAACTCTCGGCGCGTTGCTCCGGCAACGGCTTATCCGCCATCACGGGAGAGATTGGTTTGAACGGACCCTTCTTCCGCGTTTCGCCCCTGTCACCATTCTCGCCCTGCTCGCGACGCTGGTGCTGATCTTTGCGTTTCAGGCCGAGAATATCAGCAACAAAGCCTGGCATGTGGCGTTGATTGCCGTCCCACTGCTCTTACAAGTGTATTTCAATGCCTCGTTGACCTACGGACTCATGAAATGGCTGAACGTGCCCCATACGGTCGCCGCACCAGGCGCCCTCATCGGCGCCAGCAATTTCTTCGAACTCGCGGTCGCAACCGCCATCGCGCTCTTCGGCGCCGAGTCCGGTGCCGCATTAGTCACCGTGGTCGGAGTCTTGGTCGAAGTGCCGGTGATGCTGTCGGTCTGCGCGGCTTGTAACAGAACAAGAGACTGGTTTCCAGCGGAGGCGGCAACATGAAAAATCGGGTTCTCTTTCTGTGTACGGGGAATTCCTGTCGCAGCCAAATGGCGGAAGGCTGGCTTCGGCACTTGGCCGGCGATAGGTTTGAGGTGCTGAGCGCAGGGACCGCTCCAGTGGGAGTGAACCCGCGGGCCATCGAGGTGATGCAGGAGGTGGGAATCGATATTTCTCATCACCGCTCAAAGCACGTTGCCGAAGTTCAGGGACCGCGCCTCCACTATGTCATCACGGTGTGCGATCATGCCCATGCATCCTGCCCAACGGAACCCAGAGGAGACGCCAGATTGCATTGGAGTTTTGATGATCCTGCTCACGCGCAAGGCTCCATTCCCGAGCGTGTGCAAGTCTTTCGGCGAGTACGCGACGAGATTGGGGCGCAAATCCAAACGTGGCTTCTGGAAACTGATGAGAGGTCGACAAGCCTTTCGACATCTTTATTGGAAGTGACTCCTGAACGAGGGAAGGCTTAGAGCGAGAGCGGCACGCAATCTGCCTACCGTCTGAACGGGCAGGCACCGTTAGTGCAGCACAGGACGGTCCAGGAGCTTGTATCCCAACGTCTTGATCGAGACGATCGCGCCGTTCAGCAGCGGCATCTTCACTTTCAACCGGCGGATATGGACGTCGACGGTTCTCGTCGTCCCGTAGTAGTCGTATCCCCACACTTCATTGAGCAGCACCTCACGGGTCAATACACGCCCAGGATGACGCAACAGATGTTCCAGCAACGAGAACTCCTTTGCCGTGAGCAGCACTTCCGTACCGTTCAGCTTCACTTCGTGTCGTGTCAGATCGAGCAAAAGGGGACCATATGTGCCGGAGGTTGGTTTCTTGTCACCGGTGCGGTCTAGCCGTCGAAAGAGCGATTTGATTCGGGCGACGAGTGTCTTGGGGCTGAAGGGTTTCGTGACATAATCATCGGCCCCGAGTTCGAGTCCGACAAGTGTATCAGATTCTTCTGCTTTGGCCGTCAGCATGACGATCGGCAGCATCGCGGTGTTAGGTGAAGAACGCAGCCGTTTGCATACTTCCAGGCCGCTTAATTCAGGAAGCATGAGGTCAAGGACGACCAGATCGGGTTTGTCCTCTTTGACCTTCTTGATTGCCTCGAGCCCATTCAGCGCCTTGATCGTGCGAAATCCCTCTTTCTCCAAGTAGTGGGTAACGAGCTGCGCAATGTCCTGCTCGTCTTCGACAACCAGGACTTTTTTACTCGTGCTGTTACCCATTGAATGTTTCTCCGGGTAGTGGAGAAAAAGGAGGCTCAAACCGACAGGGTGTTCCTCGACCTATTCCGGACTCCGCTGTGGAGAGCCCTGGGAGTGCTTCCACAAGACGTTTCCGCACCACCATCGTACAACGCGGCATCGTCACCATCAGCGATCCGACACGGCCGTCGGTGATGTATGCCGAATGATCTTGCCTTCCACCAGATAGACCACTAATTCAGCGATATTGGTGGCATGATCCGCCACGCGCTCGAGCGATTTGGCGATAAAGCTCAATCGAATGGCGCGAGAAATGGTGTTTGGAGTCTCCATCATGAACGAGAGCAGTTCTCGAAACAGCTGTTCCATGAGATCGTCCACGAAGTCATCATCCCCGATCACTTTTCTGGCGAGGATCGCATCCTCCTTCACAAAAGCATCGATGCTTTCCTTCACCATGACCCGTGCGAGACTCCCCATCCGTGGGATATCGATATAGGGTTTGAGTTGAGGTTCTTCGTTGAGTTCAATCGCTCGCTCACAGATGCTTTCCGCCAGATCACTGATACGCTCAAGCTCCGTGGAGAGTTTCATGGCCGTGGTGACCAACCGCAAGTCACGTGCCGCCGGCTGGTGGAGCGCCAACAATTCAATGCAGGCCTCATCGATCTCCACATCCATTGCATTGACTGTATGATCCCGCTCGATCACACGGCACGCCAATGCAGAGTCCCGGCTGACCAGCGCAGTCAGCGCCTTGTCGATCTGGTCCTCAGCCAACCCGGCCATCCGTGCCAGTTTTGTCTTTAACTCAGCAAGCTCCTCGTCGAAATGTCGTTGAATCATCGTCTCACCCAAATCGCCCGGTGATATAGTCTTCGGTTTGTTTATTCGAGGGATTCGTGAATAGCTGCTTGGTCCGGCCGAACTCAATCAGCCGGCCGAGGTACATGAATGCGGTACAATCGGAGACCCGCGCCGCCTGCTGCATATTGTGCGTCACGATGACGACCGTCAATTCCTTCTTCAGAGAAAACAGCAATTCTTCGATGATGCCGGTAGCGATCGGATCCAACGCCGAGCAGGGCTCATCCATCAGCAGGACATCCGGCTTGACGGCGAGCGCCCGAGCGATACAGAGCCGTTGCTGTTGCCCTCCGGACAGCCCAAGTGCACTCTTGTTGAGACGGTCCTTCACTTCTTCCCAGAGACCTGCCCCTCGGAGACTGCGCTC
>CABVSA010000166.1 GCA_902500805.1 uncultured Nitrospira sp. | reverse complement strand
GGGGGTGGCGTTATACAATGCCGCGTCCAACCGGCTGTACAGTGCGGGGCTCAACCATGCCAGAACCAGCAGCTTTCTCTTTCTCGGCACGAAGCGGTAAGGCTCACCGGTTCGTTGTTTTGTCGGGATGTCCTTCTTTGACGGGGACATGACCTGGGCAGATCATGCCCCCTCAATGGATCGACCAGATCACGACGACAGGATCTCTCGCACCGCGGTCGAGGCAAAGAAGCCCTGCTCTCGGAGCGTGACGAACCAGGCGCGGGCAAACTCCTTCAAGTCCTGCTTCAGTGAGGACACGACGTGAGTACGTTTGCCCGCCTCGTCGTACCGATAGACGTCTTGCACAATCCCCAGGTAGTCGTTCCGAAAGGACACCGGTTCGGCTGCCACACCGTCGGACAGATCAGTGACCAGAAACACCAGATCGCAATCACGCATCAGGTCGCCGTTCTGTTCACCATACTGGCAGAGGGACACCAACCGGTGCCCGTCTCTACTGGTTCCAATCTCCTCCACCGAAAGTGGCAGGTAGCCGCGGACTGTGATCCGCACTGCGCGTGCGCCAGCGAGGAGCTCTTCAAGAAGCTTCGCGCATTCCACATAGGTTTCCATTTCGTGTCTCCATTCTTCAGATGCAGGAAGCCCCCGACCGAGGGCCGGAGGCTTCCCGTGACGGTCAGCGGTCCGACCGCTCCGCGATCCAGCGTGTCGCCTGTTGGGCGACGACGATCAGCGCGTCAAGGTCTGCGACTCCGAAGGAGTCGGAATTCTTCCAGACTCCATCCTGGCCCTTGTACGAGCGGGCGACGGTGACGTTGTAGAACGGACCGTTCATGCCCTCGTTCTTCCAGATGCTCGCCTTGATGCGGCTGCATCGCAGCGTGGTGACCGGCTGGGGTTTCTTGTCTTGAGGTGCCATAGTGTTGTCTCCTTGAGTTAGAGTTGATGTGTTGGCCTCTCACGAGGCAGTGGAGGCCACACAGCGACGACAAAGGAGACAGAGAGGCCGCCGCCACCTGGCGGGCCGGTGGGCGCGATGCGGAGGAATGACCGTGAAAGACGACGCGATCGTTCGCGGCGCGCGGGCATGATCGACGCAGCCCGCCGGTGGAAAGCCAGGACGGCGACCGGATGCGCACAGGCACCGGTCCAGAAACCACAAGCCGGCTCCACGTATCACCAGCACGGCATAGCAGAGCAGATAGCCCCGGACGAGGCGAGAAGGAAACGATCTACGACACTCCGATGAACGTCAGATGCACGAGGGGTTGGACATGGAGGCCGATATCGGTGGCGAGACCATGAGCGATCTCGAAGCGTCCGCTGCCAACAGGGATCGGACAGTCGTCACGGCAGCCGCTGAACGGCATGGACAGCCGAACGGCCCGGCTGAAGCCGAGGGGAACTGTGATGGGATCGGAGACCCGATATCGTTGAGGTGCGCGACAGGTTGAACGCATGAGCGAGTCGTGAGCAAGATAAAAGGCAAGCCATGTCGCGAGAGATGCCTACCCGTCCGTCGGGACGACTCCTGATCGTGTGGGCACTCAACGTCAGTCAAACAGGTCGGAGTGTGTGCCCGTCCGTTCGAGAATGAGGAAGGTGGCTTCGATTCTGTAGATGAGGAGCCAGTCCGATTGAAATGTGAACAAGACTTACGTGCCCATGCGGCTTCTGAGGGCGCGAACGTCCTTGGATGAGAGAAGTTTCTTGGGATGCTTCGCTTCTTCAAAAGCGTCCTGCGTGTGGGCGTTTGGGATCATGAGAGGAAAGGGAATACCCTGGTGGAGTTCCACCTGAGCATAAAAGAGACGAATGGCTTCGGCTTGAGTCAAACCGAGTCGCTCAAAGACTTTCACGGCCTTCCTCTTCAGGCCAGCATCAATACGAGTATTGATACGGCCAGACGTCGCGACCCGTCCGGCTTTTCTCATGTTCCCAGTACGCCAGTTGTCGTGCTCATGAACGATGATTCGCGATAGCACTCATGTGTAAGTGGGTTGTCCAATGGCTAGAACGTGACAGTAGCCCCTTCGGGTCCGCCGTAGCCGGTGGTTGACTGTCCGTGGGCAGGACTTGCACACCAACCTCTTCTCAACATCGTGTTGCGCCACTCATGCACAGCAGGAAGCACAACAAAACGGTCGAGCTCCGGGGCCACGCACCACCGCACCCCTGACACCAACTGCCATGACGCGGTTTTCATCCAGACTCTTTATGCAACGCCGCGAACTGTGGCGTTGTGGACGCGATACGCTCCCCTCCTACTTCGGAGCAACAGCCTGTTCAAGTGTAAGACGAATAAACCGTTGATAGGGAAGACCGGCACGCGCGGCGCGTTTACGAACAGCCTCGTACAGTTCCTCAGACAGGCGCAGATTGATGGACTTGTCCTTCGGCTTGATCTCAAAGCGTGTCAACTGCGCTCCCGACAAGTCATAGTGCGTGAGGTCAGCTTTTTCGACAAACGCCGCCGCTGCGCGATCACTCTTAAAGGTTGGGATTTTCTTTTTCATACGCGTCGACCTCCTTCTTGTGCATGTACCGAGCGCTGATGGGCCGGATCAGGACATCGTCCCCTTTCCTGCGAAACGTGAACACGATGAATACCCGACGTCCCTTGTCAGTGTGACCTATGGCACGAAAGCGTTCCTCACGCTGTGAGTGGGCCTCGTCAGGCAGCACAGCCAATGGTCGGGTAAAAAGATCTTCAATCGTCGCCACGGAAAGGCCGTGCTTCTCACATTTGGCACGGTTGCCCTTATCCCACTCAAAGCCGTTCGCATGCACGGTCATCATACCTCACCATGTATACAGTTGTATAGGCAAACGTCAATGCGTACAACTGGCCCCCTGTCTCACGAGGAGGTGTCTACCCTTTTTGCGATTTCAGAGACAGCTGTATAAAAGCCAAACGGGCTGTCCGATTGGTCCGCCACTTGGCACAGCCGGTGGTGTAAGGAGCTCGGGACCTCGGCATTGGGGACCATCTGCTTTAGAGGCGCGCCGTTCCATGCCAGCCGGCCAGTTGGCTCGACGAACGTCCCCATCGTACCGCGACCACCGGAATTCCATTTATTCGAGTGAACAAGATGTGGACGGATCACACCAGATTGTTGAGGGCGCCGTCAGCGATGATGATCTTGTTCTTCTTGCGGAATGGCGCGACCTTGGGATCGAAGTTGGTACAAATATCCAGGCAGGCGGACTCTAAGTAGGTGTCGAGCGCCAGGCGTTCACGGCTGACGACCGCATCCAGTTCCGCACGATCGGAGACGAGGGGACGGCAGTCGCGCATGAACTGCCGGAAGCGCACAGCTTGTAAGGCGGTCTTGTCGCTAAAGATGAAATTCATGTGCGGATTGTGCGGGCGGCTGTTGTCCACCATATAGACAGCCTGACGGGCCCCACCGTCACACTCGGTACAGAGGGCGTCGTAACGTTGTGACAGGTAGTCCCAGAACCTCCGTTGCAATTCCTCAGCCTGCACTTCCTTTCCATCTGCATCGATCCGCTGGCTGAAGATTGTTCCCTTGCCCTCGCGCTTGCCGTGATCCTTGGCGTTCACGTAACGGTGTGGAATGAGCGTGGACATCTTCTCCTGGCCGAACTCGTCGAGATGACTGTAGACGTACCCGGCCGCCATGCACAACGAGGCGTAGTGAAAGACGCCATCAATGAAGAGGCGGGCCCACCTGTGGTAGAGCGCGCCTCGGTAGGGTTTCATCACGTAATCCGGTGTCTCATCCTTGCGCGCCTGTTCTTGAAAACAGTGGTCATCGTAGTCGTACTCGTAGAGGGTCTCAAAATCGAGCAGGGTCTTGCCCTCCCCCAGATATTCATTCAGGAAGAAGGAATCCTCGCCCACCCCCGCGGCAGGCAACAGCGCTCGGTTGAACACCAGATGTTCTTCATCGCCGAACTGGTCCCTGATCGCTGAAAGGTCTTCGTCTGTTTTTGCATGGAGACCAAACAGCGCCTTGACCAACTCCTGACGGAGACGGAATGCGTCTTGATCAGGCATACTGAGGCGATAGCGTTCCTGCGCCTCCAGGGACCAGGCGAAGTAGTCCGGGTTCACCCGCATGAGCGCCTGGCGGAGCGCCGGGTCGAGTGCAGCGGGTGAATGATGAATATCGTGACGTGTTCCAGCCAGCCGTTGATGCTTCATGCAGGGTTGTAGTCTAGCACTGTGAGCCAGGTGCCCGCAGGGTCGTCGACCACGGACTGGAAGAATACGATCATCCCCTCTCCTGCGATTTCAATGCCTGGCTGAGCGGCACCTCGAGAAATGCGCTTACTTCGCGAACCACGATGTCCAGGGTCGGCCCTTCCAGGCGATTCTTTGCGAGAAACGCGTTCCACTGAGCCTGCTTGACCTTGTCCCGAGCAAACTGATCGTCCAAACCCAACAACATGCCGACTGGTAGCGGCGTACGACGCCGTTCAAATGTTGCTCGAATCGCCTCGGACAGAACACGCGGGTCAGTGGCGCCTTCATGCGCAAGCGCCCGCAAATCGAAATAATCTTTCATCCGACTGTTGGCGA
>CABVSA010000165.1 GCA_902500805.1 uncultured Nitrospira sp. | reverse complement strand
GGCATCCTTATGAAATACGGTGGCGCCCCCGTTGCCCCGGTTCAAGATGTGATAGGCATAGCCGATACTGTAGCCGCGAGGAATGCGAGGCATGGTCGCAACATGGTATGCCAAACGGGATTCGGGATGCAATTAAAAGTAGCCTGTCCCCTTTTCTTCTCTCCTCCAAGTCACGACGTTCCAGTACGATGCCTTGAACAGGAGAACGAGCGCAACCTATGCCGATGCGACCACGACGTACACGTATGACACGGTTGGGCGGCTGGTGAAGGCGAGTGACACGGCTCCTGGCGCAGGAACTATCGACTTTGCCTATGACATCCTCGATCGGTTGATCCAAGAGACGACGGGGCAGGGGACGGTGAGCTACCAATACGACGTACTGGGGAGACGTACCCAGATGGTGGCGAATGGGCTGCAGCCGGTGACGTATGGGTACGACGAGGCAAGCCGCTTGACGCAAGTGGCGCAAGGAAGTTTGACCGTCGGATTGGGCTACAACAATGCGAACAGAAGAACGAGCCTCACATATCCGAATGGGACTTCGACCAGCTATGCGTATGACGTGGCCTCCAGACTCACGAGCATCAATCACATCGGGCCGAGCGGGATCATCGATGCATTGACGTATCAGTATGATGCGGCTGGCAATCGCACGTCACTTACGAGATCGAATGGCAGGGCCTCTAATCTCCCGCCTGCTGTGCAAGCGGCCTATGACGCTGCGAATGAACAGGTGAGGTTCGGGGAGCCGTTGCCCGCGTCACCGAATCAGACTTTTGATGCCAATGGGAATCTCACCAGCCAGACAGACGCAACAGGCACCACGACGTACATGTGGGACGCCCGAAACCGGCTGGTGACCATCTCAGGGCCAGGGTTGTCAGCGAGCTTCGTGTACGATGTGGTAGGTCGGCGAGTCAGCAAGACGATCAACGGTGTTACCACGGCCTATCAGTATGACCGCCGCGATATCGCTGCGGAGCAGGAAGGAAGCGCAGTGCTGGCGAATTACCTCCGGAAGCTCTGCCTGGATGAAGCCTACATTCGCCAAACAGCGACCGGGAACGAGTACTATCACACGGACGCTTTGGGCTCGACTCTTTCCTTGTCTGATCAGGCTGGAATCGTACAGACCAGCTATTCCTATGAACCATTTGGGAAGGCCAGCATAACCGGTACCAGTACGAATCCTTTTCAATATACCCAGCGGGAAAATGACGCGACGGGGCTCTATTACTACCGGGCGCGGTGCTATGCACCATCGCTGCAACGATTCACTAAGGAAGATCCTCTGCGGTTCCGAGCTGGATTTAACTTCTATGCTTATGTCGACAACAATCCCTTGCGGTTCTCGGACCCGACCGGACTGGATAGGGAGGAGCCACAGATGTGTGAATTGACTACTCCTAGTGGTACTCGAATGATGGTTCCTTGTGATGTCGGTCCCAATATCATCCCGAATACTTTTCCGCAGTGCTCGATCAATGGATCAAAGCTGACTGCCTGCCTCTCTTTCGGAGTGCCAGCGGGGATTGCCGGTGCATGTAGTGAATGTATCGCTGGATTCTTCCCCCAGTGGCAAGCGGTATGCGCAGCGTGGTGCGCTCCTATTGGTGGTATTGGGTCTGCAGCGACGTGCGTTGCATTTAGTCGAGAATGCCAAGGGCCATAGAAGGGAATCTCCACACAGTGGACGTTAAAAACCATAGCACGATGGTCATTGTAATTGCGTTATGCCAGATCGTGGGAGCTGTAAACGCGTTGATAGTCGTGTGGGTAGCGGGAAGTATTATGTCGCCATCTACAGCAGCTAAGGCAGGTCCATACTTACTGAGCTTAGCTATTGTTCTAACGTACGGTGGCTTGCGAGAGACGTGGTATGCGTACAGGAAAAGGGATTGGGCCTTTATGGTTAAAGGGATTGGTTTACTCTTAGGCGCGGTGGTTCTTTGGGATATCTGGAATACGCATGATCGTATACTGACCAGAGATATTGTTTTGTTAGTTCTCGCCGCTATTGCTCCAATACCACTACTATTGTCTCGAAAGAAAATAGGGCCAAGCTGAATTTCTGATGACTGTTATGGATGAAATAGAAGCGGTGGATTCGGTACGAAGTTGTCCCGTCCGCGTGTCCGAGATGGGGCTGCACTGCAAATGGGAAGAGTTTTTTGATGAGTGGGCGAGCGGAACAGGTGTCATGACCAGATTTTCGAGAGCGGAACGGCAGAGCACGACCTCCTGTATGAACATTTTTTCTGACATATCTGGGATTTCCCTGGTGGCGGACATGGTTCATTCCCGCAGCGACGGTTCGCCGCGCGGACGGCACTCGTTCGGTGCAGGAGACTCCCGGTTGTTACCCTGGGCCATGAATGCTCAGCTCAGGGAACTGTTCCCACTGCCGCTCCCACCGTCGCAGCCAGCGACGGCTTTTACGAGAGGGGATGAACACATCGACACCAGCCCAGACTTCAGCGGGCGTGCGGCCTTGGAGATGCTGATGGGGCCGGAGATGATTGTAGACCGCACGTGTGTGCATCAGCGCCCGGTCGAGCGAGGTGGCATCGTCAATCACATGTGGCACCAACAACCGTTTCAGGGTTCCGATCAGGCGCTCGACCCGGCCGTTCTGCCACGGGCAGCCCGGGTCACTGTGTTGCAGGCGAATCCCCACACACCACAGAGCCAGACGAAGAGGCCGCGAGGTGAACACCGCCTCGTTATCCGTCCGCAAGAATCGGGGACAACCATAGTGCCGACACACTGTGCTGAAGTGGCGCCAGATTGTCAGCGACGACTTATCGATGAGGCGCTCCACACACAAGCCGGCCCGGCTGGCATGGTCCACAATGGCCAGCACGACATGCCGGCGACCCGCCGCATCCGTCTTGGTCAGCAAGTCCATTCCCCAGATCAGATTGCGAGGCACCGGACGCGGCACGCGATGCTTCAGTTTTCGGCGCAGGTACAGGATGGTGTACTGCTGGCGGCGCATGGTGTCGGCGACGTAGGTTTTGCCGACGGTCATCTGCCGACGGACCGCGAAGCGCCGGTTGAAGTGATGGGCGATCAGACGGCACCCCGCCTCAGGCATAAGGGCTTTCAGGCGAATCAGTTCATCTCGCACCCAACGCGGTTTGGGCGGCGCGTGGGGTCGTCGCGTGGGACCGCCGATTCGTGGGCTCGGCCAAAAGATCCGCGATGGCGGGCCTATCCATCGACGCAGCCAGTGCCACAGCTCGGCACACCACCGAACGAACCAGCGCAGCCCATGCAACAGCATAGTCCTCCCGCGACCTCGTGGATAACCAAAGGGATGGCAACGTGATGACGATGCTTCTAGCACAGTGGCTTCGGTGTTTCTTAGTCATGGCGCTCGGCCTCACACTTCTGCTGCCAGTGCCAACGATCGCCGACCAGGCTCAATACATTTACGACGACCTGGGCCGCTTGTCGCAAGTCATCGACGGACAAGGCAATGTCGCGACGTATACGTATGACGCCGTCGGGAATCTGTTCTCCATTACCCGCAATACCGGTGGCGTTGGCGCACCGACGATCACGGCCTTCACGCCGAAAACCGGCAACGCGGGAACATCCGTCAACGTCTCACTGACTGGCACGAATCTCACTGGCGCCTCGTTGGCCATCACCAATCCCGGCATCCTCGTCCGCAATGTGGTCACGACACCGACCACCATCACCGCCACGTTCCAAATTGCCTTTAGTGCTGCGCCCGTGACCGTGACGACGACCACCGGCTCAGCGACCACATCCTTCTCCGTCAATGCCTCAGCACCGGTCCTCTCAACCCTGTCGCCCACGTCCGGTCCCGTCACCCGCATGGTCACGATCACCGGCAAGGGGTTTAGCTCCACGGCAGGGTTGAATCAGATCACGTTCAACGGCGTCACTGCCACGACGCTTTCCGCCACGGCCACCACGCTCACGACACAAGTGCCGAGTGGAGCCACGACTGGCCCAGTGACCGTGACAGCGGTGGGTTGGTCTCGAATGGCGTGAATTTCACCGTGGCCGCTGCCGGTCCACCAGCCACATTGACTTCGGTCTCACCGAATGTCGGCTCCGTCCAGGGAGGCCAACAAACGATCTTGACCGGCATGAACTTCGTGTCCTGGACCACGGTCAAGATCGGCAATAAACCAGCCTCGGTCATCACGCTCGTCTCGGCGATGACCATGATCGTGCAGGTGCCGGCCTCGGTACCAGGTCCGACCGATGTGGCAGTGACGAATCCCAACGGCGATGTGGTCCTCCAGAACGGCTATATCTATCTCTCCGGCGTGCCGCTCGATGGCCCCTTCACCGGCTCATTTACGACCGGCAGCGGGAGCGATACAGTCTCGCTGACGGTGATGATCACCCCAGTCAACGGCGCGAACAACCTGCCGTTCAATACCTCGATCGTCCTGACCTTCTCCGAGCCGATCAATCCGAACACGGTCAATGCAGCGACTGGGATCAGGGCGAGGACCACGACCACCGCGACGTTCAGTGAATCGGTGAACCCGAATGCGATTACCCCGAGCACGTTCCAAGTCACCAGCGGCGGGACACCGATCGCCTGGGCCTATTCCTCCTCGAATCTGAATCAGACGACTTGTTGGACATGTCCAACGCAGCTTCAAATATGGGACTGTTGAATAAAGGGGGCGTTGCGTGAAGTTTTGGTATACTGCGCCTCGT
>CABVSA010000164.1 GCA_902500805.1 uncultured Nitrospira sp. | reverse complement strand
CCCGACACTTCCGCTCAAGTTCGCCCAGGAGAAAGCGCACCACATCATCAGCCAACGCAATGAGTTCGAACACTCGTACGGTGTGCTCAACCGGGTCCATGGTATAGCCGACTGCTCCGACGACCTGAGTGCCGGAGCGAGCCAGAAAGTAGTTGGTCTGGCGGGCTTGCAACTTGAAGAAGCCGTAGTCCAATCGCATGGGTCCAAAGATTTCACGATTCCTTACTCGGCCTCGTTCAATACGTAGCAGAGCCGGATAGCCCTCGGCTTGCAACTGTTCCAGTCGGTAATCGCCGCCGGGCGGATAGGAAGCTGAGTCTTCATCCACAATGAAATCCGGTGTGAGCGGCGGCTGACTCATCACAAGATTGGCCAAGGCATAAGCCTCGGGAATAATGCGCGGATTATTGCGGCGTAAGGTGAGGGCGTCTCCGAAATATCGAGCCAACAAGGCAAAGCTCTCGCGATGACGAAAGAAGTGCTTGAGCGGGAGAAAACCCATGGCAATGAATCGCTGTGCAAGGCTGATCCGTTGCGCATAGGGATGGACCGTCCGTGCGACGACAAGTCCGACATGCAGACGGTTCTTGATGGCCTCTAGCCGCTTGTCCATGAGCAGCTTTCCGACCTGCATCCGGCGATAGTCTGGATGGACGGCAAGACGGCCGAACTCTCCGACCAGATCGGAATGCGCTCCGAAATCGAATAAGACGGACGCGGTGCCGACAACACGTCCCGACTCTGTGTCTTCGGCCACGAGAATCAACGCGTCGTCCGTAAAGACCGAACGCTTCAGCCAGAGCTCGTCATAGAGTTCTCGATGCGGATAATCAGTGCCGTAGACTGCGAGAAAGATCTCGCGGATCTGGCCGACATCTTCTTCGCGGGCCTCTCGGACTCTGATCATGCGCGCCCCTTTACAGCGGATCAGGAGGATGCCAGGTCCTGACGAAACTGCCGGCCGGCAATTCTGGCGAGGGCCCGATAATAGGCTGCTCCTACAGCTAGCGCTTCTTCATCGAAGTCGAACTTGCTGGAATGGGCTGGATAACCTTCACGACCAGGAACTTGGCTGCCGAATCTGACGTAGGCACCTGGAATCTTTTCCAGGTAATAGCTGAAATCTTCCGCCCCCATATTCGCCGTTTTTAGCGGCAACACATTTGTCTCCCCCACTGTCTCGATTGCGGCGCGCCGCGCGAGGCCCGCCATCACCGCATCGTTGACGAGAGGCGGTGTACCTTCCGTCACCGTGACATAGATCTTCGCCCCGTGTAATTGGGCGATCGATTCGGCAATACGACGCACGGAGTTGAGCAACTGCCGGCGGACAGCCGGATCTTGCGCCCTCACCGTCCCTTCCAACTTGGCCTGTCCCGCGATCACATTCGGTGCAGTCCCTGCATGAAATTCGCCGACCGAAACAACCGAGGGGCGGGCCGGATCGACCTCACGTGAGACGATCGTCTGCAACGCCATGATCATAAGGCTCCCCACCACCACGGCATCAATGCTTTCGTGTGGCCTTGCGCCATGTGCCCCCTGCCCGATGATCTCAATCGCAAAGTTATCCGACGACGCATTGACCGGTCCCTCACTCACCACGATGGTACCTGGGCGGTAATGCCGATCCAGATGTCCACCGAAGATCAGGCCGGCTCCGTCAAGCACGCCTTCCTTAATCATAGCGATCGCACCGGTCCCTTGTTCTTCCGCCGGCTGGAAAATCAGCCGCACCGGCGCCGGCAAGTCGTTCTCCTGGGAAAGGAGCGCCGCGGCGCCGAGCAACATGGTGGTATGCCCATCATGTCCACACGCATGCATGACGCCCTCATGAACCGACGCGAACTCGAGACCGGTCTCTTCCTGAATGGGAAGTGCGTCCGTGTCGGCTCGCAGCACGACGCAGGGCGCGCCGGTTTTTCCCGGTATGTCGGCGACGACCCCATGGCCCGCGATGTTCGTGCGGTGATGAATACCAAGGTCGTGAAGAAACCTGCTGATGACTGCGGCCGTCCGAGCTTCCTGCCAACTTAGCTCAGGATACCGGTGAAGCTCTCGTCGCAGAGCAACCAACCTGTGATACAGCTCTGGAGCAATCAATGCCATGGGAGTTCTCTCCACGCGTAAAGCCCGCAAAGTCAGAAGGCCTCACCTGGCCGAGACACCATCATCCCTCCTTTGCCTGCACACTCGGTTGATAGGTCGCGTACACATAGACCGGGATGGACAGATGGCCGAGATGCTTCTCAAGCAACGGTTTGACGTCTCTCCAATCAAGCCCGCCCACTCCTGTCGCAAGACGAGGTAAAGCGAGGCTCTTCACCTTCTCACTTTCCACCAACTTCGAGAGGGCTTTGAGACAATGATTGACGTTTTCGATTGTCGCCTTTCCTGGATTAGACCCATGGCTGGGGGCCGGTTCTTGGGTAAATAGGCTCACAATCCGCGCACCACCGACGCCAGCCCAGGCCCACAATTCACCGGTCTTGGGCGTAAATGTTTGGCAATAATGCCTGAAATCCTTATACATGGCAGGCCACTGTTGCCTCAGGGACAACGCCAAACCGTTCGCGAACCCGTCGTTCGGTGCCACACCGTGCGCCACCATTTCGGCCTTCGATTGTAAAATGTCTCCTGCCACTTCCTTGAGCATAGAACCTCCCATAGATGATATGAACCTCGACAGCATGGCACAGCGATGTCTACAGCCTCATGCTGTAGATGCCTCTCGACCGACCAAGCACCCTTGCGAATCCCACTTCATTCCGTTATGAACATCGAATCTTGTTCCCTAGCCAGAGGCCACGCCGTGGTACACATTCGACCAGCGACCGAAGCAGATTTTCCCGCAATCCTCCAGGTGCAACAGTCCGCCTTCGGCGAATATGCCTCGGTCCATACCGTGAGCGGCTGGACGACGGAAACCCCGGAGAGCCTCAAAGCGGACGCTCGGGAGAAACAGATCTTCGTGGCAGTCGAAGACGGGACAATCGTCGGCTCCGTACGGTTCTGGACGGTGGCCGGCGTGTGCGTCATCCGCCTGCTCTCTGTGAATCCCAGCCATCAGCACCGAGGAGTCGGTAAAGCCCTGATACGCGAGATCGAGCGAGTTGTGACCGATGCCCATAAGCTCTACGCCTGCACGATGTTACGAACAGCTCGCAATATTCAGTTCTTCATGAACCTTGGTTACAAGGCTGAAACGATTCTCCCCGATCACTACGACCATCTTGATCTCATTTGCTTCGCAAAATATCGCTGAGCCGATTCTCGTCCGATTCGATCGAGAGCCACGAACTCGCTTGCCGGAAGCCTACGGGGTCTTTGCGCAACGGAACCCATAGCCGAACTGCCGGTTCATCGGTTGCGCATTGAACCGATGGGCGGACCTGAGAAAGTCCGCCACGTATAACCAGGAGCCTCCGCGTACGACCTTCTCATCGCCTTTTGCCGGGCCGATGGGGTTCTTCTCCGGACCTTTCTTATAAGAATCGAGCCCGTACCAGTCGAACACCCACTCCCAGGCATTCCCGGCCATGTCATAGATGCCGTAAGGGCTCTTCCCTGCCTCGAACGATCCGACCGGGGACAAAGCCAGATGGTCATCCCAATCCTTTCGCCCATAATTGGCGTGGAGTCTGGTCGGGGCTTCATTGCCCCAGGGATAGATCCGTCCATCGGTTCCCCTTGCGGCCTTTTCCCATTCCGCTTCAGTCGGCAAACGCTTACCGGCCCATTTGCAGTAGTTGACCGCATCCTCCCAACTGACATTGACGACCGGACGTCTCAGATGTTGTGGTTGATTCATGACGCTCCAGTCCGGCGGCTCCTCCATTTCCGTGGCTTCCAAATACCTGGCGTATTGCCCAACCGTCACTTCATACTTGTCGATCCGGAACGCATTGAGATAGATCTGCCGCACCGGCTTTTCATCATCTCCAAGAGTACTACCCCGAGTGAACGTCCCCGCCGGCACCAGCACCATCTGCAGATCGAGGTTATCAGCCTCTCCCGTTCCTCCGGACGCCCCGGCAGAGATTTGTTTCTTCGCCCCGGACAGAGACCGCGGAAGTTTGGCCTGAAGCTGTTGGTGAAGGACCTGCTGTTCAGTCGTCAGGCCCATTTCATGCGCGCTTTCGAGCGTCTCCTGGGCTTGCTTCATCTTTCCAGCAGCCACCAACGCCTTCGCTTCGTGCAGGAGCCTCCAAGCCGTTGTTTCCTCTCGTAACCGCCAGACCTTCGCTTTGGTCTTGGGCAAATAGGATGTTGTGCGCCCGGACTTAGCATCCAGATCCAGTGCGGTCTCGTAATGGTCTTCCGCGCAGATCCAAGCCTCTAAGGCCCGGCAGGCTTCGGCAAGGTTGAAATGTGCCTGGATATTGGACGGATCTTTCTGGATCCCGACCTCCAACACCGCCCGTGCCTCGGCATACTGTTTGTTTTTCAATAGGTTCTCTCCCTTGGAGAATTCCTGATCCCCGGCTCCGGCTGCATACACGCCAGCTCCCCAAGCGATGAAGAGGCAGAACACCGCCATACTCGCCAACACCTGTCTCATAAACGCCCCCCTCCCCCTTCTAACTGATTGCCCTGTGGATTCGGCCTCGCCTGCCAGCGACGGTGTTCGGCCTAGACCGGCCCGACAGACTTGGCATCTGACAACTACAAGATTGATGCCTAACACCACAGTCGTCTGACCTCGGATCAATCCAGTGGATTTTTGCCCCAGATCCTTGGCTGCCCTTCAGTTCTCTCGTATGTGACACGTGAAAGATGCTGCAACATGGAAAAGCTCATCGCACTCATTCAAGCTGTTCTTCTCTCCTCTCAAGCGGCGCATGGATCGGCATTTTGAGAGCGGCATGACGCCCTCTAAGCACCGCTACTTTTTCCCATCCCCTCGGCAACAGTAGGGTCGATCCCTTACCGCGCGCATTGAGGGATCACATTCCGATGTG
>CABVSA010000163.1 GCA_902500805.1 uncultured Nitrospira sp. | reverse complement strand
CATCAATCCGGTCTGGGCTCCAGTTCTTCCAGTCTTCACGAGATTGGGAGCATAACGAGCTGACAACTGGATAAGTCGAATATCGGCCCGTCGCATCGAAAGGTGTGACGGGCCGATGTTTTTTTAGCATTGTGTATATTGTGTATATTGTTCCTCACGCAGTATTCAGCTTATACCACCATTGGTTATTCCTGCCTGTCAGCTTGACTGTAGTTGGTCCATATCCATGCTCAATGACTGAGCTTCAGTGTTAAGGGCAAAAATTCAGGTCAGTCTGATAGCGTTCAGTCGTACCGACAGAAAACTGAAGCAAATTTCATGAGGATGGCGTTGTTCAGCCGTCTCTCATAGGCAACAGTCTTACCCCATTCAAAGGTATCCAACGACGAAGATGCCACCCTCGTTATTACACAGCGACGAAAGGGAGGTGCGTCGACGTATAGTGCACGAATTGGAGGCACAGTGAATGATTCAGCACATTCAGAGAAGCGGGCATGCACCAGGGTGAAGCGTGGAATCGAGAGCGTAAGGCGCGGGGTCGACATACGTTTCTGTTGATAGTTTTCCAATATAGGGAAGAGTGCAGATCTTGTCTGAAGGAGAGGGCGTGAGGCTCGAGACGTTCAGGATGTGAGGAAAACCGTCTGCCACTCGCGTGGGCGAGGCCTCTTGGTCCTTCATAGATATGAAGGACCAAGAGGCGGGGATCAAACCAAGTTGTCTAATCTGCCGGCAGACACTATCACGATGGGAATAAGATGGGGAAGCGGACGACTCGGCCATCGTCGTTGTTCGTTGGGTTGCTGTCTGTGGTATTAACCCCTTTCCAGCCGACTGCAACTGCATTCGTTAGATCTGAGGACAAAGCGAGTCCGAAGAGGGCATCGTTTGAACCGCCAAAATCAATGAGCGCTACACCGGTGCCATTGAGTTTTGTCTCCCGCTGGCCGCTAGGTGTGAGCAAGACCACCACCCCGTCTTGAGTGGTGGCAGTTTGCTTTCCTTGTCCCACGATTAATACGCGCTGGTCCGGCAAAACTCTCACGGTTCGACTTCGGTCGTCTTGGCCGGCCACATCGATTGTGGTTAGACCTCCGTCCCCGTACGATTTGTCCCATGTGCCGTCAGACAAAAATCTTGCGCTGATGATATCGACCGTTCCTCCTGACGTATCTCGTCCATAGCCGGCGATCACCAAGTTTGTCCCCTGTAAGGCTACATCGTAGGCTTCTGCAACGAATGGGAGCAGGGCAACATTCGCCACTCCATCTCGACCAAAGCTGGTGTCGAATTGGCCGTCGGAAAGTAGCCGGAAGAGGACAGTGGTCACCACACCGGCGTCAGAGGTATGACCACTGACCACGATTTTCCCGTCAGGCTGCACAAGTGCGGTTCGGGGGTTATCGTTTCCCTTACCGATATCCAGAGTGACAAGTCCGTTCGTGCCGAATGTGTTGTCCCTGGTGCCGTTCGCAGTCAATTTCAGGACGGCGTAATCGGAATCGGATCGGTCTCCTCCGTCCGCTACTTTTCCTCCGATAAGCAATAGCTCGTCTCCCGGCAATAGTGTTAGTCCCCAGGCGGTATCCCCTCGAAAAGCAGTACCGGTGACCTTTCCCGTACTCAGGTCGAGGCGTGTGATCCCCTTGTTGCCGAATGTCTGATCCAATTGTCCCGTAGCTTCAAGGCGAACCACGGCGATGTCCGTATCTCGCGCCCCATCCCCGGTAGCTGCTGTGTCGTGCTCGATCGGACCGGCAATCACAATTTTTCCATCAGACTGGACGATAATGGACCGCGCTAGCTCGGCTATTTTCCCAGTACCGACGGCCACATTAACGGTCGCGATACCGTTTGACCCGAAGGAGGTATCCAGGCCGCCGGTCACACCAAAGCGTGCAACCGCCATCTGACTATCATCGGCGACCGTGGTAAAGCCTGCTGCGTAATACTGATTCCCTGTCGTCCCGGTGACTGCGAGGAAGCGGTCCGTTTCCGTCGCTGAGAGTGGAACTGATAAGACGTCGCTGCTCAGTGTGGCAGGTAAAGATGTGTTGGAGGTTGGAGCTACTTCGTCGCTGCTACATCCAGTGATGGTAAGAGTTGAGGTGAGTAACACTAGTCCAAGAATGGAGCGGAGATAAGGATACAAGCATGGTTGTTCAGGTTTCGATTTCATGACACTCCTTTTCTAATGAGTGACTATTCTCGTGAACCCATGACGGCAAAGTGAAGAATGGGTTCAATGCTTGTGTTGTTAAACTTATCGGACAGCTTGTCGGTCTCGTTGTCAGTCTGTCATGGGCGTGCTCTCCTTTCTTGAATGATCCGTGTGTCGCCATTGCGGGACCCCTTGGCATGCCCATCGGTGGACACATGCTCCCAAAAACACAGAGCCCATGGCTGGTGAACAACCATGGGCTCTGGACGCTCAGTCCTTTGGCCGCGTCTGTGTTGATTACGCACTTGATTGATTATCGGTTTTTTAGTGTTCGCCCCTTGTGCTTAATTTCTACAGCGATCTCCTTCTTCAGCACGGAATCAGAAGGAGGACAGACGCCAATACCTAACCCTCCATCTGTTTGACGCGGACAGAACCAGTCATGAGTTTGAGAATTGCCTCAACCAAGCTTTCAGTCGTCGTGTCTGCATCGACTGTGCGAGACCTCGAGTCTGCCCCCGTCGGCGCTTGGCGCATCGACACTTGATACACCACAGCTGAGGGTTTCGATGGGCGATCGGCTTGTGACAGTGCCGGCAGATCAAGAGCGTTGCTTGTCGCGGGGGAAAGGGTGTCATCAATTCACCTGTCTCCATGATAGAAATTCGTACAAGAGTGAGTTTCTGTGTCTATTGATAATCCTCATTCAGGGCCTTCAGGAAAGCAGCCAGCGGAGCGATATCGTTCTCTCGCAACGCAATCCCTCGAAGTTGGTCGGCCCCATTGCGGAGCATTCCTTCACGCGCGAGGTCGGACATCTCGCGATAAAACTCTAGGACTTCGTTGAGTGTGTCGAATTGGCCGGTATGCATGAACGGTGCAGAGTGTCCCAGGTCGCGCAGACCGGGAGTCTTAAATCGGGCGATGGCTCGATCTAAAAGCTCGCTTTGAGAGACAGAGCACGGTTGCTCAGCCTCGCAGAGTATGGTTTCGATCTTGCCTTGTGGCTCTGGCATGTCGGGATTGGCGAAGACGTTCCATAAGCCAAGGTCAGTCAAGGTTGTTCCGGATGAGGGAACGGCTCGGAATCGTTCGCTGGCGGACGGATGTTGTTCAGTTGCCGGCAAATCATCGGCCGTTCGTGTGGCGAGTGTGGGAATCGGGAGACTGAGAAAGGCACCAGGGCCATGGCCTGGGATGTCATCGTACTCCTTCTGAGTCGTTCCAGTATTGTGAGCGTTGAAATCGGTGAAGTTCGGCGCGGCATGGCAGGCGATGCAGTTGCCTATTGTTCCGATTGCCAGTTCGGTTGGCGAAGCAGGTAGCGCTGCCGGTTCAGCCAGGAACATTTTTAACCCGGCCAATTCCTGCGTTCCAAACGAGAACGGCTGCGTGTGGAATTGGAACTGTCCGTCCGTTCGATTGGGGTTTGAGGCGACAAATTGGAGCGTCCCTGCCGATTCACGGGCTTTGACCAGTTGCAGCAGGCGTCTGCTATAGCCGAGTGGTGATTCGTTGGAATCCGGCGCTTGAGGGAATCTGTTCACCTCTAGAAACACATCAAACGGAGACCGGATCGGTGCGCCACTGTCTTCGGTCTGTGAAAAGAGCAGGCCGTTGACATAGGCGGCAACGACCTTGACCACGGCATCAAACACTTCCTGGTCCGAGGCCGAGCCGACTGCCACCCGAAACTCTGTCGTGAGCTTAAACTCTTCCGGTATGGAGGCATCGGTTCCTCCGAAGAGCACACGAAAGGGCGTTCCGTCGAATTCCTTGGCCAGATCCCCTGTGCCGTCATCGGACCGGACCACGCGGGCGATGTGTGCGATGGCCTGTGCGCGTTCGCCTGGTAGCCATCCGAAGTTTCTTCCGGTGAAGGTGGCCGCGACCAGTTCTTCCATTGAGTTGAACTCTGCGTCGAAATGGAACAGGACGCCATTCGGTCGATCGAGCGAGGAATTGACGAGCGGCGGGGAATTGCGGACGGCAACAGTTTTGCCGTCCGCCCGGGCCGGGATGGGGCTGCGTCGTGCAAAGTCTGTGTAGGTCCGCATGCCGCCTCTCGGCGCCTCCAGTACATCGTCGACCAAGTGACAAGCCCGGCAATTCATGGAGAGGCCCTTGAACGGACCTGGGGCGATCGGCACGCCAAGCGTTTCGACGGTATCGACGACAGGGTCACCGATATTCGGATCATTGATATCACCGCCGTGGTCCAGGGATGCTTTAAACGCTTGCGCGAACCGAGTTTCGAGAAACAGCCGTTCGCCGACGGATTCCTCAGCTCCCGCTGTTCCTGTGGCGGTAGGAGGTGTCGGTGCTGGCTCATTGCTACTTGAGCAGGAGACGATTCCAATAGAACACATAATTGTGAGGAGGAGCGCTGCTCCGGTCTGTGGCTGACGTGAGGTTCGAGCATGCTTCATGGCGCGTTTCCCTTCTATGATCAAAACCTTTTCAACTGTGCCAAGCTGACTCGCTTGAGCCATCTCATATTCATCGTATTTTCCTATATGGGCGGCAAGGGCCCTCGGGAGGCGAGGACCCTTGCCTGGTCAAGTGGGAGGGGTGGGGCCTCCCATCTTGAATCCGGCGTAGGTGGTACGCCGGTGGGGTTATAGGGGAAGTGGGTCTCCCATCGGTACCGGATTCGTTTCTGAACAGCACTTGACCAAGGTGTTGACCACCAGAGGATCGAATTGAGTCCCGGCGGCTACCTTTAAAATACGGAGTGCAATACGAGCGCGATGGGATCGACTGTGAACATGTGGGACCTGAATCGCGGTAAACGCATCAGCAACGG
>CABVSA010000162.1 GCA_902500805.1 uncultured Nitrospira sp. | reverse complement strand
ATCTCACTCCCCGGTAACGGTACTGGCTGAGCCGTGGCCGGAGTGTAGGAGACCAACATCAGTGCCACCAAGAGATAGTGAGCCGGAGACCAATTGCTTATTATCTTTTCTCGAACGTATTTCATGGTCAACCTCCATTGATCGAGATAGAAGAACCACGTTCCTCGCTTACACAAGACGATCAAGCTTTCTCGCGACCCTGACCTCCCCGTATTATCAACACAGCCGCAACAATGATGTAGGCGACGACCGGAATAACCCACAGGATCTTCGTGCTGTCAAATGTCATGCTGCCATCCGCCGTGGTGCCAAACCCGAGGAGCAGCCATATCGGCTCATGAATAACGAGAAAGAACACCAGCATTGCAAAACCCAGCCAATTGGTCCAACGCATGCCCATCATGAGAGTTTCTCCTTCATGTGATCATCAGCCCCTCTTCCGAGCCCTTGGACACCGGGTGGAGTTATCGAGGCCGATTTGTGTAAGGACACCTCAGACGAAGCCAAACGAATGAATCAATGCCGCCTCCAGCACAAAAACGGAGTGGCCGTGAACAACTGAAGGTGTGAATTAAATGCGAAGGACCGAGGACGAGGCTATGGAGATGGGGACGAATTCCGAGGCAGAGCTCCAGGATAAGAATTCGAAGGTTGGAGAAACAGTCGACGCTTCGACAGGGCTAAGCCGTACGGCTATCTGATGCAGATCTGTGGTTGCCGGGGGCTTGGACTGCCGTTCCGGCGATGACACGGCGGAGAGTGGGCACATGCTGGTCCCGTCCATGGGACAGGCCATATGCCTCATATCTTCGGTCAACTGTGCTGCGTCGTCGGCCAACGACAGATCCGGCACCGTACACATGGTCCCGACGATCTGACAGAGGGCGAAGAGCAGGACCAGGCTAAAGAACCGCGTCTTCACCTTAGCAAGCAGCCAACCGTTCATAGCGCGATAGCTTGCCTCAATACTGAGAGACTCGTCAAGCCCCAAAATCGTACATAGGTCAGTCTGTCGTCCGACCGAAGAAACGGCCAACTCTGGCGCGTCGGCAAGGGCCGGGGATCCGAGCCAGGTCGCCACTATCCCAGTATCCGTGATGAATGACAGCCTGTTCAGCCGCTACCCTAGAGAGCGATTGCCGATAAGCACTACAAGCCCTCGGAATCGGGTGCCGACGAAGAGAGGTGCCTCTTCGCCGATCCAACTTTCCAGATCTCCATTGCCACCAGCGGCAAGAGGCCGATGCCGAGAACAAGAAACCAATGTTCCGCGTCAAAGGGCACGACGTCAAAAATTGGATGGATCGCCGGAGTGAGCACAATGACGGCTTGCAGCGCGGCCGAAAGCCCAACGGCCCCAAGGAGCGGCTTGTTCGTGAGCAGTCCGATCTCGAAGAGCGACCGGCGGTCGTTGCGATTATTGAACGCATGAAAGAGTTGAGCCATGACGAGGATCGTGAAGGTCAGCGTACGGGCTCGCTCCAGGTTCAAGTCCATGCCGTACAAACAGTACACAAACGCCCCGAGCGAAATCAGTGCCAAAAAGGAACCCTGAGCGAACAACATGAGAAACCGCTCTTTCGTCAGGAATCGTTCCGCTGGTGACCGGGGTGGCCGTCGCATCAGGTCGCGATCCTTGGGATCGACGGCGAGCGCCAACGCAGGGAGCCCATCTGTCACGAGATTGATCCAGAGAATCTGCACCGGCAACAACGGCAGCGGAAGGGCAAACAGCGTGGCGAGCAACATGAGGAGAATCTCGCTGATGTTGCAGGAGAGGAGATAGAAGACCGCCTTTCGGATATTGTCGAAGACCGCTCGCCCCTCTTCTACTGCCGCTGCAATCGACGCGAAGTTATCGTCAGTGATGACCATGTCAGAGGCTTCTTTCGTCACGTCCGTGCCGGTGATGCCCATGGCCACACCGATATCGGCCGCCTTCAACGCGGGCGCGTCATTGACCCCGTCGCCGGTCATGGCGACCACCGCCCCTCGTCGCTTCCACGCGCGCACGACCCGGAGCTTGTGCTCAGCCGACACCCGGGCGTAAACCGCGGTACCGGAGACTCGCTGTTCCAGCTCATCATCCGATAGTTGGTCCAGCTCTGTCCCGGAAATCGCTTGCGCCCCCGTTTCCAAAATCCCCAAGTCATGCGCAATGGCGACGGCTGTGTCCTTATGGTCGCCTGTAATCATGACGGTTCGAATACCGGCAGCTCGACAGGTGTGGACCGCCGCTTGGGCTTCCGGTCGGATCGGATCCTTCATGCCGACCAACCCCAAGAACGTTAAGTCGCGCTCCACGCTGGTGGCTGTATACGCGTCCGGCAGGATGTCGAGTGGCCGCATGGCCACGCTGAGGACCCGCAGGGCTTGCGAGGCAAATTGTCGATTGGTTGACAGGATTCGTTGACGGATCTCTTCCGTCAGCGTGGTGATCTGTCCGTCACCGGTCATCCAAGCGGTGCAATCGCGCAACAGCACGTCGGGTGCGCCTTTGACATAAGCGACCGGACCGGAGGCGGCATGGCGGACCACGGTCATCTTTTTGCGTTCTGAATCGAACGGCACCTCACCAAGCACCGGGTTCTCACGATCAAGATCGGCTTTCGAGAGCCCGGTCTTCGCTGCTACGACGAGTAGGGCACCCTCTGTCGGGTCGCCCACCACCTGCCAGGCGAAGGACTCTAGACGCAGTTCGGCTCCGTTACACAACACGCCGGCCCGCAGGAGGGCAGTGAGCCCAGGATACGGCTTTGCGCTGGTCGGTCCTTTCTCCGTACGGATCTCACCAAGCGGCGTATAACCTTCGCCCGAGACAGTCAACACCTCACCGTCGAGGTACAGATGTGTGACGGTCATCTCATTCTTGGTGAGTGTGCCCGTCTTGTCGGAGCAGATCACGGTGGTTGACCCCAACGTCTCTACTGCCGGCAGCCGCCGGATCAAGGCATGGCGCTGCACCATGCGAGTGACACCGAGCGCCAGCGTGATGGTGACCACCGCGGGCAAGCCTTCTGGAATGGCCGCAACGGCTAAACTCACCGATGTGAGAAACATCATGATCAGTGGCACGCCGCGGAGCATGCCCAGGAGGAACACCACCGTCACGATCACCAGCGAGAGCCACAGCAAGGTATGCCCGAGCTGTTCGAGCCGGCGCTGGAGCGGCGTCTCCTCTTGCTCCGCCTGCGCCTCGCGGTGAATCATCGCCGCGATCTTTCCCAGCTCCGTCTTAGGCCCGGTGGCCGTCACCAACGCGCGGCCTTTCCCAGAAACCGCGACGGTGCTCATAAAGAGCATGTTGCGGCGGTCGCCTAATGGCACCTCGGTTTGAGAGATCGCCTCGGCGGACTTGCCGACCGGTGTGGACTCCCCGGTCAGGGAGGCTTCTTGTGTCTGAAGGCTCGTCGCATAGATCAACCGGCTGTCGGCTGGAATGCGATCTCCGGCTTCCACTTGGACCAGGTCGCCGGGGACCAGTTCGCGGGCAGGGATCGACCGTGCAACCCCCTCTCGAATCACCCGCGCCGTTGCGACCGACAGTTTGCGGAGCGCTGCCAAGGAGCGTTCGGCGCGGAACTCCTGGACGAACCCTAAGATGGCATTCAAGATCACAATCGCCACGATCGCGGCCGCGTCGATCCATTCTTGCAGCAAGCCGGACACGACCGCTGCTCCGATCAAGACCCAGACGATCAGACTCGAGAATTGCGCGAGAAGGATTTTGAGCGGAGACGGGGGAGGAGCTTCGGGCAATTCATTCGGCCCCACCGTCGTGAGACGATGCTCCGCCTCACGTTCAGTCAATCCGTTATTGCTGTCAGAGCCTAGTTCACGTTCCAGTGATTCGACTGTGAGCGCGTGCCAGCCGTTGGATTTCATGTCGCCTCATGAGGGGTAAGCTGACCCCATTCGTTCGTGGAAGTTCTCAGCATCTCAAAATTCGGACCCTGACTCACCATAATCTCGTGCCTCCTATCGAATATCATTCTTCGTTACGGCGTAGAAAAATCCTCTACGATCCTGCACCGGAGCTGGAAACTGACGGGCGCACAATCTTGTCCTGTCGCACTCCCTTACCTATAATCAGCTGTCATGACAGTCCGGCTTGACTCCTCCTTGTGGAGAAGGTTCGGCGCCTCTAGCGTTGCGGCCATCTTCATCCTGGCTGGTTGTGTGACCTCGCCCACCATTTCCCGAACCGTGTACGAAGACCCGATCGTCCTTGTGCGATTGGACAGCTCTTCACCTCTGAAGGACGCTGCCGGAGAACCCGATCAGCAGGTTGCCAAGTTCACCACCGCACATCTTACGAGCGTCCTCCAATCCATTATGATCCAGCGGGAGACGAGCTTTGTCAGCTACTGGGTTCTGAGAAGCATGCCGCAACCGGAACCGGCTTTTCCCAATGACGATGCTCAACTCCTTGCCCCTCATCTTCTGGCCGCATTGGTCAAAGCCCGACCCGATGAAACGGCCGTCTTTGTTCTGCGACGAACCCGTGAGGATGGCATTCCCCTCGTCACGACAGGCGGTATGCTCATCCACGGCGATCAGCTCATCGTCTTACTCGCGAATGCCCGCAGACCAACCACTACGTCACGAAAGCGTGAAACCTCCGAGGAGGCTCCTCTTCAGCCGATCGGAGAAATGGAGTTTCATTTCGTGCCAGGACCTCACCAGACAACCTTGGCCAGGAACGACCTCTCATCGACTCTCGTCAAGAGCTCTGTCCAAACTCTTTCTCTCGACTACAAGGCATGGCTCACTGGACTGAGCCCGGCTTCTTCTTCGCCCAAGGAGCTTCCAACGGCGACGATCGAAGATAAGCTACGCCGCTTGAAGGTCTGGCGTGAACAGGGCCTAATCACCGACGACGAATATCAACACCAGCGCCGGAAGATACTCGAACATTTTTAAACCGCTCCTCAGAGTCCCCGAATGTGGAAGTTTATTGGCTCATCTCTTATCAACAGCAGTCGTCGTGCGAGCAATCTTGCTTAGGATCGAATGATTGTCCCCAAATTTACACAGTGCATCACAGTGCTCACAGAGGGCACCGAACGGAATGAAGGCCAAGGGAATATCGGCAAGATCTCCTCGGAACGCTGGGCGCGCTAACTGCGCCATCACTTCTTTCTCGCGTTCATCTGGTG
>CABVSA010000161.1 GCA_902500805.1 uncultured Nitrospira sp. | reverse complement strand
TCGGGAAGGCGGTCGTTGATCCGTACTTGACGCATGTAGTCTTGACCTGGATGCGGATCGGAATGGGAAGGGTACCTCGGCATTCATCCGGTGGTTTGTCGGTCGACGATCTCAGACTGCTCTCGTGTGTGGCAACCGGCAAGACGGACAGACAGATTGCTCAGGAGCTGAGCGTGGATCGGCGCGTGATCGTTTCTCGCCTTCACCGTCTGTACCAACGGCTGGGCATCACGCGGAGAAGAGAGGCAGTGAGTCGATTTCTGGAGTATGAACGCGAACGCCAGCTGAAACACAGATGGCTTGAACGATTCGCTGTGGCTCCGATCCGTGATGGAGAGGGTAGACGAAGGGCAGATCATGCCGAGTCCTATCATGCTTAGTCAAACGACTGGTGACCACACTCACTGAGCCCGTTGTTGAGATGGCAGGGTTGGTTGAGCGCTGAGGCGTTGCTCGGCTTGTTGCAGCAGGGAGATCAATCGCTTCTGTCGATCCCGCATGAGATCCTGGACCCGTATCCGTTGGGCAACGGGATCGCCGAATCGCCGATCCGAAGGAGCGACGGGTGAAGGAGTTGATAACGGAATCGACGAACGTCCCTTCATCGGATTGTAGAGCGGATCGCCGAACAGAACCATTCTCCAGCTGATGGTCCGGCTTGTGAGATAGTACACCTCGGCGAGAGAGTACTTCCCTGACAACAGGAGAGAGCTAAAGCGCGCCGGCTCCGGGAACGCATCGAGATAAGGTTCCCCGACTGATCCGAGCGTGGCGGTGATCCCTCGTTCCAGCGCGTTTTTGCACCAGCCTCGCTCGCCACGGTCATGCACAGTCAGGGATTCGGCAGATGCCATGTGATAGCCGATGGCTCCTGGGTTGAACGAAAACACATATTCATAGGCCCGTAGCTTGTACCAACCGATATAGAGTGCCACGTTTGGAACGGCCGTCAGCGTCGGTTCGGAGACATCCAGCACGACATTGTATGAAGACTTCTCCTTCACCAGTGCTGCGGCCTCCCGCAAGCTGTGATCGTAGTGACCGTAGGTGTCGATCGCACCATCGGGTTGCAATCCCCGGGCATCGAAGTACACGATGCCATTCAACCCCGTGCGTTCCGCTTGCAGGGCTCGGTCCACCAGACCCTTCGCCAGTTCAGGGGTCGGGGCGTCCAGCCGACTGACCATGAGAATAGGGAGCTGATCGCTGGAGGCGGCATGATCTTGAAAAAGAGGGTTGTCCCAGCGCCACGCGACAGGGTAGAGATCCCGGTCCCACCACAATAGACTTAATTCGCTGTCGAGACTGGCATCGGCATAGGCATAGGTGAGCCGATCCACCTCCGCGCTCGCGAGTTCCAGCACACCGCGCACGCCGAAGAGCCGTTCCGCCCACCGGTAGAGCAACGGACGCTGCGAGGTGATCGGGTGAAGCCCGAGTCCTACCCATAGGGGGCCGGACCGATCCAGCAACGTGCGCCAAGCGGCTGCTTGAGGTGTGTCCGCAGGTGCATCGGACGCTTCAGATCCTGTTCGTTTCTGCAGCATGATGCCCCATCCACCGTATTGCTGAGTCAACTGAAGCAATTCCTGTGCAGGCCGTTCAGCCGCCGGGCCTCGCTGTTGCCGGAGATGGTCGAGCGCCGTACGCCAACTTCGATCGACCTGTGAGACAAGGGCAGCCGTCCTGGCCGCCTCAAGAATATCCTGTGCGGGGAACGGCGATGCGGCCTGTAGGCGCGATGATTCAGGTACAAGCTGCTCGAACTGCCGTTTTAAATGCTCCAGCTTCGTCCGACTGTTCTTAACCAGCTGTTGCGCTTCTGCGAGCCGGCGGTGTTCTTCCTCCGAAAGCTGAGGCGCATCAACCCGCAACGGGATGCCGTAGGTCGTAACGATGACGCGAACCGAGGCATGCAGCGCTTGGTCCTCCAGAGCGCGTCGAAGCGGCATGACAACGAGCTCCTCATACTCCCGACGAGTCAACGTGTCACGAAACGGTAAGGTGAGCGGAATGATGTGCTCTGATGGAATATTGCGCTGAGCCGCATAGTGCCGAGCCACGGCGAGGCTGTCGGGGTTGGTGGCGTTTGCAAGAACGGCGACATGTTGTGGTCGGAGATCGGCTTGCGCAAGCGAGAGCGGCACGACCGTCATCAGAAGGGAGGCATATGTCAGGAAACGAAGAGGATGGATCATGGGGTGTCACACTGTACCGCAGGTGCAATCAGGAAGAAAGACTTGTAGGGGTGCCCGTACATGGAGGGAGTAAGCAGCTGATGGCGCGGTTCAGCGGAGAAGGCCGCGGTAGCCGTAGCGCTTCATCGTTCCGATCGCCCACCGTGTAACGAGAGGGAAGAGGGAACGGTTCTATACAGACGATGAGCCGATTTCTGCTTGTTCTGAATCTGTCGCTGGTTCTTCGTGCGAATGCGATTCCAGGCGATCACCGGATCGATGATCTCCCCGCAGATGATGCAGCGCCATCCGCAGAGGCCATCGTCCTCGTAGTTGCGAGCCGAGACGAGGAAGTCCACCGCACACATGAGGCCATGACATCGACGGCAATTCATCAAAAGGGGGACTCCCGATTTGATGGGGATATCTCAGTGGCGTGACAAGCTCTCTGCGTCCTCTGATCTTGGCAGCTGAATGAGGTTTTCACGGAACTCAATCCGTGATCCTCAAGCTGTACCGGGCCTTACGGCAGGGCGCGATCGATGGATGAGTCCTCCTTCTCAACGCGCTCAGCGCATCGGCAGCCTATTGGTGAAATTAGGAGACGATGGTTCTTCGCCGACGAGCAAAGCCGAGTGATCTCATGCCGCCACTGAGCAGCCGGACTGCGGCGGGGAGGGGAACAGGAGACGCCGTGATGGTGTTGCCGCTGACCAAAAACATTACGGCACTGCCGCTCAGTGCCATGAAGTTATCTGCCTGACGCAAGCGTGCCGGTGAGCCCTTCCGCCAACGCAGTAGCCGTGAGAATAGTACGAGGCTCGTCATCGATCGAGTCCTTAGCAATCCGTGGCGCCCATGTACTTCGTGATGTATTCCACTTCTACCAAAACCGTGGCGAGGCAATCTACTCACCGATGCCGCTATCTGCACTGGTTGACACAAAATTAGCCTGGCAGTTGCCCGAAAATCTATGGCATATGTGTGAGGATGCGAGTCGCCGTCGGCACCGGGCGATCGCAGTGTCTCGATGACCGGAAACGCGTCCATACAACCCGTTTGGCAAAGCTGGAGCAAGCGAAGGGGCAAGACACATGAGGCCACAGCGTTAACGGCAATTCATAGGGCGGAGGGTACGGCTCGCACGACGAGATCGCGATGGTGTGTGGTGGAGCTCTTGAGCGTGAGCCCTCCGTTTTGGGGGACTCACGCCGTCCGTCGCCTACAGCGACAATTCAAATGGCGAGGGTCTTGTGCCGTCGCACCAACCCGATCAATCCCACTAAGGAACTCCCGAACAGCCAGGCTGTTGCGGGGAGCGGCACGACCGTGATCGGTCCAAGGCTGGTGAGGCGAAAACCGAGGCTGCTGCCTCCGACGAGTGGATTGAAAAAGCTGCTGTAGGTGGGGCGCAACGTCTCCGCTCCGAGCCAGAGAGAGCCCCCGCGCATCACACGATTCGAGCCCGTCGATTCATCGATCCACTCCATCACATTGCCGCCTTGATCAAACGTGCCATAGGGGCTGGCACTCTCGGATCCGGCGCTGCCCACCGTCGTCACATGGCCGAGCGTACCAGTTCCGTCCCAATTTGCGCCGAAGTTGTAATTGGCGACGTTCTCGCCGGAGTTGGCGATATCTCCAGAGGGAGTAGCGGTGGCGATGGTCGGCACGGCATCGCTGCTTGTCGGGTAAAGATAGTAGTTGGCGGTTGGCCCGTCGTTCTTGTGGAACGCCGCCTTATACCATTCGTCGTGGCTGGAAAGGGCGACCCAGTTCATGCCGTTGTGCTGACCAGGTCCATGCACACCCTGGCTCACCAGGGTATTTGTGTCGGCGAAGGTGTAGAAACCGCTTTCTGTGTTGCCGGTCATCACCCAATTGGCATATCGTGCCGCGTCGTGGAAGCTCACATAGTTGACGGGCTTATCTCCATAATTGGGTTTGGGATTATACATCGTACCCGGCGAGGCAGTCGGGTCGAAGTTGATCCCGCCCTTGACCACGGCGAAGCCGGTCGCATTGGTCATGTTGGGATTATACAGATCGTGAGGATTCACACCGTTGGGATCGACCACATTCAGGAAGGCGGCATAGTGCGCGTTCGTGACTTCGGTTGACGTGATGTAATAGGGATACGCAACGGCGCCGCGGCCGGTCAGTGGGTCGGCCACGTTGCCTGGGTTGCCGATCAGCACTGAGGTAAGAGGGACGTACGACGCGTCAACCGCCGCCCCCTGGGAGAGAGCAGCGGCGGACAGCAACGCGATCAAGAATCGACGGAACTGTACCATGAGTTATGCCCTCCAAAGCCCTCGTCGGCGGGCCACACCGGCCAGCCCGATCAGCCCACTTCCGAACAGCCAGGCGGCCGCCGGCACTGGGACGGGTGAGGCAAAGGCAAAGGTGCCGACCGTTGTCCCGAGATCGCTTGGGGCGAAGAACGCGGAGGTGACTTCCGGGCTCCATTTCAAATTGCCCGAGAGGGCGAGGGAGAAGGGATTGCTGCTGGCCGTCACGTCGGTCAGTTCGAGGACAGGAATGGGAAATCCATAGTTGTTCAACAAGTACCAACCTGATCCATCCGCTGGATTGCCGACCCGCGTCGCATCGTATCTCAAGGCATAATCTCCGGTGACGAAAATGCCGGGGAAGTTACCGAGAAACCGCATCACGCCGCCCAGCCCGATCTGGCCGCTGGCCGTGCCGGTCAAATCATTCGGATCGTAGGTAAAATTGGTCGCTTGAATAGCCCGGCCGGCCGGATTCGTGACCGTCGCGCCGGTAACGTCGTAGACGAGGCCGGTCGCGGGAATCTCACCGGTGCCGGGGACGAGGTCCGCGACTCCTGCCGTATTGATTTGTGTGGAGGTCAACGACGCCGAGGCGGGACCATTCCAAAACTCTTCGAGAAACAACGTCGGCGGTGTGCCCGAAGGATTGAGGACCATTTGAGCCAAGGCATTACGATCAAGATTCATCGTGAACGCGCCGCTGGTCAC
>CABVSA010000160.1 GCA_902500805.1 uncultured Nitrospira sp. | reverse complement strand
CACGTCTTCATGCTGCAGGCGCCGGACTTTCTCGGCTACGAGAGCGGGATCGCCATGGCCAAGGACCATCCATCGCTGGTCACCAGAGGACTGCGACTGAAGAAAGCGGGCAATGCGATCATGACGTTGCTCGGTGGTCGGTCAGTACACCCGGTTTCCGTGAAAGTCGGCGGCTTCTCGCGGGTACCGTTGCGGCGTGAGCTGGAAGCGTTGAAGAGTGAGCTGCTCTGGGCGCGCGATGCCGCAGTGGAAACTGTGCGGTGGGTTACAGGGTTCGAATATCCGGAGTTTACTCCGGACTATACTTGTGTGGCGCTGCGTCATCCCGACGAGTATCCCTTCAACGAGGGGCGGATCGTGGCCGGCACCGGCCTGGATATTTCTGCCGACGAGTTCGAACGGCATTTCTCCGAGCATCAGGTATCCTACTCCAACGCGTTACACTGCACGTTGGAGGGCTCACCGTATTTGGTTGGGCCGTTGGCTCGCGTAAATCTGAATCACGATCGGTTGCCTCACGCAGTCCAGCAGGTGCTGGCGGATACGGGGTTGTCGCTGCCTCTGCGCAATCCCTTTCACGGGATTGTCGCCCGCTCGATCGAACTACTCTATGCGTTGGAAGAATCAGTACGACTGATTGAACGGTACGACCCGCCACCTGAGCCGGCGCTGCCGGTTATTGTTCGGCCGGGCATCGGGATGGCTTGTACGGAAGCGCCCAGAGGTATTCTCTACCATCGGTATCGTGTGGATGGCGATGGGGTAATCCGCGAAGCCAAGATCGTGCCACCCACCTCACAGAATCAAGGCCGCATTGAGCAGGATCTTCGTCTGTTCCTCCCCCGTGTGTTGAATTGTTCCAATGAGGAAGCGTCGCTCGCCTGCGAGCGGGTCATCCGCTGCTACGATCCGTGCATTTCCTGCGCGACCCATTTCTTGAAGCTGGACATCAAGCGGGAAGGGGTGGTGTGAAGAAAGACGATCCTCATTCCTCTGCCATTCGGATCATCGGTCTTGGGAACGGCATGAGAGGAGATGATGCGGTCGGACTATTGGTGGCTCGCCGACTTCGCCGAGAAGTTGAGGACCGCGTCGACGTGATCGAGGCGGAGATGGCGGGGGTGGATCTCGTGGAATTGATGAAAGGGGCAAACGTCGTGATCCTGATCGATGCTGCCCGCAGTGGACAAGCTCCGGGCACAATCCATCGACTTGATGCCTCAGTTGGTCCAATCGGTGGACGGATCTTCCCGCAATCGAGCCACGCCCTCGGCACGATGGACGCGCTGGAGCTGGCCCGCGCGATGGGGGTGCTTCCTGCTACCGTGATCGTGTACGGAGTTGAAGTAGAGAATACAGAGGCAGGTGAACCGTTATCGCCTGCCGTGGTCAAGGTGTTGGAGCAGCTCGTGGACCGGATTGTCCAGGACTGTGAGACCTGCCGTGCATGAGCTCCATCTCATGAGGCAGATTATCAAAGCCGTGGAAACCAGCTTGAGTGAAACGGGAGACGCTAAACTATCTGTTGTGCGACTGAAAGTCAGCGCGATCTCGCATCTGCTCACTCACGATCACGCCGCACTCCAAGTCGCATTCCAATTGGCTGCACGAGGTACGAAGGCTGAAGGTGCGAGGTTAGAGGTTATCCCTGTTCCTGCTGATGCCTGGTGCCCGCAATGTCAGCGAGATGTTTCTGTCACACCAGCGTATGAGGTCTGTCCCGTATGTGGAGAACCGGTGGTAGCCGGGTCAACAGAGCCGGAAGTGGTACTCCATGAATTAGTGGTGCAGGGGTGAGAAAGACTCTTACTCAGCGTGTCCAGGTCAATGTGCAGGGAACGGTGCAAGGGGTGGGGTTCCGCCCATTTGTCTACCGATTGGCACGTGAGCTGGAGTTGGCAGGGTGGGTTCGGAATACGAGCAGCGGCGTGCTGATTGAAGTCGAAGGAGATCCGCTGACCATCGAATCGTTTCTCCGGCGGCTGAAGGATGACCAGCCGGCTTCAGCCTCAGTTGAGGCGATGAACACAAGCGTCATTCCGGCGATCGACGACACGAGCTTTTCGATTGATCGGAGCACTGAGTCGGGTCAGCGAACTCTTGTCATCCCTCCAGATCTGGCGACTTGCCAAGATTGCTGTCGCGAGCTCGCCGATCCACAAGATCGTCACTTCCGGTATCCATTCCTCACCTGCACGCAATGTGGCCCACGCTATAGCCTGCTCACGGCAATTCCATACGAGCGATCCAATACGACGATGGCTGGGTTCGAGCTCTGTTCTCACTGTCGCGTCGAATATGAAGCTGATGCCGATCGCCGCTTTCATGCGGAACCGATTGCCTGTCCGATCTGCGGTCCACGGCTGCGTTTGTGGGATGAGCAGGGCTGCGAAATTGCAGCTGAGGAGGGAGCCTTACAGCGAGCAGTGGCATTGCTCGATGAGGGCCTCATTGTGGCAGTGAAAGGATTGGGAGGGTTTCAGCTCTGGGTGGACGCACGGTCAGAGGAGACTGTCCGGCGCTTGCGCGATCGAAAACAGAGAGCGGACAAACCTTTTGCCGTTCTGTTTCCTTCTATTGCAGCGACCAGAAACTACTGCCTGTTGTCTTCGGAGGAGGAATCACTGCTCTGCTCACCGCAAGCGCCGATCGTTCTAGCGCGAAAGCGGCGACATGCAGCGATCGCTGAAGCTGTGGCACCGGGCAATCCCTATCTCGGCGTGATGGTGCCGGCCACGCCGCTCCATCATCTCTTGATGGCCTCGCTGCAGCGTCCCATGGTGGCCACGAGCGGCAATCGATCAGAAGAACCGATCGTGATTGACGAACGTGGGGCGCTGGTTCGACTGAAGGGTATTGCCGATGCATTCCTTGTGCATGACAGGCCGATATCAAGGCCAGTCGATGATTCGGTCGTGTTGGTGGTTGACCGTACGCCGGAGAACAACGAAAGGGACGAGGCGCACAAGCGAAAGGCTGCCCAGATGATTCTTCGGCGGGCGCGAGGCTATGTCCCGCAGGCAATCCGGTGGAGCGATGACTCGTCAGATGGAAAGGGGCAAGGCCCGATTCTCGCCGTTGGGGGACATCTTAAGAATACGGTTGCAGTCTTGACAGGCCATCGTATCGTGCTCAGTCAGCACCTCGGTGATCTTTCCACTGTTGAAGCGGACAAGGCCTTCCGCCAGGCCATTGAGGATCTTCAGCGGCTATTACAAGTCGAGCCACTGGTCATTGCCTGCGATCTCCACCCGGACTATCGTTCGACCGGCTTCGCGCGAGAACTGGCTGCAAGGCTATCTGTCCCGTTGGTTCCTGTGCAACATCACCACGCCCATGTGGCTTCATGCATGGCGGAACACAAACTAGACGGTGAGGTGCTGGGTATCGCTTGGGACGGAGCTGGATATGGAACGGACGGGCAAGTGTGGGGCGGAGAGTTTTTAATCGCGAGCTACCGACAATTCACTCGGTTCGCATCCCTCAGACCCTTTCGGTTGCTTGGTGGCGAAGCAGCGATGAAGGCACCGGGCCGATCTGCTGCAGCCGCCTTGTGGGAACTGATGGGAGAAACGATGGTACATCATGATCTTCCATCCTGGAACATGACAGGAGATCAGCGTGCGCATCTAGCAGCGCTACTCCGATCCGGCATCGCGTCGCCTTGGACGACGAGCATGGGGCGGCTGTTCGACACGGTGGCATCACTCACAGGCTTGTGCGCACAGGCTTCCTTTGAAGGCCAAGCTGCCATGGCAGTTCAGTTCGCTGCGGAGCGAGAATGGGAGACAGGCGGAGGAAGCGTACAAGGCTATCCGATCGAGCTAGTCACGAGTGAGAGTTCCGATACGAAGTGGATGGTCGATTGGTGGCCCATGATCAGCGCCATGCTCGATGACCTTCGCAGAGGCCACCGACCTAAACTGATTACCGCGCGATTTCATGTTGGCCTTGCCGAGGGAGCTGTTCGAGTGGCTCAGGCCGCTGGTCTGCCTCGCGTCGTGCTGACCGGTGGCTGTTTTCAGAACGGTCTGTTGTTGTCGCTCGTCCGGCAACGATTGGAAGAAGCGGGGTTCGCGGTCTATAGTCACAGGTTGGTGCCACCCAACGACGGAGGGTTGTCATTAGGGCAAGCAGTGGTGGCGGTGTACAGCATATCTCGTGAAGCGTGAAACGCCGGGATGGTTTCTGGTTTCGAGTTTCATGTTTCAGGTTGGACGATTCGGGGGGAGCAAATTCTCTAACCTGAAACTCGAAACAAGAAACCCGAAACCCGAAACTCGAACAAGAGGAGAGTCCATGTGTCTCGCAGTCCCAGGACAAGTCCTGAACATCGAAGAGGACCAGCTTCGTATGGCAACGGTGTCATTCGGTGGGGTCACGAAATCCATTTCGTTGGCCCTAGTGCCGGAAGCAGTGGTTGGTGACTATGTCATCGCCCATGTCGGGTTTGCGATCAGCAAGCTGGATGAGGAAGCCGCACGACGAACGTTGCAGACCTACGCCGATCTGGCGGCTTCAGGAAAATCGGATGCGACTGAGGGGTGAATGCTGTCGGCTGAGCATCTATAGAGCATGGAGACTGATGAAATAGTACGACTTGCTTAAGCTTCGCTCCAAACCACCCATGCAGTTGTTTTGAAGGACGTTGCTCGAATATACGCATTATCAGTTGTAGAAAGGCAATTTTATCGGAGCGGACGCTATATGAAGAAGGCAATGAGTAAAACAGCACAGACGGAGGATGCCGGGATGCGTAGCGAATACGAATTTAGAGGTGGTGTGCGTGGTAAGCACTACAAGGCCATGCGAGCCGGTTACACCATCACGATTCATAAGGCCGACGGTACACGTACTGTAAAGGAGGTCGTGCCGAAAGCGGGCACCGTTGTGCTTGAGCCGGATATTCGCCGGTATTTCCCAGATTCGGACTCTGTGAATAGGACGTTGCGTTGTCTTATTCCACTGCTGCCGCAAAAGCGTAGAGCGAAGGTGAAAGCCTAACAAGCGGGTAGAGTTGGCCACGCATGTGGCTTCTCGCCTCGAAAGTCTCGCGACGATCAACGCGGCTTATCTGTAGAAGCAAGATCACGCTCGTCTGACTAACATCCGTCCGCCTACGTCTTGGATTATGAGGACTACCACTAATGGCTATGCACAATCCTCCCCATCCCGGCGAGTTCATCCTCCAGGGTTATCTGGAGCCCAACAACTTGAGCGGCCGTGAACTGGC
>CABVSA010000159.1 GCA_902500805.1 uncultured Nitrospira sp. | reverse complement strand
TTCAAGCAAGCCCTGGCCCGTGAGCTCGACAACCATACCCATGTGCTCTACGTCTCGCCGCTCAAGGCGCTGAGCAACGACATTCAGAAAAATCTTCAGAAGCCGCTCGCCGAGATCAGAGAACGTGCGCTGCAGGCCGGGTTCCTGCTGCCGGAACTGCGCGTGCTGGTGCGCACCGGTGACACGCCAATGACGGATCGCCAGCAGATGCTCAAGCGGCCGCCGCATATTCTGGTGACGACACCGGAGTCGCTCTTCATTCTCCTGACGGCTGAGAAAAGCCGCCGCCTGTTGCAGACCGTTCGCACCGTCATTGTCGATGAAATCCACGCCCTCGCGCCGAATAAGCGCGGGGCTCACCTGGTGCTGTCGTTGGAACGGCTCGAAGCGCTGACCTTGGTGAAGCCGCAGCGCATCGGCCTCTCCGCCACGCAACGGCCGATTGAACTGGTTGCCCAGTTCCTGATTGGGAACAGGTCTCCGTCGCTCGTGAAGCATGATGCGCATCTCGATAGTGGAAGTACGAACGATGTAAGAGTTATCGACGTTGGCCATCGCCGTGAACTGGATCTTGCGGTCGAAGTGCCCAAAGACGAATTAAGCGCAATCGCGACGAATGCCATCTGGTCCGATGTGTATGATCGTGTGGCTGAACTCGTTCGGCAGCATCGCTCGACGCTCGTCTTCGTCAATACGCGGCGGCTGGCGGAACGAGTCTCTCACTATTTGGAAGAGCGGCTGTCGGATCTGGGGCCGGATGCCGTCGCGGCCCATCACGGGAGCCTCTCACGGCAGATCAGGCTGTCGGCGGAGGAACGGTTGAAGACCGGGAAGACACGCGTGGTGATTGCCACGGCCTCGTTGGAATTGGGCATCGATGTCGGGACGGTTGATCTGGTTTGTCAGATTGGCTCGCCACGCGCTATTGCCACGGCCCTGCAGCGGATTGGGAGAGCCGGCCACTGGATCAAGGCCGTTCCGAAAGGCCGGCTCTTTGCGATGACGCGGGACGAGTTGCTGGAATGTGCGGCGTTGGTACGAGCCATCCGCAGCGGTACGTTGGACCGGATCGTGGTTCCATCGGCTCCTCTCGATATTCTCTCCCAACAGATCGTGGCCGCCTCTGCCAGCCAGACCTGGAACGAAGGAAATCTCTTCTCACTCTGTCGACAAGCCTATCCCTACCGTGATCTCACAAGGGACACGTTCGACCAGGTGGTCCGCATGTTGGCTGATGGTATTGCCACCCAGCGGGGGCGGGGACTGGCCTATCTCCATCACGACCGAATCAACCATCGGCTCAAAGGCCGGCGTGGGGCGCGTCTCGCGGCGATCACCTCCGGCGGGGCGATTCCTGATACGGCAAACTATGCGGTGGTGGCGGAACCGGACGGCACCGTCATCGGGACAGTGGACGAGGACTTCGCCGTGGAAAGTTTGGCCGGCGACATCATGTTGCTCGGCAATACGTCCTGGCGTATCAAAGGCGTGGAGTCGGGCAAGGTGCGGGTGGAAGATGCTCATGGTGCCCCGCCCAGCATTCCGTTTTGGCTCGGTGAAGCCCCCTCCCGCACAGTAGAACTCTCCGCCGAACTCGCCAGTCTTCGTTCCGAGGTTGAGCGACTCACAAGCGCAGATCCCTCACCTGAGAGCTGTCAGCTGTCAGCTCTCAGCTGGCTTCGCCAGGAATGCGCCCTCGACGCTCGTGGCGCCCAACAAGTTATCGAATATGTTCTGTCGGGAAAAGCGGTGTTAGGTGTCGTGCCGAGCCAGGACTGCGTCGTCGCCGAACGGTTCTTCGATGAAAGCGGCGGGATGCAGTTAGTGCTCCACACGCCGTTCGGCGGGCGGATCAACAAGGCCTGGGGGTTGGCGCTCCGTAAACGATTCTGTGTCACGTTCGACTTTGAGTTGCAAGCCGCGGCCACGGACAATGGTCTTGTCATTTCGCTCGGAGAGAAACACAGTTTCCCACTGGAGTCCGTGTTCAGCTATCTCCATTCCAACAACGTGCGAGAGACGTTGATCCAAGCAGTCTTGCTGGCCCCGATGTTTGCCACCCGCTGGCGCTGGAATGCCTCTCGATCACTGGCGTTGCTGCGATTCTCAAACGGGAAGAAAGTTCCTCCCCAGATTCAACGGATGAAGTCCGAGGATTTGCTCGCCGCTGTGTTTCCGGACGCGATTGCCTGCCAGGAGAATCTGACCGGACAGCGAGCGGTCCGTCACATTCCTGATCATCCACTGGTGCAGGAAACGTTGCGGGATTGCTTGACTGACGCGATGGATCTGGAGGGGTTGATCGCTGTGCTGCGCCGGATCGAGACAGGGACGATCCGCTGCGTGGCGGTGGATACACCGACGCCGTCCGTGTTCTCGCACGAGATCTTGAATGCGAATCCCTATGCCTTCCTCGATGATGCGCCCCTGGAAGAACGGCGGGCGCGTGCGGTGGAAATGAGACGGACCCTACCGCCGGACCTGCTGGGCCAAGTCGGCGCCCTCGATCCGAAGGCGATCGCAGCAGTGGCCCGCGATTCGTGGCCGGTTGTGCGCGATGCCGATGAACTTCACGACGCACTCTTGACCTTGTTCTGGCTACCTGAATCCGAAGCAGGGAACTGGACAAGCCTCTTTCCCACGCTTGTCGAATCAGGTCGAGCAGTTTCTCTTACGCTTCACGCTTCAGGTGTCACGCCTCACGAGGTACGGGGATGGGTGAGTGCGGAATATAAGGAACGAGTTGAACAACTATTTGTTGATGAGACTGATACGACAATCGACTCCATCGTGTTGGGTTGGATGGAAAGTATTGGTCCCACGACGGTGAGTGAGCTTGCTGACCGGATCCAGCTTCCGGCCGACGCCATCAACGCTTCGATGATCCGGCTGGAGGCACAGGGGCAGGTACTTCGTGGCCAATTCCGTGAGGGGCTAGGGGTAAGGCGTCAGGCGAAGGACGAGTCCCCTCACGCTTCACGCTTCACGCCTCACGAATTCTGTCACCGTCGCCTGTTGGCGCGGATTCATCGCTTGACGATTGGAATTCTGCGCAAAGAAGTGGAGCCGGTCACGGCGTCGGAGTTCATGGGATTCCTGCTGCACTGGCAGCATGTCGTGCCGGGATCGCGTCAGCATGACGAGGCTGGATTGCAGCGTGTAATTTCACAGCTGGCTGGGTTTGAGGCGGCGGCTTCCGCATGGGAGCCACAGCTCTTGCGCTCGCGCATGGCCAAGTACGAACCTGAACTCCTCGATCGTCTTTGTCTCAGTGGTGCGATCTGTTGGGGTCGTCTCTCTCCTCATCCGAAGCTTTCACAATCAGGGGACACAGATCGTCGACGGATTGTTCCAACCAGTGTTGCTCCCATTAGTTTGTTCCCACGTGAAGACAGTGAGTGGTTGATGAAGGCTGTGCGAGGTGAGACAACGACCATTCCCGCTGAACCAACGTCTCAATTGAGTCCGGTTGCCCAGGATCTGCACCGAGTCTTAGCGCAACAAGGGGCCAGCTTTTTCAATGACCTGGTCCGAATCAGCCATCACCTGCCGACAGAGGTAGAGCAGGGACTCTGGGAACTCGTCGCCGCCGGTTCTGCAACGGCTGACGGCTTCGATAATCTCCGCTCTCTCATGGACCCTCATCGACGTCGTGCGGAAGGACGCAAGCGGGCTCGTCGACCACGGCATGCAGCGGGACGCTGGTCGTTACTCAGGCAAGCTGATAGCCGGCAGCTATCAGCTGCCAGCGCAAGCGAGCAGGTGGCTCACCAGCTATTACGCCGCTACGGCGTCGTCTTTCGTGATGTATTGGCTCGTGAATCGCTGGTTCAGTCCTGGCGAGATCTGCTCGTGCAATACAGACGGATGGAAATGGCAGGGGAGGTGCGTGGTGGTCGATTTGTGAGTGGATTTACCGGCGAACAGTTCGCGTTGCCGGAGGCGGTGGAAGCGTTGCGTGCGATCAGAAAAACGAGCGGCGCTTCAAGTCATGAGATCAAACTATCCGCCACTGACCCACTGAACCTCGCTGGGGTGATTCTCCCAGGCCCACGGGTTCCGGCGGTACCGACCAACTTTCTGGTTTTGAAGGACGGTGTGCTTGTCCGGGCCGTAGTCGGTCGCCACGGTGACGGACCCCTCGCTGTTACCGAACCCTTCGGCTCGGCAACAGTCAAGCGATCCACATGATATCCTCGGTCACTGCATGAATGGTGTGGACGTCTCGCGTAAGAAGCTGAGCAACCCTGCAGGCGTTTGGTCGGCCACCTGGGAATAATTCGATTGAGCGGCCGAAGAAAATGCGGCTTGGCGGTCAGCCGGAATGCCCAATAGACGACTCACGGATCCCAAGTATTCGCCTCGTCCTGCTGCCAAATCCTGGATCAGATTCGCCTGATTAAAGGTCACAAATGCGGTGGCTTTGAAGTCTGGCTTGAGCTGACCATCTTCATTCCACCAGGCTGCTCCGGATGTTGTCCCGGTGACGTTCGACGTCGTGTCAGTGATCTGATTAATCGTGCCCTTTACGGTGCACCCCGTTCCTGTCAGTGCCAGGCATGCCGATGCGATCATCACACAGTGCAAAATGTTTCGCATAAAGATCCTCCTTGCCTTGATAGGGTAGCCTGGGTTCTGACTATAACATAGAGTGTCTTAAGTTCAGTTGTTTCTCTGCCGATAGAGAAGCAAAGAACGTATCAGTAGGACTCAACCACTCAGAGGGTATCCGATGCCGGTAGAAGCTCTGATTCCTCTTGATCCTCGCCAATTCGTCAATCTACACCAGTCTGGCGCTGTCGGGGCGCATAGGTTGGATACGCAAGTCAGCGGTTTTGTCGTATCCAATGATTTTTCCGGACGTCTCAACGTGACCACGGCAGAGGGAGATACGGTCACCCTCACGGCAGACCTGGAAACTGAGTTTCGCGCCGGTACGTATCGCGCTCGTTTAGAGGCTGATCATGCGTCTGTGAGTGTGGGAGCCAGAACGACAGAAGTTGCTATTCAACAAGACTTCGGAATTGCGGTGGATGGGCATCTTAATGAGCAGGAGTTGCATGACCTTGAAAAGCTGTTCCAGAACATCTCTCAGCTCTTTCGGGGATTTGTCGAAGGACAGGGAGAGAAGACTCAGGTGCATGCCGCGAAACTTGCGGAACGATTGAGTGGGTTAGGCACACTCTCCAGTCTAGACCTCAGTCTGGAGGTCATTCGATCGGTGGCGGTGGTCACAGGATCAGTTCATACTGAAGTTACCCCCGTTTGTTGGACAGGTCGTGAAGCCAAGATTGTGGTAGAACG
>CABVSA010000158.1 GCA_902500805.1 uncultured Nitrospira sp. | reverse complement strand
TGTTTATCGGATTTCTCAATGTGTTTCTTTCCATCAGCGGCGGGTTTGAGATCAATATCGTGCCGTTTCTGATCTATTTTGGCGGCCTCGCGGTCTGGGCCAATGCTGCCATCGAAACACCGGCCATCCGGTATGCCGTCATGGCGCTGGCCGTTGCATTGGCCTTAGGCCTCTTTCAATATGGCGAAGTCCTGTTTTGGCACAAACAAGTGCTGTTTTGGACCACCATCATCATCGTCATGTATTTCATGTTCGTCGAGCCCAAGAAGCCGACCACCTGAGCGTCATGAATTCTGTTAGATGACGCTCTCCGTCATCATTCCAACTCTGAATGAAGAACAGGCCCTTGGGCAGACTCTGGCCGATCTCCCCTCCTCTCACACGCTTCAAATCATTATTGTTGATGGAGGGAGCACCGATCGCACGCTCGCGATTGCGAATACCTTTTGCGCTCACACGCCCATGGCTCAACTCGTGCGAGCACCGACCGGACGAGCGCGTCAAATGAACGAGGGAGCGAAAGCCAGCCGTGGAGACATTCTACTTTTCCTGCATGCCGACACACAGGTAGTGGAGGGAGCTCCTCGGATCATCGAATCGGCGCTGGCAAATCCTGCCGTCGTGGGAGGACGATTCGATGTCCGATTCGCCACGCGTTCCGGTTGGGGAAGTATCATTGGGGCACTCATGAACTGGCGTTCCCGCACGAGCGGCATCGCCACAGGAGATCAGGCGATCTTTGTCCGCCGCCACATTTTTGAACGACTTGGGGGCTTTGCGGACATCCCGCTGATGGAAGACATTGAATTCAGCCGACGACTCAAACGAGCCGGGTCGACTGTGGCACTTCGCCAAACGGTCACCACCTCTTTTCGACGATGGGAGCAGCAGGGCCCGCTGCACACCATCCTCTTGATGTGGACGTTACGATTCCTCTATTGGGCCGGCGTCAATCCGTCACGATTGAACCGATGGTATAAAGTGGTTCGGTAGATCGTGAAGTGTACGGCGTAAGGGGATAGGCGGTATGAACAATAGAACGACAAAACGCTCGGAAGGCAAACAGTCCACCAGTCCAAAACCGCCTCACCCTTCACCCCTCACCCTTCACCAGACTGCCTTGGTGATCTTCGCCAAAGCGCCCATACCTGGCCAAGTGAAGACGCGACTCTGCCCGCCTCTGACCCCAGACGAAGCCGCCACGCTCCACGGAAGTTTTGTCCTCGATACGCTGGAACGAACGAAGCTCGCTGCAACAACACTCAAATTGCCGTGTGATCGTTACCTGGCCTGCGCACCTTCTTCCACACATGTGTTTTTCAAAATCATGGAAGAGCGGCATGGGGTGAAGGTGATCGATCAAGGCGGTGAGGACCTCGGCGCACGCATGCACCAGGCCTTCGAGACGATATTCGCACGAGGCTACCGGCAGGTCCTGATCATCGGGACTGATGTTCCAACCGTTCCGCTCGACCATCTTAAGCAGGCTCTGACTAAGCTGGAGCAGCATGATCTCGTACTCGGTCCCGCCCAGGATGGCGGCTATTATCTGATTGGCCTCAAACGGCCTCACCCAGCACTCTTTCGTGATATTCCATGGTCCACCGATCAGGTGCTGAAACGCACACAAGACAAAGCGGCGACAATGGGACTGAAAACAGCTTTACTTGAGCTCTGGCGTGATGTGGATACGATCACCGATCTGCAAGCCCTCATTGATGACAACGCGGCCGACGGCAAGAGACCAAAGAACGAACGGATTTTTTCAAATCGTACCGCTGGAGTCTTGGAAACACTCGCCAAGCGGATTCGTTCAAGGGCATAATGAGACACATCGAACTCTAGAGGATGTATGGATCAACCGGTTGCACTCATTACGGGAGGAGCGAAAGGCATTGGCCGAGGAATCGCGCTTGATTTAGCAGCGGAACATTGGAGGATCGCTCTTTGCTATCGAACCAGCGAAGCCGAGGCCAATGCAACGGCAAAAGACATCATGGCACGAGGAGGACGATCACTAGCTATCCGCTGTGACGTCTCCGATCCAGTAGCAACCAAAAACCTAGTTGCCCAGGTCGAACAAGAATGGGGCCGAATCGACGTCCTCATCAATGGAGCGGGCCCTTACCATCGCATCAACCTGTTCGATGAAACCGTTGAAGGCTGGAACGAGATGTTCGACGGGAACCTCCATCCCATTTTCTACCTGGCACAGGCTGTGGCCCCAGGGATGAAGACCCGCAAAGCCGGGCGGATCATCAACTTCAGCATGGCCAATGCCGACCAAATGGAGGCTCAGCCTGACGTGACCGGCCATTACATTGCCAAGGCAGGCGTCCTGATCCTGACGCGCACGCTGGCGAAGTTGCTGGCACCCTACGGCATCACCGTCAACGCGATTTCACCTGGCTTCATCGACTCAGGAAGTGCTCCCCTTCAAGAACTGGCCGCCATGACCAAACGTATTCCCGCCGGCTATATCGGAACGATCGACGATACCGTCGCCGCTGTTCGGTATCTGCTCAGTGAAGAAGCCCGGTACGTCAATGGGGCGAACATTCAAATTAGCGGAGGTTGGGGGATATGAAAGGTGTGAGTGGATTGGGTTAGTTTCAGTGCTTGCTGCCCGCTCGCCAAGATCTCGGATCATATTCTAATCAACGACGGCGCTCGGTCAATGCGCGCAATGTGAAACCAACCAAATCCTCTCACAAGAATGAGGGGGTAAGAATGGGAGGGATATTGATGAAATCCGAACAGGAGCGTGAAGCCCACCGGCGATTCGTCCAGGCCCTTCAGCATGAGCACCTGACTTGTACGAAATCAGGTTGTGGCGGGCCAATGGACGTTGTTGATCACACGCCGCACAGCGGCCGTATCAAATCCTACGAAGCCACCTGCGAACGCTGTCACACCGTTGAGAAAATCGCCGGCAAGGAGGAACATCAACCCTCTTGGGATGTCGCCTCGATCACCTTAATGGCGGAAACACACCTCCTGCATGACCAACCCACCTGTCCATACGACGACACCCCGATTACCTTCATCTCCTTGCCGAACCCACGACGTAAGGCTCGGTATCGCCTCCAGTGCTACTACTGCGGGCGACATACTGAAATGAACTGGCCCCCACGGGAAGCAAAGAGCTAATTCGACCAGTGCATCGCACCGGCTGTACCTTGATTTTAGTATGCGCTGATGGACTTCCGAATGAACTCTCCAAGCCGTTGGAAATAGACAACGCCGCCGACGTGATAGGTATTGTTATGGTTGGCACCTGCAATCACGTACCATTCTTTTGGTGGTTTGGCTGCATCGAACACCTGGCGTCCTAACTCAATAGGAATAATGTCGTCTTTATCTCCATGGATAATCAACTTGGGAAGGGATAGTTGAGGAAGCCGGTCGATCAACCGATGTTCAGCGCCAAGCAGCCAATGGACCGGCAACCCACCATAATGAAATCTCGCCACTGCCTCAATGGAGGGAAAGGACGATTCAAGAATCAGCGCCGAGGCTGGTCGTTGTACAGCCAATTCACCGGCCACCGTCGTTCCCAGAGATCGGCCGAATAGCACAATTCGTTCTGGGCGAATCTTTCTTGTGCGCGTGAGATAGTCATAGGCTCCATACGCATCGTCGTAAAGTCCCCTCTCACTGGGACGAACCGCCTGGCTCCTGCCATACCCTCGATAGTCAAACAAGAACACGGAGAGTCCAAGTTGAAATAACAGTTTCAGATTCTCAAGGCGGTGGCTGATGTTTCCCGCATTGCCGTGGCACCAGAGCATGACGGGACGATCCGCCGCTGCTTCGACGTACCATCCGAACAAGCGGACTCCATCAGCAGCGTGAAACCAGACTTCTTCCAGCGGCAATCCGCTGAGCCGTGCCCAGTCTCGGTCTTGCCAGGGTTCAGGATAGTAGACGAAGAATTGATCCAGGAGGCTCACAGACGAAGGATACCGGAACCGACGCAGAGAAGGAAACACAAGACCCACCCCAGCCGACTACCTCCACCGCATGAACAAAATGAAGGTTTGCTTGTCTCATTTTCTAAACCGCGCTATAGCTCATTCGTCAACGGCCTTCCAACTTCCGTGCGACATGGAGGATGAGATGCTCAAATCCGGTTCCAGCCTACTCTGTGGACTGTTTGTGCTGCTGACCCTATACGTACTGCTGACCCTCTCTGGGTGCTCCGTCATAATGCCGATGGTTGGGGATAAGGAACCGGACTTTGAGCACATGAAGGTTAGAGCGAGCAAAGAGGAGATCGATGTTGATTTTAGCCAGCCCAGGGCGAAAACACCCCACCCCACGCTCGAGTCAGACGCCTTCTCTCGATTCCACCTCAAGCGAATCAAGTACTAGTTCCCCAGCAGGACTCTCTCACACTCAAAAATAAGCCTGGACGCTGAAGAGGACATCATTATCCCGATCACGATGATTGTATTCCAACCTGACCGCCCAATTCTGGGCCAGCGTGAACCGCGATCCGACGTACCACCGAAAATCGTCTGACTTGTCACCTATGGGAAATTTTAGATATGACCCCGTTGCCATAATTTTCCAACGCTCGGTCATATCAGCCAGGATGCCGACTGTTCCACCTCCGCCGATTCGGTGCATCTCATCATACGCCTTACTGACGCTTGCCTCTGTTTCGGCAAAGGCGAACAACACTTCTCGGTTGAGCAACCGCAACTCTTTCGCCCCACCGATCCCGCCGTTGAAAAACCCGTTGCTGCAGAGCTGACAATCATGATGTCGGATCGTGTTCATCCCTACGTTGAGTTTCCACGAGGGAGCGTGAAAAACGGAGTCGATCGGTGAGAGCGAGAGCAGATTCAACAGCGTGGCCCGTTCTACTCTGGTCTGATCCGCTCGATTATAATGCCGCACTGTAACCGACGCCATTTCGATCTGCGCATCGGGGGTATACCCAACTTCAGGATCGAGCAAGTCGTGATAGCCACCGCGAAAGGTTGCTTCTTCAAAGGTATCGTTATTACGCCAACCTCCTCCAATTGAAACACGTGACGTCTTGTGACCCAGCTCTGGTTGTTTCGCGAATGGTCGTACCGGGAATTCTTCGGAAGGGAAGCGGAGTTGACTGCGAGTTGCTAAAAGCTCTCTATTTCGTACCTTCCATTCCGGTTTTGGATCATCCGTCGTCTCAACCCGGTACCGTAGATAGTCCGATGCGAGATCCAGTAAAAGAGCTTGCTTGGTTGGTCCCAACTGAGCGAACGCTGATGAGGTTAATACCCCAACATCCTGCGTCATCCGATGTGCTAGATCCCGCTCTGCTGTCGGCAAGGCTTCTCGCTTACGCCTGATAACCGTACTGCGGGAAGGACGATACGTGATATCGGATACCAGGCCCGGTTTTGACACGACCAATCGAATCGTATCGGCCGGGACCGTCCATCCAATAAACTCATCGGTCAAGTGCAAGGTAGGATCGGCATAGTCCAACAGCGCAAGAATATGGTACGAACAATTCTCCTTGAAAAAGAAATAGTCGAAGTAGGCATTCCC
>CABVSA010000157.1 GCA_902500805.1 uncultured Nitrospira sp. | reverse complement strand
AGGTTCACTATTTGGTCAAAGATGGTGAGAGCTGGCGATTCCTGGGGAATGCCGGCGACGCGCCGGCGGAAGCCCCTTTCGCATCGGCTCCACACCACCCGCTATTCTGACAGATCACACCAACTCCCGTCGCGCGGCTCGACTGGACTACCGGACTCTAAGACGCGCCGTTTCGTCGGCAAGGCCACACAGTCGCACCTCGTTGGTCGAATCTCGAAAACGAATGACGCTTCACCCACTCGGAGCGATGCGAGAGCAAAGCTATAGGACTTCTCAATATCCAATTAGGCATGCCGGAGGCGAGCAAGAACCGCCGGCATAGCTGCAAAGAGCAGGAGCGCCACGTAGTAGACAGCGCTTGACACAGGATCTCGGTTCAGGAACACCTCGGCTGCCGACATCCCGCGTAGCCATATCCCTACGGCCAGGTCGGCCACCAAGACAAAGCCCAGGGCAATGAAGCCGACGCACAGTGCGGAAAACTGCCGAGCATCAAGTTTGTGGCGGACTACCCATCTGGCTGCGGCGACAATGACGCCGAGCATCAACGGCATTTCGAGCAGTTCAGCAACTCTCTCGCCGAGCAGCGGAACAAAAATAAGGACTCGTCCTGTTCCTAAAATGAATCCAGCCCCAAACACCAGGAGAAAGTAGAGAGCTGCAGCGAGCAGGATCTGCATAGACCAGTCAACCAGATGTCTCCCAAGCATATGCGACTACCAAGGTTTCGGAAGTGTTTCGTGTCGGATGACCGTTTTCAGTGTTGAGTGACCGGCTCCATCACAAATTCAGCTTTAGCTTCCGTCCGCCTGAGATGGTAAACCCGTTCCGTTGGTAGAAGCTCAGGGTTCGATCAAATTGTGGCAAAGGCGGTGTAGTCACTTCGAGACGTTTCCATCCCCGTTTCTGACCAATTTGTCCGGCATCGGCGAGGAGTGCGGATCCAATCCCTTGCGACCGATGTAGGGATCGGACATAGAACTCCGGGATCGTCCCATACACGCCTTCGGTATACAGTGCATAGCTTTCATGGAGAGAAAGGAACGCAACCGGCTTGGAGTCTAGTGTCGCAAGTAGGACGGTATAAAGGCCTGTCTTTATCCACGCACGAGCGCGATCGACCGTGTCGGCATGATGAAAGCCAAAGCTCCTGTCGTTCACCGCTGACATGATGTCATGCGAAGAGTTCGCCGACCATCGTGGCAATGGTCTCCGCATCATGTGTGTCTGCACGAGCGATGTGAAGCATCAAGGTGTAAGGCTACTGCGCATGTTTGGACTCGTCAATGATGAAACCTTACTGCACAGTTCGAGCTCGTCCTGTGCTCGCAGTTCCTATTCTTGTACTCGGATCATTTCTCCTATGAGTTTCACCGTGCTGTGTTCATTGAGATGTTGTGAATTACAGCAGAAGTCAGGGTGTTCCCGTTGCGGGCTTTCGTGCTGAATCTGTTTCCCTACGTCTCACCACTTCTTGAGGATTTTGCTCCAGGCCATAACGGAATAGAGCCTCGGCTCACTTTTTTTCTCACTGCATCAACCGAATAGAGTCACCGGATGGGCCGGATTGAAGTCCGGCCTTATTCACAGACAAATCGGCCATCAATAGGCCGATCACGCGCAGCACGGTTTCATTTCCATGCAGTTGAGGCTATTCGACACAGGCCTCATCTTATTCCTGTCGTGCTCCGGATCTCCGATCTAGACTTGTGTGTGTACTCTGAAGAGAGTAGCTTGTGTTGCCGGTACAACATCTGGATATCATCTGTGGGATGAGTCTCTTTTCCACATATAGGCAGCTGCCACTCATGGAGCCGACGTTTACGTGACGCGTTGGAGGGAAACCACATCCCTATCCAGGGGAAATTTTATTGTAAGCGGACATCTGTATGACGACGCATGTGGCTCCGGCTGGAGACCGGCCATCGCGCAAGTCGCTCTCCTGCTGAGCCTCATGGCCCATTCAAACGGATGTGGGATGTCTGATCTTGGAAGTCTCATTTCCGAATCGTGTGGATGAGAGTACTGGTAAATAAGTCGGGGGGACTCTCAGTGTGACCCATGATTCCTTACTGGAGGAAGTTGCCGTATGATCGATGCGGGCCGTTTCTACGAAATGCAAGCACTGAAGTATCTTGACGATCGAGATCAATCCCGTGTCGGAGTTGAGCTCGTTGAGCGTTGGGCACGATCGCTCCCGTTTGGGACTCCCGTCATCGAAATCGCCTGCGGCGGAGGGTATCCCATTACGCAAGTCCTCGTGGAGGCTGGGCTCGCCGTATGGGCGATCGATACCTCCCCCACATTACTGAGACAATTTCGATTGCGTTTTCCCGCAATTCCCACACAATGCGCGCCGGCACTGGAGAGTAACTATTTTGGGCGGACATTCGAGGCGGTCCTCTCGATTGGTCTCGTGTCTTTTCTTCGGGAGGACGAGCAGTTGGCCCTCCTTCATCGGATCTCGGAGATTCTCGAGCCACGCGGGCGGTTTCTCTTCACGGCGCCCGTCGAAACCGGAACCTGGCGGGATGTCACCACCGGTCTCGAATGCTGGTCACTCGGTCGAATCGCGTACACGCGGGCTCTCCAGCACCTGGGTTTTCGCATGATCCGCACGCATATCGATGAAGGTGAAAATAATTACTATGAAGCCGAAAAGATCGGTGGCCCGGTGTGGTGAGACGAAGCTCTAATGGCGCGTGAGAGTTCCACGCAAATCCGGGAGACAGTTGGCATGGCATCCTGGATACTGCGTCCGCAGCGATAAAGAATGCCCTTGCGCGGGGATCCAAAAGCTCTTTAACTGTTCACAGCCGTACCGTGACGGCTTTGACCTCGGTGTAGAGTTCCAGCGCGTCGTGTCCCATTTCTCGTCCCCAGCCTGATTGTTTGTAGCCGCCGAAGGGCAAGGCGGCGTCGAGGATGTTGTAACAGTTGATCCACACCGTGCCGGCCCGCAGTTCCGCTGCGATGCGGTGGGCCTTACCGATGTCGCGGGTCCACACCGCCGCTGCTAGTCCGTAGATGGAGTTATTCGCTGCCGGTAAGACCTCCTCGACATCCGTGAAGGGTATCGCGCAGACGACCGGACCAAAGATTTCCTCCTGCATGACTTTCATGTCTTGTTTGGTATCGACGAGAACGGTCGGCTCGACAAAGTAGCCCTTGTTGCCGAGTCTGCCGCCGCCGGTGACGGCCTTCGCTCCCTGAGAAAATCCGGATTCCAGATAGCTGAGCACGCGCCGCTGTTGTTCATCCGAGACGAGTGGCCCCATTTGAGTCGTGGGAGCCATCCCCGGTCCGACTTTAATCTTCTTCGCGTCTGCCGCCACGCCGTCGACGACTTTGTCGAAGATGCTTTTTTCGATGAACAAGCGGGAGCCTGCGCAACAACATTGGCCATGGTTGAAAAAAATCGCGCTGGATACTCCTGGGATGCTGGCCTCGACATCGGCGTCCTTGCAGACAATATTAGGCGATTTCCCTCCTAACTCTAATGATACTTTTTTTAGATTTCCGACCGCTGCGCCGAGGATGAGCTTGCCTACCTCTGTGGAGCCGGTGAAGGCCACTTTGTCGACATTCGGGTGAGCGGCCAGTGCTGCGCCCGCGGTTTCACCGAAACCAGGGACAATGTTCACGACGCCGTCTGGGAAGCCTGCGTCACAAATCAGCTCACCCAGCCGCAAGGCAGAGAGCGGCGTTTGCTCGGCCGGTTTCAAGACCACGGTGCAACCGGCGGCCAGAGCCGGTCCGAGTTTCCATGCTGCCATGAGTAGCGGAAAATTCCAGGGGATGACCTGAGCTACGACACCCACTGGCTCACGGAGGGTGTAGGCCAGGTACTGAGCTCCCGGAGTATAGGGCACTGAAATGGGAATCGTATTGCCTTCGATCTTCGTTGCCCAACCCGCCATGTATCGGAACAGGTCGATGGCCAGCGGGATATCCGCCACTCGGGCCACGCCGACCGGTTTCCCATTGTCCAGCGACTCAAGTTGGGCGAATTCTTCGGCATGGGATTCAAGCAAGTCCGCCAATTTCCAGATCAACCGGCCACGTTCGGAGGCGGTGAGCTTCCGCCAGGGACCGTCCTCGAACGCCGTTCTCGCTGCAGCAACGGCGTGGTTCACATCGGCACGATCGCCTTCGGCGACTTGGGCAAGCCTGTCGCCGGTGGCAGGGTTATAGGTGGCAAATGTTTTTCCGGACGTGGCGTCACGCCATCGACCGCCGATCAGCATTTTGCGTGGTGTGCGGACAAAGGATTGAACCTGTTCGTGTAAAGGGATCTCTGCAGTGACGGTACTCATGGTCGTCCTCCTTTTCGATCCCCTCATCGAGGGTGCGGCCTATGGGGTTGGGTCGTACACAACCATATTATATAGGATGTCCCCAAGAGATAATCGAGAGGCAGTCGATTCATGAGGCCCACTGAATATCGGGTGGAAATCATGGAGACGGGAAGAAGTCTTTTCTGGTAGACTCCGTACCACTATGGCTAACGATTTACAATGGAATGTCCAGCTTCCACAGAGGGCCCTGGAGGCCTTGATCGAGGGCGACCGCAACAAAGCGATCGAACAGGTTCAGCGTGAGCAAAACCTCAGCCGAGAAGATGCCAGGGAACTGGTGGCGTCATTCATTCTCTCACAACCGTCGATGATGGCGAACATGAGAATGGTGGAGAGCCGTGCAGGAACCAATTGGGGACTTCTGCGCTGGTTTATCCTGCTCCAGGCGATTGTGGTCGCGATCGGATACTTCCTCTTTTTCAGAGATCAATGGTAGGCAGTCAGCCGCACGCCTCATTGTGATCGGACCTTCATGCCTTGCCGGGTAGAACATGCCCGACTGGGAAGTGTGTCCTTCTGCTCGAACTCCATCCAGAGAAATCATCGTGATCATTCCAGTGTTCGTCTTTGCCGTCACCGCTGCGGCCATCGTCCTTGTGGGGACAAGACTCTCGCGCCATGGGGATCGGATCGCCGAATTAACTGGTTTGGGACGTTTGTGGGTCGGCGTGGTCTTGATGGCGGCCGCCACGTCGCTGCCCGAAGTGTTGACGACCATGAGCGCTTCCTGGATGGATGCTCCGGATCTTGCCGCCGGTGATCTCTTCGGTGCTGGGATGAGCAACATGTTGACACTGGGGCTTATTGATCTCCTCTATCGTCACAAACGTGTGTGGCAACAGGCGGCCTTCGGGCATACGCTGACGGCGGCGCTCGCCATGGTGTTGACGGGGCTCGCGGCATTTTGTGTGCTGCTACGAATCGATGTCGTCCGTCTCGGCGTGGGGATTGAGAGCCTGGTTCTATTGATCCTCTATATTTTGGGTATGCGATTGGTCTTTCGCCAAGAGGATATGACCCGTCGTCAGCTTGAACATCAAGTCGTCGTCAAGTCCATTGCTGATCCCGGGCAGCCGAGCATGGAGGGAAGTCGCCGCAACGAGCTTCGCCGGGCCCTCTGGGGATTCTCCATCGGTGCCGTGGCACTGTTGATCGCTGCCCCTATTTTAGCCTGGTCTGCTGGGCGGATCGCAGAAGAAAGCGGCATCACGGCGACCTTTA
>CABVSA010000156.1 GCA_902500805.1 uncultured Nitrospira sp. | reverse complement strand
AATGGGAAAAGAGGATGTGCGTGATCTTGTGCCGGTTCACACCGGTCTTGATCAGGTTCATCAAGGTGCGCGGGCCAAAATCGAGCAGAATCTGTTGATCCGTGCGAACCAGATAGCCTGCTGCGGCACGCGTGGGATGGACGTTGGTTCCGGACCCTAAAATCGTCAGGCGCATAGATAAGTCGTTGTATACAACCGTCGAGGCAGAATAGTCGTAACAAGAAAGCCAGGTCAAGACCATGTATGGACCAACTCGCGATTCGTTGACGGCCAATCAACTCCGCTCGTATGATTTCTCCCCTATGACGAAGCAACCGCAGCAGGGGCAGATGATCCCCCTCCTGTTTGTCATACTGATCATCCTCATTATCATCGCAGTATGGACCTGGAAGCGGATTTCAGCTGAGACACAGGACTATATCGTCGATCAAGCAGTGCCGATGACCATCATCGGTATTGTCTCTACCATTTTCCTGTCCATTCCGATCAGAATGCTTCGTCGCCGACAGGTGCGGTCGCAGGAACGAACCAGACTGCTGACGTTATTTCATCGAGAAACCAGCCAAGAGACGCGGCTGGATCTTGTTTTTGCTCTACTGGAAAACAACGAGTATCACATCAATGGACTTGAATCCGTGGTCCCAGCCCTGAAAGAGCTGTTGGCAACAACCCTCCAACAGGCATTAGGCGACAAACAGCATCGCATCCGTGGCATGGCGGCCAGCCATCTTGGTGCGTTGCAAGATTTGTCAGCGGTCCCGCTGCTAGTGAAGGCTCTGGACGACGACCATGCCTACGTCCGGGCCTGCGCTGCTTTAGGACTTGGACGATTACGGGCAACGGAAGCGCGTGAGTGTTTAAAAACAGCGATGGAGCATGATTGGGATCAAACTGTCAGAAGCCGAGCAAGGGAAGCACTGGAACGGATGCGGACCTGACATCACGCCAATAGACATTCACGACACTGAGTCGGCAATGTTGCTCGGAGATCTATCTATATCCTACACCCACTCGATCACCGCAATTTCAGGCCGGCAGTTCCATCGAAAAGGAAGGAAGGACCAGCCCAAGCCTCGGTTGACATACAGTCGGTGGACTCCTGAGCTATGCCAACCCGCTATCCGGCCGTTACATCCAGGCGGAAGCCAAAAGGTCGGAATTCCCGGCACACGCCATTGTCCGCCGTGACTGTGTCCGCATACGATCAAATCGATGGCATGGTGCGGCTCCACCTGGTCGAGAATATTCGGCGCATGGGCTAACAGCAGTGTAAAACGATGGTCCACGCGAGGTGAAAGACATCGAAGATCAGCCCGATGGAGCGATGGATCATCAACGCCAACGATCATCAGCTCTCCCCCTTCTACGGAGACGACAGCACTCTGGTTCACCAGCAATGTGATCTTGTGCCGATCGGCCAATTCGGCATACTCTGCCACCGGCACACCACTGTAATGATCGTGATTGCCCAGGGTCATGTAGATCGGCGCGATCGCGCGAAGACGGCCAAGAAATCGGAACAGATGCGGCAGTCCTTCTGGTACATTGAGCAGATCACCGGTGATCAGAATCCAATCCGGCTGGAGATCGCCGACGATCTGGATAACACGATCATGCCGCGAACCATATCGATCGATATGCAAGTCGGTGAGATGGACCGCACGGCGGCCGGCAAGCAACCTGTGCACATGGGTATGTTGAGTCACCTCATAGTCGGAAAGGCCATACTCCCAGTTTGGGACAAGGCTGAACAGCCGGTAGAGAGGATGGCCCAGCGCATGGCCGATGGAAGCCCGTGCGAGATCAGGCCATGACGATGCGTGTTGCGTGCTCATTCTATATCCCTCGATCTTTTCTTCACGTGGATAGAAAAAAGTATAGCAGGCGGTCGTTAAGCCCAAATCGTACAAAGGACCGATGGAACGACTGAACGAACCCTTTCTGACCAGCGACCTTCCTGGAATCGGCGGACGAATCCGTTCTGTACCGGAGGACTTCCAAGTTGACGAGCGACCGCTCTACCTGCCCTGCGGCGAAGGGGAACACCTCTACATCACCATCACGAAACGCGGGCTGTCCACGCCCGACCTCGTCCGACGACTCTCCTCAACGTTAGGAATCAAGGCACAAGCTATCGGTGTCGCAGGACTGAAAGACGCACGAGCCGTTACGACACAGATGATTTCCCTCCAAGGCATGTCGCCCGAACAGGTCGCTGGCCTCTCCGTCGATGACACCATCCTGAATGTGACCATCCTAGGCCGGCATCGCAATCGGCTCCGTACCGGTCACCATGCCGGCAATCGTTTCCGTCTGACCATTCGTGAAGTTGCCGGCCACGCTAAGGACACCGTCCCGGCGGTTCTTGAACGACTCGCCAGACGCGGGATTCCCAACTACTTCGGGCCCCAACGGCAAGGGAAGGATGGGGCCAACTACCAAACCGGCGCGGCCTTACTCCATGATGCTCGCCGACGCGAGAAAATGAATCGCAACCAGCGCATCTGGTATCTCAATACCTATCAGTCGTTTCTGTTTAATCGGATTCTCGCCAGCCGGATCGATCAGATCGATCGTTTGTTCGTCGGCGACTGGGCGATGAAGCAGGACAACGGTGCCTGCTTCCAGGTTGACGATGCGGAGAAGGAGCAGCCGCGCGCGGATCGCTTTGAGATCAGCCCGACCGGGATTCTTTTCGGCTCACGTGTCTCCTGGGCCGGCGGCGAACCCGGGGCCATCGAAGAAGCCGTCATCACCGAAGCGGGCGCCACCAAAGACTCCCTCATTACCGCTGCCAAGGCCTGTGGCTTTCGAGGAGAACGTCGTGCACTTCGTGTTCCTCTCACTGAACTGGACTGGTCGCTGAACGGAACCGTCCTGACGCTGTCTTTCGGCCTGCCGCCTGGCGCCTATGCGACAAGCCTGTTGCGAGAGTTGATGAAAACAGCTCCCCTGACCTCTTAGATCATCACGCTTTTCCTCTCCCGGCTCCATCGAGTGATACAATGCAACGACCCGCCGTTACGAACCGTGGGGGCTTTCAGATGAACCGTATCGTCATGGACACAATTTCGTTTCCTTCAGAACTTGCCATTACGTTAGGGCTGCGGCTGTGAGTCGACTGCTGGTCTGCCCACCGGATTTTTTCGGGATCGAGTATGAGATTAATCCTTGGATGCGCCTCAGCAACGAAGTCGACCACGGGCGAGCCGCCTCACAATGGCAGACCTTGATGGGAATCCTTGAACAGGACTTAGGGATCGTCCTGGAACGAATGGTCCCCATTCCCGGACTGCCGGATCTTGTCTTTACGGCCAATGCCGGGCTGGTTGTCGGGCACACGGCCGTCGTCAGTCACTTCCGATATCCTGAACGCCAGCGAGAAGAGGCTCATTTCGAGCATTGGTTTCGCCAGCAGGGATATGAGGTCATGACGCTGGAGGCTGGTCTTCACTTTGAAGGCGCAGGCGACCTCCTTGGGTTTTCAGATACCTGGTTCGGTGGCTATCGGCAGCGATCCGATATCGGTGTGTACCCGATCCTCAGCGAGCGTTTTCAGCGAGAAATCATTCCGCTCGAACTCATCGACGGTCGCTTCTACCATTTGGACACCTGTCTCTGTCCATTAAGTGGCGGCGAGCTGCTGTATTTTCCCGCCGCATTCGATCACGCTGCCCGAGAAGTGCTCGCGGCGCGCATCCCCACCGAGCGGCGACTGGTCGTCCCTGAACACGATGCGCTGAAGTTTGCCTGTAACGCAGTCTGTGTGGGGAAGCAGGTGGTTCTTCCTGCCGGATGTGCCACGACGGAAGGCTTACTGCGGGAACGGGGATATGACACCCATGCGGTTCAGCTCGATGAGTTCATGAAATCGGGCGGGTCAGCCAAATGCTTGACGCTGGCGCTGGACTGAGAAAAGTCATCGGTCACTGGTCTTCAGTCATTCGTCATTCAACGAACGGACCGGCGCGTATTCCAACCAATGACGAATGACCACTCACTTTGTCCTGAACAGAAACGCCCCATACATTCCGGCAATCGCAATGGTCACCAGCTCAATCGTCAGGAGCATGCGACTCACCACGGCTTCAGGGGCCGGAGCTGAGAGGATGAAATGCATGCCGAGAAATTCCGGGGCCTGACTCGGTGGTGTTTCCCATGGCGGAAACAGCAGCGCCAGAATGAGCGCCGCCACCATGCCGTAGAGGATGGAAAGGTTGAGCTGACCAGGAGGGGTTGCGCGAGGTCCAGAGATCGACGTACGCTCCGCAGTCCCATCAAGCCGCCGACCGCACTCAACACAGAATCGATTAATTTCTGCTTGTAATCGGTCACAGAAATGGCAGGTTTGCATGATCGGGCATTCCCAGTATGCCACCTACATACATGGGAATGCCCCCGAGATGCTAGCCTGCCGGGCAGCATCCGCTGGGCTGATCCAGTTGCGTCAACCCAACGCTTCAAATCCTCACCGAGCAGCTCGGTAGATTCCATGCCAGGCCACAAGAGATTGATTCCACTGCTTCTCTGGCGAATTCTGAGATTGGGACTTACCGACTTCCATTCGTTGACAGGTTCTTGAGGCCGTTCCTATAATCGGCCCCCACAAGTGTTGTTGGTGATCATGTGGAGATCAGACTGATTCCTTATGCCTGGATCTATCAGCAAGATGTGTGTGATCGGTGCAGGAGCGTGGGGTACGGCCCTGGCCAAACATCTGGCCGAGAAGGGGATGGAGATCCGGCTCTGGGCCTATGAACAGGACGTCGTTCACGCCATCAATACTGCGCACGAAAATCCGATTTTTCTCAAAGGTGTCACGCTCCCTCACAGCCTGATCGCCACCGCATCCCTGGAAGAAGCCACGAGATCGTGTGAGGGGCTGGTATTCGCCGTACCCTCCCATGCCACGCGATCCGTGCTTCAAACGCTAAGACGTTTCCTGTCCAGTCCCATTCCCTTGATCTGTGCGACCAAGGGCATCGAGGAAGAGACGGCCAAGTTGATGACTCAGGTGATGGAGGACGAATTACTACCCTCCATGCACGACGCCTTGATGGTGCTCTCGGGACCCAGCTTTGCCGCTGAGCTGAGCGCGGGGCAACCCACCGCCGTGTGCCTGGCCGGCCGAAACGCTCCGCTCGTCCGACGCTTTCAGACCGCGTTGATGACGCCGGTGTTGCGCGTGTATGCCGACAGCGATCTCCTGGGCGTCCAGCTGGGAGGAGCATTAAAGAATGTGATGGCGCTGGCCGCCGGCGTCATCGATGGTCTGGAACTCGGACTGAATGCCCGTGCCGCCCTCATCACCCGGGGGTTGGCGGAAATCATCCGGCTTGGTGTCGCGATGGGAGCGGATCCCCGCACATTTTACGGGCTCTCCGGCGTCGGTGATTTGGTTTTGACCTGCACCGGAACTCTCAGTCGCAATCATTCGGTGGGTGTACGCCTCGGCAAAGGGGAACGACTCGAGACCATCGTCAGCGGAATGCAGGCCGTCGCCGAGGGCGTCCGAACGGCTCGCGCCGCATTCACACTGGCCTTGCGCCACCAGGTCGAGATGCCCATCATTCGGGAGATCAACGCCGTCCTCTATGAGAACAAGTCCTGTCGCCAGGCGGTCAGTGATCTGATGGAGCGGGATGCCAA
>CABVSA010000155.1 GCA_902500805.1 uncultured Nitrospira sp. | reverse complement strand
GAGAAGTCCCTCAGCCAGTGCCATTGTTTGCGCTGATTCAACCGGACGAACAGAACCGTGCGACGGCTACCCTATTGTTGCCGAACGAGGTTTCCGCGACGATCATTCCGATGAATTGATCCGTCTGAGGCTTCTTTCGGTTCACTCGCCTATCCAGAAGCCACTGATGTCAACCCGTGCAGCTCACCCTGTGCGCCCAGGGCATACGTGCAATGGATGCGACATAGATCTTCGCCCATCTAGGACACCTCCCTATCTCCGTTTCTGTAGCAAGCACGGGTGAGCTGCAACGTAAGGCTGAACACTGGCGAGTCCTGTGGGAATGCGCTATGGTGTGGTCGATGGTGCAGTACACCTTCACCGAATATTTCGAAAAGGAAGTGTTGCGGAAACGTCCGTACCTGAAGAAGGAGTGGTGCATCAGGATTCTGGAGAGCCCGCTACGAAGCGAGCCTCAGGAGAGAAATCGATACCGATTCTGGGGTAGGATTGAGGAACTTGAGGGAAGGATAGTGAGGGTGATCACCCTCGAAGATAAGACCACAATACACAATGCTTTTCCAGACAGAGGGTTCAAGCCATGAAGCTCAATTATTATCCTGATACCGATTCGCTGTATATCGATCTTTCAGAGCAACCGAGCGTCGAGAGTCGAGAGATCACTGAAGGTATCGTTCTCGATTACGATGCCGCGGGACAGCTTGTGGGGATCGACATCGACAACGCGAGCCGAAAGGTCGAGCTGAAACAGCTCACGCTCAGCAAGCTGCCGCTGATTGTGCAGACCATGTCCGCCTAACGTGAATCTACAGACCGACCGCCCATATATACGGACAGCAACCGGCCAATCCGGCTCTTATGCGGACGGCCCAAACATTGTTAGCCCACATGGCCAAGCCTCCGTTCAAACTATCCCGTGTCTCTGGCGCTCCCGTCTCCGACGAGGAGTTGATCACCGACCTGCAACGAGTCGCCACAACTCTCAGTTCTGACACCGTGCCGCAAAAGACTTACGGGTCCCTCGGAATATTCGACTACAGCACTCTTATTCGTCGGTTCGGTTCTTGGAACAATGCGCTCCGATTGGCCGGTTTATCAATTTCGAACGAGGTCAACATTTCGGACGAAAGACTTTTCGAAAACCTGCTTGTGCTCTGGCAGCACTTCGGGCGCCAGCCTCGGCGCAGTGAACTAGCATCACCGCCCTCCGTTATCTCCCAAACCCCATACAATCGCCGGTTCGGTTCTTGGACAGCAGCTCTTGAAGCCTTCGTAAGTTTCGCAAACGGTGCAGGCGCTGAATCGCCCACTGGATCTGCTGGCGTAGCAGCCTCCCGGCGCACCGGGCGTGATCCTTCGCTTCGTCTTCGTTGGCATGTACTCCAACGTGACCGCTTCTGCTGCTGTGGGTGCGGCGCGAGCCCCGCACTCACTCCCGGCGTTGAGCTTCATGTCGATCACATCGTTCCGTGGAGCAAGGGTGGAGAAACTGTTCTTGAAAATCTACAAACGCTTTGTTCCGTATGCAACCTTGGCAAATCGAATCTGGGCTAACTCGGCAATCCACCCGATCTGCGCAAAAAGCTTCGCAGGCCCGTGATTTTGAACGTTAGGCCGATTGTTCCAGATTTTCCCAGGCACACCTGCTGAGCACTCAGAAAAACGATGGCGTTGACTGTATGGCCTCAATGGGGCTGTAGGAGAGAATGGCTATGCGTGAGTCTCTACCCTGTTGCTCGACTCATACAACCCCCGCCAATGGCGCGAGTGCTGGATCAAGGTCTCTGCATAGCAACCATGAGCAGGTTGCTGACAGAATCACGGATGAGGTGAATCAATGGTTCTGGATAGACGCCCAAGAGAAGGATGATTGAGGCGACAAACCCGAGTGAGCAGACGGTTGTCCAACTGACATACGCTGGCATCTGTACCGTCTGTGCTTCAGGAAGCGTTGCCGGTGCTGCCACTTCACCAAACAAGGTCACGATCAGTCGCAGGTAGTAGTAGAGGCTGACAACGCTGTTCGCGATCAGCGCCAGCACGAGCCACCAGAGGCCCGCATCGACACCGGCCATGATCGCGTAAAACTTTCCGATGAATCCTGCGGTCACTGGAATGCCTGCCAGCGACAACAGGCTCAATGCCAGCATAGCGGCGAGCCAGGGTCTGGTCCAAAACAACCCTTGATAGTCTTCGACACGATTCTTGTCTCCCGCCTCACTCGAATACACCGTTACCACGCCAAAGGCACCCAACGACATGGCACAGTAGACGAAGACATAAAACGTGACAGCTTCGGCAGCGGGAGGACCACCAGCCAGCAGCGCGACCAGTACATAGCCAAAGTGGGCGATAGAGGAATAGGCCAGGAGCCGTTTCACGTTCTGCTGCAGGAGCGCAAGGACATTCCCTGTGACCATGGACACCACGGCCAGAAGGCTGAACAGATGGGCCACGGCCGGGAGTTCTAACACACCCACCTCAGTAGCAAATCGTAGGAGCAGAGCCACCAACGCGGCCTTGGAAACGGTGGCAATATAGGTGGTGATAGGCGTGGGCGCTCCCTGGTAGACATCGGGAATCCACATGTGAAACGGGGCGAGTCCGAGCTTCAAGGCAATTCCGACGAGCACCAGGACTAATCCCCCCAACCACAGGGCAGAAACGGAATGCGCCTGTTTCAGGATAGCTCCCACCCCCTGAAACGTCATGGCGCCGCTTTCAAAATACAACAGCGCCAGACCGAACAGGAGGATTGCTGACGCGGTGATGGACAAGAGCAAATATTTCACCGCCGCTTCAAGCGGATGCCGTCTCGTGCGCAAGTAGCCGATTAGACTACAGAGGGACAGACCAAGGAGTTCGAACCCAAGGAAAAACGAGACGAAGTGAGCCGCCGTGGTGAGGACCAATCCCCCAAAGGTGGCCAGCAGAAGGAGTAGATAGTACTCCTCTACCCCTTCCTCTTCACGAAACTGGATGATCAAATATCGGTACGACAAGGCGATGATGACCATCGTGGTCGTCAAGATCAGTCCCATGTACAACAACGCATGTCGATCCACGACCAGCAAGGTCGTCACGGTTCGTGGGACTACCGTGGCCGCCCAGGGTACTGTCGCCAGCGTGAAGAGACATGAGAGGAATGCGAAGGTCGCAATGCGGGCATGGTGTCGCTGAAAGGCAATGGCAAGCATCGTCACAAGGGCAAATGCTCCAAGGGTAAGGATAGGTGATAGGGCAATGAAATCGTGGAGACTCATGGGGTGCTCCCCTGTGAGGTCGTGAGATGGGATGACAGCAAGGATTCTGACGGTGGATGAGGCATCGTGGGTGACGACGCTGAAGCTTGTACCAGTTGGTTCATGACCGGTTGAGCCGTGCTCAACACGACCCTCGGATACAGCCCCAACCAGATCTGCAGGGCTACGATCAACAGAACAGTTCCAAAGGCGACGTTCGACAGGTCAGAAACCGAACGGGTATCTTGCTGCCGCCCAAAGAAGGTGCGTTGCATCATCCCCAATGAGTAAATGGCTGCCATGACCATCCCCAGCGAGGCCAGGATGATCATCATCGGTTGAGTCGCATAGGATCCGAACAGGATGAGAAACTCGCCGATGAAATTGGCCATCCCCGGCAACCCCAATGACGCACAGGCAAAAACAAGCGCCATCGTGGCCAGACGTGGCGTCACCGCCCACAATCCCCCCATGAGGCCCATCTCTCTCGTCTGATAGCGCTCCTCCAGGGCACCAGCCAACAGAAAGAGGCCGCCGGTACTCAGCCCATGCGCCACCATCTGCATGACGACTCCCTGCAGAGCCAGCTCCGTCCCGGCGAAGGTGCCGAGCAGGATGAATCCCATGTGGCTGATGCTGCTATAGGCCACCAGTCGCTTGATATCCGTTTGCGCACAGGCCAACACTGCGGCATAGAGAATCCCGACCACCCCTAGTCCCATCGCAATCGGCGTGATTTCGTGCATTGCCTCGGGAAACATCGGAATCGTGAACCGTAGCAGCCCGTAGGCGCCGGTCTTCGCCAAGATCCCGGCGAGAATGATCGTGGCCCCGGTCGGTGCCTCAGTGTAGGTGTCCGGCAGCCAGGTATGAAAGGGAGGAGCCGGCAGCTTCACAAGAAACCCGATGAGAAAGGCCAGCATCAACCATCGGGCCATCTCGGGGCTCAATGTCAGTTCCATCAAATCGGCATAGTCGAAACTTGGGTGGCCCGTCGCCTGCTGATGCAGGAGCGCGAGGGCCACGATTGCCACCAGCAATACCAAGCTCCCGGCCTGGGTAAATAAGAAGAACTTAAATGAGGCGTGCCGGCGCTGTGCATGGCCCCAGATCACAATCAACAGATACATGGGAACCAGCATGAGTTCCCAAAAAAAGAAGAACAGAAACAGATCGATCGCCAAAAACACCCCAATCACACCGCCCAGAGCCAGCAGGACATTACAGTGAAACAGTCCAACGCGGCTCTGGATTTCAGTCCAGGAGGCCATCGTCGCGACAACGCCCACGACGGCCGTCAAGACGATCAGAATGAGGCTAAGCCCATCAAGCCCCAGATGCAGGCTGATCCCCCAATGGGGAATCCAGCTCACACGACTTTCTACGAGCCATGCCACATGACCAGAGGCCTGAACGGCGTGATTTCCGGTCCCGAGGAACAGCGCGAGGAGACCGTCGACAGATAAGGCCCCGAGCGTGATCCAACGAGGAGCGGAGCGAGATTGTTGCTGTGCCATCCATGCGAAGGGCGCGGCGAGGATGGGGATCAGTATGAGCAGCCAAAGACTCATAGCGCGAATAATCCAAGTAACATCAGCGTTCCAACTGCAATGCTGGCGGCATACCAGCGAACATGCCCCGTCTGCGTGTGGCTCATCCAGCCATGGCAGGCCTCGGCGCACACCGCGAGCCACTCGTAGCCACGATCCAGCATGTCGTGCGGACGTCGGGTCAGGGTGAACCAAGGCCGCACGAACAAGCGATCATACAGTCGATCGAATCCCCAGCCTCCTTGCAGCAACGTCATGGAAGGATGATCCGTAGATTGATCGGCCCATCGTGTGGCCAACAGAGAACCTGGCAAGAACAGAAGTGCGGCCAGGCCAATTCCGAGTAGGGCCGCGACGGTAACGGCCAGTTGCTCGCGACCCTCACTCTCCTCATCTATTCCTGGGAGCAGTTCCGTCGTTGGTAGTGCGTGTGACAGGTAGTCACTGAAGAGCGTTACATGTCCAAGCGTGTGGGGCATCTCCAAAAAGCCGACAGTGATCGCCAGAAACGCCAACACCACCAGCGGCGTACGCATGGCCAAACCCGGTTCACCCGTCGGTGTCGTACGAACCTCTCCGAAAAAGACGCGAAAGATCAGTCGGAAGCTGTAGAGGCCGGTCAGCATGGCCCCGAACACTGCACCGAACCAGATCCATTGGTGGCTAAGAGGTGAAGCCCAGACCGACCAGAGGATCCAATCTTTGCTGTAAAACCCGGATGTGATGAGGGGGACACCGGACATGGCTGCGGCGCCGATCAAAAACGTCCAGAAGGTCCAGGGAAGATGCCGACGAAGACCGCCCATCTTGAAAATGTCCTGTTCGTGGTGGAGGCTGTGGATCACGGACCCAGCCGCAAGGAAGAGCAAGGCTTTGAAGCAGGAATGGGTCAGAAAATGAAACAGCGCGG
>CABVSA010000154.1 GCA_902500805.1 uncultured Nitrospira sp. | reverse complement strand
TTGGCATGGATCTGTGCCAGGTACCGCGCCAGCGCGACCACGCGTTGTCGATCCAGCTTACGGAGCACCCCACCTTTCGCCAATCGCTCAAGATCCGCATGATAGCTTGCGCCATCAGTCCATTCGTTCAGCACGAAGAATTCTTGAGCCTCGGCAAGAGAACAAAGCTCCTGCTTGGCATTGAACGCACCAACATCCAGCGCCTTGACATGTCGTGGAAGCCGCCCATAGGAGTCATAGTCCCAGAGCATCGCCTGGGCACGATCAGCCATATGTTCATGCCCAAACGGACCAGGCTTCATCGTTTCAAGCACCGCTGACTGAACCCGTCGTCCAATTTGGAAGGTCAATTTGACCGGCGTGCCATACCCATACCGCTTCTGTGATCCCTTGGAACTCTCCTTGCCGATGATTCCATAGGACAAGAGTCGCGTCTCCGGCCCAAAACGGGTCTGTAGGTAGCGTTCCATGGTTTGCTTGCGCGATGCAGACATGCATCCACCTCACGCAAATCGCGTTCCATGGGCACATCTCCCATTATCGCCTTACGCCTCACTCCTTACCCTTCACCATTCAAAGAGCTGTCGCATTGCGCAACACCGGCCGGAGTGGTCCTGTGGACAAATACCCCATCTTGGAATCGCCTGGAATGACTCGGATGATGAAACATCCAACCGTTGCTGATTTACTGATCCCCCTTCGCCTTGGTCCCATCGGCATATCGTTTGCGAGTTCCGATCGATAAGAGGAGCTGAACTGTCACGATGTGGAGGCACGAATGGAGCTAGAAATTCACAGCCGCAATGTCGCCATGACCCCTCGCTGGAAGACCGAGATTGAATCCCGCATGGAAGACCTCCAACGCGGGCACGACGATGTGATTCATGGTCGAGTCACCTTGACCAAGAATCGACACCACAAGAAACTTGCGAACGTAGCAGAAGCGCTCATTGTGGTCACATTGCCCGGGCGCCACACCCTGACGGCTCGCAAGGAAGACAAGACCTTCGAGGAAGCCATCAGGTCCGCCTTTCAGGCTGTCGACATCGAACTCCACAAGTATCGAGAAAAACGCGCGAAGACCGAGGTACGTCTGCCACCCATGCCTCCGCATCGCGGCGTCGTATCGAAGCTGTTCTTGAATGCGCGTTATGGCTTCATCCTTCAGGACGGAGGCGGTGAGGTCTACTTCCACGCGAATGCCTTACAGGGACTCACCTTTGAGCAACTGGAAGATGGAACCGACGTGGTATTCGGTATCGAGGAGGGTGACAAAGGTCCGCAAGCCACGGTCGTCGCGCTTCCGCAACCGATCGCGGCCAAGGTGTCCTAGGATGAACATCGAGAAATTTAAGGTCCCCGTCTCCATGCTGGCCCCAACGATCGATCCCGGTCAGCTCGGATTCGAGGATACAGGCGAACTCGAACCGCTTACGGAGATCATCGGACAGGAGCGGGCCGTGGAGGCATTGGAATTCGGGCTCAATATGAAGAGTCCCGGATTCAATCTCTATGTCTCCGGCCCTGTCGGGACAGGAAAAGCCACCATCCTTCGGCAGATGGTCAAGAACCTGGCACGGACCGCTCCCGCTCCTGCTGACTGGTGTTATGTCAACAACTTCCAAGACTCCTCTCGACCAACCTGTCTTGCGCTGCCCGCCGGCCAGGGCGCGTCATTCAAACGAGAGATGTCCGGATTCATCGAGGGACTGCGACGTGACATCCCCTTGGCATTCGAGAGCAAGAAATATCTCGATGCCAAGGCCAAGCTGCATGATGACATCGACACCAAGAAAAAGGCCCTCTTCCACGAATTAACGGAACACAGCCGAACAGAAGGATTCGGCTTTGAGGAAACCTCGGTCGGTTTCGGGATTGCGCCGCTGAAGGACGGCCATTCCATGACGGATGCCGACATGGAGGCGATGACCGAGGAAGAGCAGCGAGGCTTAACCGAACGGCGCAAGACGCTTGAAGGGAAAATCCGCGAATTCCATATCCGCATCCATGGTCTTGAGAAGGAAGCCGAGCATCAACAGCGCCATCTGGACCGCCAACTGGCCACGAATGTCCTGGAAGGCCGTTATGAAACGATGCGGCGGGCGTACCAGGATATGGCGGCCATCACAACATTCTTGGAACATGTTCGAGACGACATCGTGCATCACTACAAGGATTTCCTGCCGCGGGAAGGTCCCGCCATTGCCATTCCCGGTTTGGAATTCAAGCGACCCGACATGTCGCGCTTCCTTGTCAATCTGATCGTGCAACGCGACCCAAGGGAAGGGGCTCCCGTCATCGATGAATCACACCCGACCTACACCAATCTCATCGGCAAGATCGAGCGGCGGGCCCATATGGGCGTCATGTACACCGACTTCACGGAAATCCGTGCAGGAGCCGTGCTGCAAGCCAACGGCGGCTACCTGATCGTGAACGCAGTGGACATGCTGCGCCAGCCGTTTTCGTGGGACGCGCTCAAGCGGGTGATCAAGACCAATGAGGGGAAGATCGAGGATCCCGGTGAATTCTACGGGTTCTCCACGGCGGGACTGAGGCCGGAGCCGATCCCCGTGAATGTGAAAGTCATCATGGTTGGGCCGCCCATGCTGTACCACCTGCTGCAAGCCTATGAAGAAGACTTCGAGAAGCTGTTCAAAGTGAAGGCGGATTTCGATACCGAAGTCGTAAGGAGCGAACGGGAAGACCGACAATATGCCCGGTTCATTGCGAGGCTCTGTCGAGAAGAAGGACTGCCACACTTCGGAGCGGATGCCGTCGCGGAGATCCTCCGGCAAGGCCTTCGCTTTGCCGATCGTCGCGATCGACTCTCGCTCCGGCTCAGTCTCGTCAGCGACCTCATCCGTGAAGCGGGGTATTGGGCGAAGAAAGAAGGCCATGCGTTTGTGACGCGAGCAGATGTCGATGCCGCCGTCACCCACAAACGTCATCGCTCGAACTTAGCGGAACATTGGATCCAAGATGAAATTAAAGAAGGCACGCTGATGATCGATCTCGACGGTGACGTGGTCGGTCAGGTCAATGGACTGTCGGTTCATGAGCTCGGCGACTACGCGTTCGGCCGCCCGACGAGAATCACCGCTCGTACCTACGTCGGCACCAAAGGCGTGATCGATATTCAGCGGGAGGCGGAACTGGCCGGCATGATCCATAGCAAGGGGGTCCTGACGTTGGCCGGATATCTCGCCGGAAAATTCTCCGGGTCCCATCCCTTTGCCATGAGCGCTTCATTGACGTTTGAACAGACCTATTCCGAAGTGGAAGGTGACAGCGCCGCCGTAGCCGAGCTCATCGCCATTCTCTCCAGCCTCGCCGATCTACCGATCCATCAGTGGCTGGCCGTCACCGGCTCCGTCAATCAATTGGGTGAAATCCAGCCGATCGGCGGGGTGAACGAAAAGATCGAGGGGTTCTTCGAATCCTGTTCACGCAAAGGGTTGACCGGCACGCAAGGTGTCATCATCCCCACTCGCAACACCAAGCATTTGGCCCTTCGCCGCGATGTGGTGGAAGCCGTCGAGTCCGGTCACTTTGCCGTGTATGCCGTGAACAGCATTGAAGAAGCGCTGGAATTGCTCACCGGCATCGCCGCCGGCGAACGGGGACTCGATGGGGCCTACCCACCCGACAGCGTGTTTGGCCGAGCTGCGCTGCGATTAGAAGAGATGGCGCAGGCTGTGGCGGAATGGGGTGAAGGGGAAGAAAAACCGAGCAGCCATATCATCACAGAGCCATAGGCACTATTTGTGTGTCAGTCGGTATTTTTCAATCGCCAGCTGGGCAATCCGCCTCCCCATGTCGGTTCCGACCGTGCCGGAATTCCGATAATGCACGCCATCATAGATCCGTGCATTCGCCACTTCCTGCATGAACTCGTCCACATTAGTCCAGCTGCGGATCGCATCACCCGCTGCATGGCTGCTCGTGGTGAGCACCGGTGTTGGCTCCTGACCGATCTCTGCCTTTAACACCGTCCCCACGGCACCGGAGGTGATGCAGTGTGCGCAGGGATATTCCGGATGCATGGGAGTCTCAATGAACGGCACCCAGGACTCATCCCGTTCGGTCGCATCGTTCCCATCGATGTCGCCGTTACGAATGGCAGTGAGAGGTCGCCAGAAACCGTAGTGATATTTGGCATCAAACACCGCAATCAAGCCGTCATCCGACGCTTGCGTCACGGCGGCAAACAAGCGTGCATTCCGCGTGATGTCTCTTCCTGGAGTATTCGCAACTGAACGCACAATGGCATGATAGATTGGCGGCATGACCTCTTCCCAGAAACGGGCAATTTCTGTCTGCTCCGCAGTCCGCTGTTGACCCCGCTTTCCACCAAGCGCTTTCACCTCATTATAGTCACGCGCCCATACTTCACTGCCCAAGTCCGGAGGTGGCCCCGGACGAAATTGCGACGGGTTCGTCATCAACCAGGGTGTGCGATGCCTCCACTGTGGCGCTTCCGGTATCACCGTAGGCACATAGGTTCCTGCACTCGTATGTGGACGATAGGACTCCCCTGCCGCAGCCCCATCATTCGCACGCCTCGCCAGAACGGCCGCGACTGCCTTTTCAGCGACAGCGACACCATTGGACTTGGCTGGTCCATCGGCGATTGTAGTCAGGACAGTCTGATAGGCGTGATCGATGATTGCCTGTTGAGATGGAACCAGCTTCGCCAACATGGCATGATTCGCCGCTGCGACCGCTGCTTCCACTGATGCCCCAAGGGCCGCCTCCAGTTTCACATCGCTGACGGGATACCGCCGTGTGATGGCATTCACCGCTTCATAGACCGAGGCTTGGACCATTGCTAACACGCGCTCCGCAGGCAACGGTCCCAAACCAGCCTTCACCACGATCTCACCAGCCCTCTCGTTCCATTCAGTGACGGCATCCGCTCTCGCATCCGGCAGTGCCGATACGCTGAGGAGTAATGCGATGAGACTTACTCGCAATATCTGTGAACAGACGATCGTTAGCTGCATAGTTCATTCCCTCTTGAATGATGACTTGTTCCCTCATCAAGCATGTGTTGATCGCGGCGTATCACCGTAACTGAGCAACTATCGTGCTTAGGCCGCCGAAATTATCCGACTGACGACTCTCTACATCCGCGGTTCTTGGCAATGACCAGGACCACTGATCGAAGATGTGGGGAGAATATCCTCAGAGCCGTCTATCCAGCTAGACAATTTGGACGAGCTATGAAGGACCTACCGTAGTGACACAGCAGTCAGGCTATCGTGAGGACTACGGAATTGCTATTTCGTACTAGAAACGAAGGTTCGAGGGAATCTGCGCCTTTGATCCTCTCCCTCCGTACTGGACCTAACGATCGAAAAAGATGCCGTAGGGCTTGCGAAAGAACGGAAAGGGGAGATGAATCAACGCAGCTATCTCCTGACAGAAGCCTCCGAGATCCCGGATCGGATGTCTATTCACCCATCTACGCAGGAAGCCACAGCTGTCAAGCTGTGGAGGAATGCGCAGTGGGTGTCCTCCGAAGCCTTGGCGAAGGAGGACGCGCTTCGGCGGGTTCCGCCGAAGACACAAGAGGGACCACGGCTGCCCGTCCTCCGCAGTAGTCTGCTACGGAGGATGGATCAAGCCGTGGGGCTCCACTTCATACCATCTTGGTCTGAGAAGGGTGTTTGCCCCCTTCTCAGACCATTTCCTCTCCTTAAGCATTACTCGCAGGTTGTTGACGCTGTCCGATCCACGGGCAGAAATCTACCGTGTGAGGACGTGAAAGGAGGTGTCATGGCCTATAGCATGGCCAGGTCAGCTCCACGGCAACTCTGCAGCATGAGGAGAGGCAAGCGAGTTTGTGCATCGCTTCATCGATGCACAAAC
>CABVSA010000153.1 GCA_902500805.1 uncultured Nitrospira sp. | reverse complement strand
GTGGTCGGTTCTTGAGTTCCAGCTTGCGAAATGCTCATCCGGAACTCCTACCGGCCGACGTGCATGAATAAGACAGCATGTTCCCCCCCCAGGCTGATACGGATGAATGGGTAAGACAAGCCTCCTAAAACGGCAACACTTTTCTCATGTCCTGTTGCAGCCTGACCAGATCATACTTCACCAGAAAATTGATCCTGACCCCCTCCCCCGATACATCGTTCTTGTTGACACGTTGCCCCCAGAGAAATCCTCCACCGATCGTGATGCCTTCTGCGGGGCTATACATCAGATTGCAATCGAGGTATTGCGTTCTCTTGTAAGTATCGACGGGAGACCGGTCTGTGGTACTCACTTGCAGGTAGCCATACGTCACCGTGGACCGCCAATGTTCATTCCAGAAATGTTGAACGGCCGCGTAGCCTCCATAGAGCGGCTGCGCGTTCACCGCGCCCGAGGCTTCGTAGCCGGCGTCAAGACTGAGGCCCTTCGTGTCGTTGAAGTAGCGAGCGATCCCTTCTCCATACACCGCTTGAAACACTACGTTGTCTCGACCCCATAGCCTGACAAGTCCGGATGCCATCACCCCATATCCGAATACATGATCCGATTGCCCGGAACTCGTGACCCCACCGACCGATCGAAAGAGCCCTGCGGTGTTGAAGTGATAATCATCGGTTTCATAGCGATAGCGCACCACGACATCCGGGAGCGGACTGGTGGACGAGACCACTTGTGCCGTGACGGGGTTCGTCGACGGAGTCCCGGAAGAAGGCTGCTCGGCCGAGATCGACACCGCGTGCCTCTTGGCCAAGCGGTGCGTATATCGCACTTGGGGATTAAAGTGGAAGATCCAGGAATTGGGCCCATTGAAGTCGACCGTTTCCGGGATCACATCAGAATCGTGGAACGTCGACCAGGATTGTCCGATCAGGAGATTTTTCAACTGCCCGTAGAAGTGACGCAGACGTAGATTGGTACTATTTCCAGGGCCGACAAAATCAATCTCGAAGTAGGTCCGCAAAACGTCCCAACGAGTGTCGGTCCTGGTTTCAAAACTGATGCGCGAGGCTCTTGCTGCCATATTGTAGTTTGAGACATCGAGATTCGGCGTCGGAATCGACTCGGTTCGAAATTGATTAATATTTCCCAGCTGACTCACATCATAAATCGCATCAGTCCGGATGTAGCCCCCTACCCGCATTAGGGTATGGGAACCAGGAAAGCGGAAGAATCCACGAAGGGCCGGATCAAATGGCGCATTATCCGGTCGTGCATCCGCATACGCATCTTCTGAGACCAGCTCACGCTCGCGCTCAATAGCTGGAACCTCCGTTGGAGTTCCAGGCATAAGCGGTTCATCGAGCGGCAGTTCCTTTGTCCTGATGGCTTCGACTGATTGCTCCAGTTGTTTGACCCTGGCTTTCAAGGCCTCGATCTCAGACTCGTGAGAGGATCGTTCCTGGCCGTGAGCGTCAGTGCCTGCCCCCTGGGCCGATGCGGACACTACGCCACAGGTCGTGATGAGGACACTGACGATCGCCATTGTGACCATTGAATTCCATACACGGAGCCCCTTCCCGCTGACATCGTCCTCCGGTCGTCTCTCCACTTCTTGCCTCTCCTTCTTGCGCTTCTACGCGAGCCTTGGCTGTCCATGTCTCACCTCACGACAATCAGCGGATTAATCCGTTCGCCACATGGGACGCACCACCAAGCAGACGACTCGCACACCTCCGACATGGTTCCCTCAGTACAACTAAGGAATCCATAATACGGCATCTCAAGAAGAAGTAGGAAGAAGCCCTGTTCAGATCGCCAAATGGGGAGCAGAGTGCATCGATCTCCTGTTAGGCGCGTGCACCCTAACGAAATTACTTGTCACCTGACCACTGGGAGATCACCCAGAGTGCGCCGCACATTTACCTGGTAGGCTGTCGACACAGGCGGCCAGCGGCTGGCTCGCGCCGCTCAGAGGCTCACCATACGGCCTGAACAGATGCCTGTTCATACCTGCGATGGGTGGACGGATAAAAACAGTTCACGATTCCCTTTTCATTCGCTGCGGCCTTGCTGAATAACCTGCGGGCTATCCACATCCGGTCGCTCATCATGGACACCGATCCATTCGAGGCCCGATGTAACCCATCCGGAACTGCTATCGGCTGCCCCTTGGAATTGGAATAGGACAAGTGCCTTGCGACAGTCCGACCCGGTGATCCCGTATTGAGAACCAGGTAGTTCTCTAGTTCCAGCCGAAAGCGTGAACATCTAGAGTACCAGAACGACAACAGGCCGGATATTGGGCCGCATCGTTCACCAAAAAGGAGGAGTTCATGATTCGCACCATGGTCATCAGTCTTGTGACAGCCACCGCAATGGCTATCATCCCAGCCATCGGGCTGCTTGCAGCCGAGCCGGAGGCCAAACCCCACACCGTCGCATGCCTGAAAAAAGCCGCAGAGATGCACCAGGCGAAAACAGCGCTGGGACAGCTGGCTGGGGACCGAGGAGCCAACCCGCGCGTACGACAATTCGGCCTGCAACTGGCCGGCGCCCACAAGAGGCTGAACGAAGAGGTCCAAGGGTTGGCGACCACCAAGGGTGTTCCACTCTCTTCGGAGTTAAACGAGGAGCATAAGCAAAAGGTCAAGGAGTTCTCGCAGCTCACTGGGCATGCGTTCGATCGAGAATATATGGCCTACATCCTGCGGGATCATCAGAACAGCGCGAATGAATTCGAAGAACACATGCAGGCGGTGGAGGATCTGGACGTGCTCCATTGGATCGCCAGGACCTTGCCCCTCTTGAGGGCTCATGTGGAAGAGGCGCGTGGCATCAAGTACGCGATGCAAACGACTCCCTAACGAAGATCGACGAAGTCGGTGGCTGGATCCCCGGTCACCGACGCATCCCATGCGAGGCAATCATGACGATAACGGCCCACGGAGAATCACCCTTGCTCGCTTCGCTCAGATCGACTCGTCATTGTAGGCACCGTCGCCTGATTGCTGACATTCTCACTCCCCAAGGTGCAAAGACGGGACAGGTCCGCTGTATAGAGTGCGGCGCTATCTTTGACGATCCCACCGATTCTGTGAAGGAGGAGGTGCCGTTGAAAGGAGCATTGCGATGAGACAGATCTATGTTTCTCTGATGATCCTGGGATGGCTCATCGGACCGGCTGTCGTGTCAGCCGACTGGTCGACATACTCCCAATGGCGCGACCGCCACACCATTGACCTCCGTGTGATTGACCAGAATTCGTTGATCCACCGCATAGACTCCCCGACCTTCCATGACGCTTTCGGTCTGACGTTGGGAAGAGGCAGGGACACACGCGAGTCAGAACGCGATCGTGGAAGCGATTCAGCCATATCCGGGAAGGGGATGCGGTCTTACGATACACCGCTCGGTCCGTCATTCGATATCCCCTCTAGCGTCGATGGCCACTCCGATAGACCTGATCCCTGGTGGGGAAGCAGAACGCAGGGCGAGCCGATGCTCAAGAACTTGAAGGACGTGAACCGCGATCCGATGAGAAGCCCATAGCTTTGCACGGCAAGTGCCACGTCAACTGGACGAAACAGAGAGGTCGTGAATCATCCGATTGAGCATATGATAGCTTCCACGATAAAGCGTGTGGTGGAGGTACAGAACGGCGAATGACCTGATCGTTCTAGAATTCTGTCGTGATCTGCTCGACAGCGTAGCCTCTCGATAGGAGCATGAGTGTGCACATGAACGAACGTGCGAATAGGCCAACGATGGCAGGACGGACTTTTATGGTATCCATAATGTCCAACTGGACAATCTGGTCGGTGGTGACGTGCCTGATGAGTGCCACCGGAGTGGTGGTGCTGACATCCCTAGACGCAATGTCAGCTCAAGAGCGAGCTGCTCCGAAGCAAGACATCATCCTTGGCTCAGATCCGCGGAGTGGGAAGAGTCTTTTTGAACAACACTGTGTCCTTTGTCACGGACCACGCGGGAAAGGCGACGGGCTTGAGATTGCTGGAGCCGAGGTGGCTGACTTATCTTCTGCCGCCACCCAACGCAAGCTGAATGTTGACTTGATCAAAACCATTCACGACGGGCGCCCAAGCAAGGTGATGCCCTCGTGGAAGTTACGGCTTTCCGATAAACAGGTACATGATGTACTGGCGTACATCCGGACATTGAAACAGTAAGGTTCTATCCGCCTCGTTGAAAACAGGCTCAGCACGTAGAGGCATACACTCTTCAAGAAGCGGCCATGAATCATCCTGTTCTGCATGCGGCGGCCACTGCAGCGATCTGTTTGGCGTGAGCCGTCAGAGTGGTACGCCTGACCGCCCGGAGTTGGTACTGACCATGCCTGACATGAATGATACTCCCTCGTACATATCGATGGATTTGGAAGGCTTGCGATCATTACTGAGCCGACCACCAAATAGTGCGTACTGTTCATCTGGCAAAGTCGCAAAACCCTTTGTTTATAGGCATTCCAAGAATCAAGATGCGCACCATTTAGCGTTCTCCTCAGTAATATCGCCCTAGTCATGACCTTGCACACACCATCCTCGTGCAGACAATATTCACATTGTTCTATCTATACCGGTTCATGATTGTAGGAACCTTGGTCCACTCAGTTGATGCGCCTAACGTGATCCAGGGTAGTGCCGCTTGGCGCGCTGGTTTTTCTTGTGATGCATAGGAGACAATTGTGATCCGTGCTTGGATCAACGGAGTCAAACCCCGTCGTTCACAAGTCAAGCCAAGGGTAATGCGTTGACTGGTCTCACAAAGGACAACTCTCTATGACACCGATGACGTCCATTATGGTGGCAACCGACTTTTCCGATGGAGCCCGGTGTGCAGCAGAACGAGCCGCGATCGTTGCCAAAGAACAGTGTGTAAATCTCAGCCTGATCCATGTCATGAGCCGTTCAGCCTTGAGTGATCTGCGACGATTGTTCCAGGCGCCGACTGAGGTGGAAGCCAAGCTGGTCGACGATGCCAGCCGGATGCTGAACGAAGTCGCCGCAGACATCAGTCTGAACACAGGGGTGCTGGGGAGTACCGACGTCAAGACCGGCCACGCACACACCGAAATCCTGTCAGCGATGGAGTCCGCCGATTTGCTTGTCCTCGGCGCTCATGGAGAGAGCTCTCTGCATGATCTGATGCTCGGCACGACGGCAGAACGTGTGCTGAGTGCGTGCAAGCGACCGGTGCTGGTGGTGAAGTCTCCCCCGAAGACACGGTATCAGCACGTGCTTGTGCCGGTCGACTTTTCGCCGTATTCTGCTTCCGCCTTGACCATGGCAAGCCGGATCGCTCCTCTCGCCCACATGACGCTCTTGCACGTGTTCCGCATTCCTTTTGAAGGGAGACTCCAGATTGTCGGTGCGTCAGAGTCCGGGATTCGCCGATACTGCGAAGAGGAACAACAGGCTGCAGAGCAGCGGATGTTCGAGCTGATCCGGGAATCCCAGATCGACTCGAACAGGGTCTCCTATAGCGTTGAACGTGGCGATCCCTCTCCTGTGATTTTGGCCAAAGCGGAGGAGCTTCTGTCCGACCTCATCGTGATCGGCAAGCACGGGCAATCCTGGTTCGAAGACGTATTCCTTGGGAGTGTCACGCATCATATCCTGGCTCGGTCGACGTGTGACACGCTCGTGGTTTACAAGTAATCGGCAGGAGAAGTGTGTGAACGGCGAGGTTAATGGGAGTGGAAGGCCGAACGGCCTGAAGAACAGCTCATGAGGGCGCTAATCGACGACAAGCGTGTCCTTCTTATTGACCCTACTACACTGCTTGCGAATGCTCTTGCCTCGCTCCCAACAGTCGGTTGATCGTCAGCCCTTGCACCAGAATTGAAAACACCACAACGG
>CABVSA010000152.1 GCA_902500805.1 uncultured Nitrospira sp. | reverse complement strand
GCCACCCGGCCGGAGATCTCGATGGGTTCGATGTGCTCAAGCAGATGACTAAGACTCATGAGGCACCCCATGCTGCACCGCCTGCCCCAACCGAGCCAACTGCGTCTCAAGGGAGGCATCCACCAATCGCGTACTGGTATGCAACAGACAACTTCCCCGTGGAAGCGATGGAACCGCTTCGACATTGATGACGAAGGGGGTGTCCCGCTGTCCTGCCAGCTCGGCCTTGGCCGCTTCCAAGACGCCGGCATCCAATGGATGTGCTTGGATCACCACGCTCTCCGCGTCCCGGAGTGCATTGATCCCGGCCTTGGCCTGAACAACGATCTGCTCCCGGCACGATTCGGCCGACTCATGAAGAATTTTGGAAGCCACTTGAAACGCCAATTCGATCACGTCCGCTTCCATGGTCTGCCGTACCGTTCCTCGCGCCATGTCAAACTGTCGGGCCGCGTTGGTCAGTACGGCCAAGGCTTGTCGCCGTTCATCCTCGACGAGTCGTCGCCCTTCCGCCAACCCACGTTCGTATTCCCCGGGCCCATCGGCTCCGCGAAACATTCCCCCCTCGTCAAACGTGTGAAAGGGCGCATTCTGTAGTCGGATCGCCCCGGACCGAACGGCTGCATGCTTCACCACCGAATTCTCCCCTCGCGCCTGATGCATCGCCAACAAACGCCGGACTGTCGCAATGACCACCTCGGTCTGAAACGGCTTCAGAAAGAACTCGACAGCCCCGGCTTTCATCGCTCGCACAGCAAGCTCGATGGTCGCGGCCCCGGTCATGACCGCTCCAATGATCCGATTGTCGAGTTTCTGTACTTCTTCCAGAACGGCGATGCCGTCGCCATCCGGCAGCAAGACATCAACAATCAGCAGCGTCGGCACAATCTGCTTGACCATCGCCACCGCTTCCTGTCCCGAACTGGCAACACGGACATTGATGCGCTCGGACTTAAAGAGTTCAAGGAAGAGATTCCGAATGCTTTCCTCATCATCGACGACAAGGACCGACCCCTGGACTCTGGAAAGTCCTTGCCGTTGAGAAGACATCGACGGCATAGCCGCGGCCGCCACTAGAGCATCTCCTCTCCGACACCGGCGATGACAATACGGCCTTCGTCCTCCAGCTTTCGGCAGACCTTGAGAATATTTTGTTGCGATTTTTCGACATCTGATACTTTGACCGGTCCCCTGGCTTCCATATCATCCTTCAGCATTTCCGCAGCACGACTCGACATATTCTTGAAGAACTTGTCCTTCACTTCCGGATTGGCGCCGCGCAGCGCCACCGGCAAATCTTCCTTGCTGATTTCCTTCATGAGCTCCTGGATTCCACGATCATCCACTTTCACCATGTCGTCGAATACAAACATCAATGCCCGAATGTTATCGGCAAGCGTTTGGCTTTTCTCCGTAATGCGCGCCATGATGCCGCCTTCATTCGTTTTATCCATTCGCATCAGAATATTGGCGATCACCTCGGTGCCACCGACACTATGTGCACCGACCCCTGTGCCTGCCAACAATGTTTCTTGTAGCGTATCGCTTAGTTCCTCCAGCACATCCGGCTGCACCTCTTCCATGGTTGCAAGCCGAAGCGCCACATCCCCGCGCATGTCCTCCGGAAGCGAGGCCAGGACCTGGCCGGCCTGGTCGCTCTCCAGATGCGCCAGGATGACGGCGACGGTTTGGGCATGCTCTATCTTCAACATTTGCGTAAGCGTTTTCACGTCGACCCACTTCAAGGCCTCAATTCCAGGGTAGTTTTTCTGCGTCATGGACTCAATGATCCGCGCCGCCTTGTCTGCTCCCAGTGCTTTAGTCAGGACGGTTTTGATGAACTCTCGTCCTTGGAATTGCACGCCTCCCGCTGCGCTCGCCGCCTGAAAATCAGAAATGACCACTTCTTCGTCCTCTCGGGAAATCTGAGCGGTCCCGCTCATGAAGCTTCCTAGCTTCTTGATCTCCTTCGGGTCCAGTTGCTTCATGACTTGGGCGGCCGCTTCTTCGCCGATCGCCCGAAGCAAAATCGCCGCTTTTTGTTCACCGGTCAGAGTATTTGCCATCGCCAGACTCTAGGTTGGACTTTTCAGCCACTCTTTGACGACGACAGCCGTGGCATCAGGATTCTTTTTGGCCATATCAATAATCTGCGCTCGATCCGGAGCGCCCGCCAAGGTCGTTGCACCCCCAGAAGTCCCGCCAGAAAGCTCGGCCACGGACGCCTCTGCCTGTGTCTGTTCCATGTTGGTCCCCAACATGGCGAGCAACGGCCGCACGACAAACATGAGAATCACCGCGAAGAGAAGTATCCCCACTCCGTATCGAAGATAGGGCATCCAGGGTTTCAACCCTTCCGATGCGACTTCCGCCGTCCCTGCCTGCGGTTCCTCAGTCTCGGTCCCGAACTGCACGTTCACAACTTGCACCTGATCTTGTCGATCAGCCGAAAAGCCCATCGCTTTTTTGACGATGTCTTCGATCCGCTTGAGATCCTCTTCCGATCGTGGGAGATACTTTCGTGCCACAGCGGGCGCCTCCCCCGTCTGACCTTCTCCGGTTTTTGCAGCTTCATACACCCCGTCGACCAACACCGCGACAGACAGCTGCTTGATGGCACCGACAGGTTCCACAATTTTCGACACGGTGCGGCTGATCTCATAGTTGACCGTTTCGTTTTTCGTTTGGCTGCTGTTCGAACTGCTTTGGGCCGGCTCAACATCCGTCCCGGGTGGTACATTCGACTGAACGCCTGGCACACCGCCACCAACCCCGTTGCTCCCATTGGACTTTTCTTGGCCACGCTGTTCGCTTCTCACCACCTGGCTATTCGGATCATATCGTTCTTCCGTCGTTTCGACTTTTCTGAAATCCACGACACTCGACACGCGAACAACGGCCTTATTGGGTCCGACGATCCGTTCCAACATCGTTTGGATACGCGTCTCGATATCCTTTTCGATGCTGCGCTGATAATCGAGTTGCGTATTGCTCAGCCCGGCCGTCTCATCCGTCACCGTCGCCGACAGGAGACGCCCGTGTCCGTCCACCACGGTCACATCGCGAGATTGAAGCCCCTCCACACTGCTCGAGACCAAATGGATGACTCCCTGTACCTGCGATGGCGAAAGTTGCTGCCCACCACGAAGCGTGACGATGATGGACGCTCTCGCCTTCTCCTGCTCACTCGCGAATAGTCGTCGCTCCGGCATGGCCAGATGGACGCGCGCCCGTTCCACTTCCGGCATCTGAGCGATGGTTCGCGCCAATTCGCCCTGCAACGCGCGACGATAATTGAGCTTCTGCACAAATTCGGACATTCCGATCGAAGTTCTGTCGAATATCTCGAATCCAACTCCACCGCCACGGGGAATGCCTTGAGTCGCGAGTTGCAAACGCAAATCGTGCACTTGGTCACTCGGCACCAGCACCGTTGATCCGCCTCCGGTCGTCTCGTACGGCACCTTGGTCTCTTTGAGCTTGTCGATGATGGCAGCGGCGTCTTCGCTGCCAAGATTAGTGAACAACACTTGCAGATCAGGCTGTTGTGTCCACAAGGCGATGGCGATCAGACCGGCAATGGACCCCGCCAAGGCGACAAGGATGATCATCCGTTGATTGATAGAGAACTTGGAGAACATGCCCACCCCTTACTCGTCAACCGACATGACCGATCAGATTTGCATCCGCTGAATTTCCTCGTAAGCGGTCACGAGTTTATTTCGGACCTGCATCATCAATTGAAACGACACGTCCGCTTGCTGCAGCGCAACCATGGTCCGATGAATATCTTGCGTATCTCCGGTCATGAGCGCATCGACCGCTCGACCAGCTTCTTTTTGCGCATCGTTGACATTGCCGATCGCCGACTTGAGCGAATCGAGAAACCCCGGACCGCCTGTTTTTCCCGTCGCGCCCGTGGATCCACTCGATGCCACATCGACAATCGGAGCGATACCGGATGCCACACCAGTGATCTGTCCCATCATTACCTCCCGATTTCCAGCGCCTTGTTCCACATCGCGCGTGTCGCGTTGATCGCCTGCACATTTGCCTCATACGCACGCGACGCCCCGATCATATTCACCATTTCCTCCATCACATTGACGTTGGGAAGCCGGACGAATCCTTTTGGATCCGCATCCGGATGGTGCGGATCATAGATCAGTTGCCCGGGCTTGGGATCTTCTTGCACCCGTGAGACAGAAACCCCTTCAAGCGCATGGGCCGATGGGCCCACGGCCACCTGCCGAAACGATCGCTGAAATGCACTGGGAACTGCCGTCGATCGAAAAACCACGTCCCGCCGCTTATACGGACCGCCCGACGGCGTTTTCGTCGACTGCGCGTTGGCGAGATTGCTGGCAATGACGTTGAGTCGTCGCCGTTGGGCATCTAACCCGGATACCGAAACAGCCAGACTATCGGACATCTCCATGGTGAACCTCCTAGGTATCAAGAATGATTCGTCGGCTGCCTTCCTGTCGTGGAAGGCACAACACTTCGTTTATCGTCCCTCCCGAATGGCATTCAATAGCCCTTGAAACTTCTTCGAAAGGATGGTGGCAGCAGCGTTATACTGCATGACGTTTTCAGACAACTTCGCCATCTCCAATTCGAGATTGACCGAATTAGCATCGAGCGGAATGTCTCCGGCCGGCACTTCATTGAGCTTTCCGGTCACCGCCTGCACTCCCTCCGCCCCTCTGAGACCAAAATGCCGAGACTGGGTCGCCGCCAGAACAATGGGGAGACGGCCCTTGTGTGCCGACTGTAATTGATCCATGAACGTCAGCTCGGAGGCACGGTACCCCGGCGTTTCTTCGTTGGCGAGATTTGAGGCGATGACCCGTTGCCGACCACTGCGAAGGTCAAGCGTGCGCTCCAGCAACCGCATTGTTCGATCAAAGATCGTCATGCTGCGTACTCCTTTTAGTGTGACCCCCCATCATCCCTGCAACCTGGGTGCCGGTCTCCCTGTGTACACGTCACCCGCCGGCGCAGCTCCAGGCCACACGTCCTTGGTTCAGCCCTCCCGCCTCTTCAGCACTCGGTCCCGCACGTGGATTACCTGGAACAAATTTGCCCATCGGCAATTCTGGCTACCCTCCCGGCGAACTGGCCGCCCTGTGTTCACCCTCCCGATACTCCCGGAGTTTGTTGCGGAGCGTGCGAATGCTGATTCCCAACTCTTTCGCTGCATGCGTCCGATTATCCTTCACGCGCGCCAAGGTCTTGAAAATCAGCTCTCGCTCCATCTCCCACAACGATCCATTGGCCGGTTGCGCTGCACGCACAAACGGGATGGTGACTTCCTCGCTCCGTTCAGGAGGACAATGTTCCGACAAGATCGCGCCCTGGCCGGCCAACAACAGCGCTCGTTCCATCACGTTCTCCAACTCGCGCACATTTCCCTTCCAGGGCAGCCGTTGTAAATGTGCCAGAGCACCAGCCGACAGGACCGGGGGAGTCAAGCCGTTTCTCATCGCCGATTGGTTCACAAAATGGCGCGCGAGGATGGGAATATCGACGACTCGCTCGCGTAACGGTGGCACCGTCACAGGAAAGACGTTCAATCGATAATAGAGATCTTCCCGAAAGCGGCCTTGCTCAACCTCCCGATAGAGCACACGATTCGTCGTGGCGATGACACGAATATTGACGGGAACCGGGTCACGCCCGCCAATCCGATCCACCTCACGCTCCTGCAAGACGCGCAACAGTTTCGCCTGGAGGGCCAGATTCATTTCGCTGATTTCGTCCAAAAGGAGGGTGCCGGTGTGAGCCATCTCGAACTTCCCGACTTTTCGGATAACGGCACCGGTAAAGGCACCTCGCTCATGACCGAAGAGTTCACTTTCCAATAATCCATCGGGAAGCGCGGCACAGTTCACTGCAATAAACGGTCGATGGGCTCGTGGACTTCGCAAATGGATAAACCGTGCCAGCAACTCCTTGCCCGTTCCGCTTTCGCCATGAATCAGGACGGTGGCCTGACTGGAGGCCACTCCTTCAATCGTGCTCAGGAGTCT
>CABVSA010000151.1 GCA_902500805.1 uncultured Nitrospira sp. | reverse complement strand
AGGAGCAGGCTTTGCTCAACCTCTTGGGCTCTCACAATAGAAAGGAAGAGAAGGCCCTCTATCCTGCCATTGATAACGTCACCAATGCGGACGAGCGCGACACGATCTTCACCACGATGAAGACGATTCCGGAAGACCGGGGTAATGCTTGCTGCGGTGGGCACTGACGAGTTTCACGAGCCCGGTCTCTCTGGTTTAGTGCCTTGATTGACTCAGGGAAACTAAATGGCCAACGCAACGAGACGGACCAGATAGACCAAGCAAACCAAACCAAATGAACAAGAAAGCCTGGGTGAATACATTCAGTGTTCTGCTCGTGGGTTGGTTGGGAATGGAGACAGTAAACTTAGCTCATGACACCTGGGCAGAATCTCCGGCTGCTCAACCGAGCGGGAAACTAAAGGGCAATATCTTGCGGGGGCGAGACATCTTCAACGGCAAGGGTGTCTGCTACTATTGTCACGGCATCGACGGGTACTTGTATCGGACACCACGGGTGGAAGCGGACACGGCTAAGCTCATCGCGAAACTGAATCCTCCTCCATCCGATTTACGGAACCCCGATGTCTTGCGCCTCAAAAGCAACCAGGAACGGACTCGGGCCATCCGGGAGGGCCATCCCGGCACCGGTATGTTTCCCGACACCACCATGACCGACCAAGATCTCGCCGATACGCTCCTCTACCTCGCGCTGATCAGAAAAGACCCGCATCCGGAGCAGTAAAGATCCAGGCCTGGCATCCACGACAAATAGCTTCGATACCGTTTGACTCCACGGATCATCTCCGCTGCGTGGGGGCCGATGAGCGTGGTGATGGGATGGCGCACCAACACCAAAGATGGCCGCAGCAGCACGCTGTGGTGTTTAGGTGAGGTGCTCTTTCAGAGCAACCACTCAGGCTGGAGAAGCAAGACTGCTCCAAGGCCTGCCATCACGAGACCACTGGCCAGTTTCAACCAGCGGCCGGCTTGTTCCTGTAATTTTCTTCGGCTCAACGTGATCACCGCGATCGTTACCATGAGGGTATCATCGAAAATATAGGCCAGGTTATACAGGCCGAGGTAGGCATAGTATTGCCAGGTGGGCAACTGTTGCATCGTGAGAATCTGGGTGTAGACCGCTGGAAATCCTGCTGTACAGAGTAATTCAATCGTATTAACAAGGCCGGCTAGTACGACGACGCCCGCCAAGGCCCCGGCGAGATATTCCGCTTGAAGGATGTGGCGAATTCTGGCGTAGAGTCCGGGTTTCGCGGATTCGGGAATGCTGAGCGAGAGACCTGAATGGAAGGCAAAGAAGTCCTTGATATTGACCGCCCCCACGAGAAGCGCGACGCTGCCCAACGTGATCTGGACCGCGCGTGAGAAGCCGAGCAAAAGGAACACATTCAGCCAAGCGGCCATAAAGGCGAAGTAGAACAACCCGCTCACAGCGACGAAAGTGCCGGCGATGAGCGCCATCTTGCGCCGATCGTGCAGATTGACCAGCAGCGACAGGAGAAAGAGCAGGACCCACATGGCGCAAGGATTGAAGCCGTCGAGTAGCCCGATGAGAAGGGTGAAGAGCGGAAGGCCGAGCTCCTGAACGCGAAGCCGTCCGAACCATCCCGCGTCGATGCCCTCGACAGCTGGATGTGAGATGGTATCTTGTGCATGGCGATCCAGTTTGGCGCGGATCTCAGCACCGGTCGTGTCGGCCGACTGAAATCCGATGATCACCTCTGAGCCGATGAGGAAGGTCGGCACGCCGATCGTGGTGATGCCGCGATCCCTTGCCAAGGTTGCCAGTCGCTGCCGCGCAGTGGAGTCCGCAGCGATGTCGTAGAGGACAATCTGAAGGGAGGGGCGCTCACGTCGACGGTCGTCGAGGAAGATCTTTGCCGCTTCACAATGCGGGCATCCGGCTCGGACGAACACCTCGATGTCGGGATTCCTTTCTCCAGACCAAGCACTTGCCCAGCCAAAGAGGAGAAGGATGAACAGTGGTATCGCGAGGCGAGGCAGGAAGCATAATTGCTTTGTGAGCTGGACCGACACCCTACGTTAACTGGTGAGATCCGGTTGTGCGACGGACCTAATGTAGGAGAGCACATCCAGCAGTTGCTGATCCGTCAGCTTCCCTCGAAAGCCATGCATGGGGCTGAACAGCACGCCGTTGGATATTGCCACCAAGAGTTCCCAATCGGTCTTGGATCGACTCTTTTGGGATTGGAAGTTGGCCGGCGGGATGACTAAGTCCTTGCTGTCTGGACCGTTCCCGTCAAGTTTGGCTCCATGACAACGGAGGCACTGTTGCTCATACACAGCCTGTCCGGCTTTCGCATCTCCTCGGATCACTTGAGCAAAAACCATAGAAGTCGAGACGGAAATGAGTGCCATCGCGAAGAGCAGTATCGTCTTCATCTTCAATCCTTTCACCGTAGGACCAACACCGGACAGGTGACATGATGCACAACCGCATGGGAGACACTTCCCAAGAGGAAGCGGGAAATCCCCTTTCGTCCATGAGAGGTCACGACCACTAAATCCATATCCTTCGCCTCCTGTTCGATCACGGCGACGGGATTCCCCTGGACGACCTTCGTGGTCACGGTATATTGAGAATTCGAAAGTTTGCCGGCGGTCGATTTGACAAGCTCCTCCGCATACCGTTGCACATCGTCCAGCCAGGCGCTGATTTCCGGTCCAACATAGGGCTCATGAACCCCGATCGGGACGACGGCATGGACCACACACAGTTCGACGGGATCGACGAATGGATACTGCGTCAGCCATCGGACGACTCGTTCGGCATCGTCTCGATCCTCAATAGCAACGAGCACCCGTTTGACCTTGCGTGCCGCACCTCTGACGATCAAGGTCGGGCGGGAGCTGTGCAACAGTACTCGATGGGATACGCTGCCAAGAACGACTTCGGACAGACGGCTCCGCCCACGAGCCCCGATCACGACCAGATCGGCGCATAGGTTGTTCGCACTATCGAGGATGAGCTGAGCAGGATTGCCGACCTCGTTGACCTTCCTGATCGACGTGATCTCCGCCGGGACCATGGCAGCAGCACGTTCCACGACTTGTCGTCCTGAATCGACCGTTGCACGGCGGAAATCGTCGTACCCTTGCACGTTGCCCGCTTGGGCCACGAACGGATGCTCCAGCATCCCTAATTCGATGCCGTGGACCAACGTGACATCGGTGGGATGGTAAAGTTGGAACGTCTGGGCGACTGCAGCGAATGCCTGATCCGACCAGTCGACGCCGATGATGACTCTCATGCCATAGCCTTTCCCATCCGATTCATCAAAACAGCGGATGTGGCGCAGTCCCGAATGGAAGCACGCGCGGTGATTCACCGAGATTGCCACGAAGACGCCACGCTCCATCTTCGAGGACGAGGTAGTGGATTTCCTCATGCCAACTGTCGATGGGGATATAGAGGCCGCTGGTCTTTGATTTCGCCCAGAGGTGGCCGGTACAGGTGACCTCCAGCACAGCGTCGCGACCCGCTCCGACCTTGGCTATCTTCGTAAAGAGGTGGGTACTGGCAATATCCTGATACTCATCAAAAAGCTCTTTCCAGATTTTTCGGAGATCATCCTTCTTCAGCCCGTGATAGTTGTATTGAGAAGCATACATGCTCATGACCTTGTCGAGGTCATGGGTTTTGATGGCTTCTTCTGCCTGCTCAAAGGCACCGAGCACGGTTTTGAGCGTTGCCTGGTCGACTTCGATCACTGAACCGGTCGGAGGCACGACGATTTTTGCCTCGGCTGTACCCATACCCACGAGGAAGGCCACGGCGATTATGAAACGGGTGATGGTCGATGGTGCCTGGCTTCTCAAGATCGAGCGACCCCCCTTCTGGTATCGATGCGCGTCATAAACATGAGGCAACCATGTGTCATCTCGTCCATGTGACGCGCACAAAATCTTCATCCTTGTCGTAATGCAACTCCAGCTCGCCGTGATATGCATGCTTCAATGCCTCACCGATTCGCCGAGGCAGATGGCTGTCAGTCGTGGAGATGACGAGGCCTTCGGGCTTGGTTTCGATCGACATGATTCGAGACAGGGGGTGTTCATGTTTCTCTGTTTCCTCCGTATTCCTCACCAGGCCGGTCACTTGTCCATGCTGGTCATCCTTAAACGCGCCTTTGAGCGTGACGAGGCCCTTGGGGTACTTGTCGCGGATTCTCATGCAAGCGGGGCAGATGATCTCATCAGCGTCCGCCGGTTTCGCACCCCAGGTCCATCGTCCCTTGTGAAACACGGCTCCGCACTCGGTACAGACCGTTGGTTCCGTGAGTTTTCCACGCAGCTTATAGGTGTCGTGTTGATACTCCTGGACGGTCCGATCGTGTCGAGCTCCCAGGCCTGCGGATGTCTTTGTTTTGGCTGTCATGCTGCTCCCTTAGCGCGGCGGCGAGGCTGTTGACGCGTGTGCCCGTTCCTTCCACTCCAACAGCGATTCGTCCGCCAGGTTTAAGTACTCCACCACGTCGTGATCGCTGACCTGGGCGAAGTCGATATAGTGGCTGCCCACGGCCCAGAATGGGTCCGGTGTGGCAAGGACCACCAACTCATCCACCTGCCTGCGGGCCTCTTGGATGGTCTCCACCGGGCCGACCGGAATGGCGCCGATCAGGCGACCTGGTTTGAAGTGTCTGATGGATTGAACGGATGCGAAGAATGTGGAACCGGTCGCGATGCCGTCATCAACGAGGATGACGATGCGGTCGGTCAACGTGGGCAGGTGCCGGCCCTGGCGGTAAAGAGTTTGCCGGCGAGCGATCTCTCGTTGCTGCTCCTGGACCACATCCTCGATGTCCGCACGGGACAGACCGTACATCGCCCTAGCCTCTGGATTTAGATAGATCGTTCCTGTCTCCCCCACCGAGCCGAGTGCATACTCGGAGTTATCCGGCGCGCCCAGTTTTCGGGTGATGAATACATCCAGCGGAAGGTGCAGCCCCAGGCTCAGCTGATACCCGACTGCCACTCCTCCACGAGGAAGTGCCAGGATGACTGCTGCCGGGTTTTCACGATACGGCAGCAGTCGATCGACGAGCCGTCGACCAGCTTCTTCGCGATTCTTAAACGTCACATGAACCTCTGGTTGTCTGCTTGGCTCAACCAAGAAAATCTGTCAATCTATGCAAGACCGCTTGTCACACCAACCCCGATCAGAAACATCACCACGAAGATCAGAATCAGCATGAGCAGCAGATGATGCTGTGACCCGGATTCCTTCTCATCCCAATGGACGTCCCACAGAATCTCGAGGTAACGGAGATGGCGAAACATGGCGGCCTCCTTTCCGAAGAAGGCTGAGGTGAAGGTTGAGCCATGGATTGCCAATCGCTGTATCGCGTTACCTTAACCTGAGCCTAGCTTTACGACACCTTCACTTCGATCGCCTTTGGCTTGGCCTTTTCCGACTTTGGGAGATGGACTTTCAGCACGCCGTCTTTATACTCGGCGTTGACCTTGGACCCGTCGGCATCTTCAGGAAGCGTAAAGCTCCGCATGAAACTGCCGTAGGCGCGCTCGACACGGTGATATTTTTTACTCTTTTCTTCCTTCTCGTATTTCCGTTCGCCGCTGATCGCAAGCACATCGTCATGGACATTGATCTTGATCTCTTCTTTCTTCATCTCGGGAAGTTCCGCTTTGATGACGTATTCCTTGTCATCTTCCGAGATATCCACCAATGGTGCCCATTCGGCAACCGAGATGGCTTCCTTCTTGTCGCTGCCGGCTGGAGTTGGGGTACGCCCAAAGTAGCCTGAGAGTCGTTTTTCCATCTCTTCGAGTTCTTTGAAAGGGTTCCATCGTGTTGTCGGTTCCCATCGTGTCAATGCGCTCATGACCAGTGCCTCCTTGTGGGTTGTTATGAGTGTCTGATACAGGGCTTTACACTGTAATGCCCCGCTTGTTGTAGCTTCAGAATCACGTCGCCCTCTCGGCTGAGTCGATCGACCTCAAGAAAGACTTGGTTCCACGTCAGCCCAGGGCATCGGTGGGCGATCTCTTCAAGGTCGCAACCTGGCGAGCGACGCACAATGTCCATGACAGCTTGTGTCGTTGCCGTCTGTGTCATCATCGTCCTCCCTTCCACAGCTCAACCATTGCCACTTTGAG
>CABVSA010000150.1 GCA_902500805.1 uncultured Nitrospira sp. | reverse complement strand
CGTTGCGCACCCTTCTCGATGAGCGCCAACAGCAACCGCTGTGAATAGACCAGCCCCCCGGTCAATTCAAGGTTTTGCCGCATACGCTCCGGATAGACGATCAGATGCTCGATAAGATCCGTGACTTTAGCCAGCATGTAATCGACCAGAATCGTACTATCCGGCATGATCACCCGCTCCACCGACGAATGGCTGATGTCACGTTCATGCCAGAGTGCGACGTTTTCCATAGCTGCGAGACTATTCGCTCGGACGAGTCGGGCCAGCCCGCACAAATTCTCCGAGACGATCGGGTTCCGCTTATGCGGCATCGCCGAGGATCCCTTTTGGCCTGCGGAGAAATACTCTTCGGCCTCGAGCACTTCCGTACGCTGGAGATGGCGAATCTCCGTTGCGAACTTCTCGATACTGGCCGCAAGCAGTGCGAGAGCCGTGGCATAAGACGCGTGGCGGTCCCGTTGGACCACCTGATTCGAGACAGGGTCGGCCTTCAAGCCGAGCTTGGCACAGACATACTCTTCTATCTCGGGCCCTTGATGTGCAAAGGTCCCCATGGCACCGGACAATTTGCCGACTGCAATCTCGTGCCGAACCGATCGCAATCGTGCTTGATGACGCCCGACTTCTTCATACCAGAGGGCGAGTTTCAGGCCAAACGAGATGGGCTCCCCGTGAATGCCATGCGACCGCCCTACCATCACCAGATCTTTGTAGCGGAAAGCCTGCTGCCGTAGGACAGCCAGCAGCCGTTCGACACCGCCCAGGATCACGTCAAGCGCCTCAGTCATTTGCACGGCCAATGAGGTATCGACGATATCCGAGGAGGTCAACCCCATGTGAAGAAATCGGTGGTCCGGCCCCACCGTGTCCATGAGTGATTCCAGAAACGCGATCACATCATGCTTTGTAACTTTCTCAATCTCCGCGATCCGGTCGAGATCGATTCTGGCCCGCTTCCTGATTCTTGCCGCCGTTCCACGTGGGGCCTGCTTGGCCTGTTCAAACGCCGCACAGGCCTGTAGTTCGACCTCCAGCCAAATCTCATATTTGTGCTTCAAGTCCCAAATGGCTTTCATGTGGGGACGTGTGTACCGCTCAATCACCGTCTGCTCTCCTCCACATCGGCCGATTCGGGTCCGCCCGCTTCGCGGCCAATCGCGCGTCGGTTGTCAATGCCTTGTCCAGCACGGCATTCACAAACTTTGAGGCATCGTCATCTCCGAAACTCTTAGCCAACTCAATCGATTCATCCATCGTGACCTTCGCGGGAACCTCATCGACCCAGAGCAACTCGTACAGTCCGGCACGCAAAATATTGCGATCGACGATCGGCATGCGATTTACCGTCCAGTTCGTCGCGTACTTCGCGATGGTGGCATCAAGCTCCTTCCGATGTTCCAGCACACCTCGAACCAACTGTTCCGCAAAGGCCCGAGACTCCTCGGAAACAGAATACTCGCGCCAAAACTCATCCAGTCGAAGATCCCCCTTGCCATGAATATCGTGCTGAAAGAGGATCTGCAAGGCGCGCTCGCGAGCTTGATGACGGCTACCCATGGCTACACAGTGAGAATATTGGAAAGTTGAAAAGTTCGCACGTTCACAGACTGACAAGAGAGAGAACTCACCGTTTTGTCCTTCCTGCTGCCCGCCCGCTTTGACTTGCAGGCTCCCCACTTTCGAACTTTCTCACTTTCCCACTGATCGTTCGCATCACTCGCACCATCTCGATCGCAGATTGTGCCGCCGCACCGCCACGGTTGAATTGCTTCTGGTCCGCACGCTCTTCCGCCTGCGCCACCGTCTCAGTCGTCAGCACGCCAAAGATGATCGGCACCTCGGTCTCCAAGGAGGCCTGACCGATCCCACGGCTCACTTCCGAGCAGATGTAGTCGAAATGGGGGGTATCGCCGCGAATCACGGCGCCTAAGCAAATCACCGCATCAAAACGATTCGCCCGTGCCATCGTACGAGCCACAAGGGGAATTTCAAACGCGCCTGGCACACGCACAACCTGAACGTCGTTCGCGGCCACACCACAGTGTGCCAGTGTGTCGGTACAGGCACGCAGCAACATGCCGGTGATCCGCTGATTAAATCGTGCCACAACAATGCCGAACCGAAGTCCCGCTGCCATACGTGCTGTTTTTTTTGCCATGAGCTCAAGAACTCCACATTCATCTACCGGCCAATGCTGGATCGTGCCGGGACGGCCTCCCCGCTCAGACTTTTTTGAGGAGATGCCCCAGTTTCGCTTTCTTTGTTCGAAGATACCGAACATTCGCGGCGCGGGGAGGGATCTCAATGGGAACACGCTCCACGACCTTGAGGCCATAGCCCTCGATCCCAATAATCTTCCTCGGGTTATTCGTGATCAACCGAATCTGGTGCAGACCAAGATTTGCCAAGATTTGCGCGCCGACCCCATAATCACGAAGATCGGCCTTGAAACCAAGCTGCAGATTGGCTTCAACTGTGTCACTGCCTCGATCTTGGAGACCATAAGCCTTAATCTTGTTGAGCAACCCAATACCTCGACCCTCCTGATTCAAATACAACAGCACTCCCCGGCCGTCCTTTTGAATGATCTCCATTGCGGAGTGGAGCTGATCGCGACAATCGCACCGCAGCGAGCCCAGCGCATCAGCGGTCAGACATCCGGAATGGACGCGAACGAGCGTCGGCTCCCCGCCCTCGACTCGTCCCTTCACCAGCGCGATGTGGGTCACGCCGTCGATTTGATTTTCGAAGGCGACCGCCTCGAATTCTCCAAAGGTAGTCGGCAGCCGTGCACTCGCCGCCCGTTTGACGAAGGTTTCCCTATGCATCCGGTATTCGATCAGGGCCTTCACCGTCACCATCTTCAGCTTATGGGCCTTGGCAAACTTCGCCAGCTCCGGCACACGAGCCATCGTCCCGTCGGCATTCATGATCTCGCAGATTACTCCGGCAGGCTTGAGTCCGGCCAACCGTGCCAGATCAACCGACCCTTCCGTTTGTCCGGCACGCCGAAGCACGCCCCCGGTTTGCGCCTTGAGTGGGAACACGTGTCCGGGCCGAGCGAGATCGCTCGGCTTGCATTTTGAGTCGATCGCCACATGAATGGTCGTGGCTCGATCAGCGGCAGAAATGCCGGTCGTAATGTCTTTACGCGCATCGATCGAGACCGTAAACGCCGTCCCGAACGTGGCGGTATTCTCCGCCGCCTGCTGGGGCAGCTGCAATTCTTCCACCCGTTCAGGTGTCAATGCCAAACAAATCAGGCCGCGGGCATGCTTCGCCATGAAATTGATCGCCTGCGGGGTAACCTTTTCTGCGGCGATAACAAGATCACCCTCGTTTTCACGGTCTTCGTCGTCAACGAGGATAATGAACTTCCCCCTCTTGATGTCACGGATCGCGTCTTCAATGTGATTGAACGGGTTGGGCATAAGGTCCCCAATCTAGCATTTCAGACCGAACCTTGAATATGATTTTTTTGCCGGCAGCTCAACATCACGGAGATGTTCAGGAAGGAAGATTGACCGGGGACGATCCGTTCGGGCGTAACGCCACCATCACGGTCCCCCATGCACAGACCGCCAGCCCGGCAAACAGCCAAAATCCTAACTCGTAGCTCCCTGAGAGCCCTTTCATCGTGCCGATCAGCATCGGCAGGACAAATCCACCAACGGCCCCTGCCGCACCGACCACACCCGAAGCCAGTCCGATGTTTCGAGGAAACCATTCAGCGACGAGCTGAAAGACCACACCGTTCCCGAATCCCATTGCCGCCGTCGCGACCACCATCATCGCCACACCCATGGTGTGCGACGGACTGACGACTGCAACCACCGCCCCCGCGATAGCCGGCAACACATAATAGAGTGCCCGGAGTCCCCCTCGACGATCGGCAACATACCCGCCGATCGGACGAATCAGGCTGCCGATCAACCCACAGAAGGCTGCGACGATCCCAGCCTCAATTGCCTCGAGCCGATACACATCATGCAGCAACAGCGGGATCACACTACAGAGCCCCACAAAACCCCCGAACGTAATCGCATAGAGGAAGCACAGCCAATAGGCCGATCGCTGCTGGATCAGGTCCACGACCTGACGCCACCAGGCCCCTTCGCGGGCCTCGGAAGCCGGCGGCATCCGTGGAACCAGTAGTTCAAACCCTACCAGAGTCGCGGCAACAATAGCGGCCATCACCCCGCAGACCTGATGCCAGTCCATGGCAGCAGCCCAGCGTGGCGCCAAGAAGAGGATCAGGACCGTCCCGACATTCCCTGAAGCAGCAAGGCCCAGGATGAACCCCTGTGCCGATGGTGGATAGGCACGGCTGGCAATTGGAAGCGCAACGGCGAAACTCGCCCCAGCCACACCAAGACCGAGAGAAAACACCAGCGCAGCTCCGTAGCCAGACACCCCGAGCCATCCCCACAACAACACCAGTAACTCCACGACAAGAATCACGACCGCCGTGTGCCGTGCCCCCAGCCGATCTGCGCTCCATCCCGCAACCATCCGCAACAAGGCCCCGCCGAGAAGAGGCAAGGACACCAACCAGGCGATCTCCGCGTCACTTAATTGCAGCGCCGTAACGAGAAGAATGCTCATCGCCGCGACAAGCAACCAGACCATAAAACTGACCGTGAGGTGCAGCCATGCCCCAGTCAGCGACGGCCAATGGCCGCTTTTCAGAATCTGCCGGATCTCGGACACCCGAATCCTCCCCTATTCAGCCAGGCACTATAGGGGAGCCCCTTTGAAGGGCGCAAGAGAGGCTGGCCCATCCCACCTGACTCATGACGGTTCAGCACGAACCCACTTGGATCACACATCTCGTGACGAGTCACGACTCTGAGTTTTATGTTTCAGGTTTCAAGTTTGGGGTTTTTGGTTCCATAACTTGAAACGTTGAGCATCAAACCAGGAACGTAGGAAATACAGCACCAAATCGGTCCAACCAACAGCATGGAGAGCCCATCCTAGTCGCACCTCATCGGCCTCTCCTCCGGCCCCACATTTCTGTTATAGTCACGCTCGCCATGAGTGCCCAGGACCGCGTACAGGACGAGTCGGGCGACACCCTCGAACCGGAAATCCTTGAACCACCGGATGCCAAGGAGATTGAGGCCGACGCGGCGTCGCTGGTGCTGGATATTTCTGCCTCTGACAGCCCCCAGCCCGTCGACAGCACTGCCGTGGTGCCGGTTACCGCGCTGCAGCAGTACCTCGCAGAAGTCCGTCGGCACCCCTACCTTTCGAAAGAAGAAGAGCTCCAGCTCGTTCAGGAATACCGCACACATGGCAGTCGAGAAGCAGCGGTCAAGCTCATCATGGCCAACTTGCGTGTCTCCGTGTCGATCGCGGCCGAATATCTCCACACCGGCGCCGATCACATGGATCTCATCCAGGAGGGAAACGTCGGCCTGATGCAGGCCATCAAAAAATTCGACCCCTCCAAGAACGTCCGCTTCTATGCCTATGCCGCCTGGTGGTCACGCGCCTATATTCTCCGGTACCTCTTGCATACCTTTCGGCTGGTGAAAGTCGGCACGACGCAGGACCAACGAAAGCTGTTCTATAACCTCAAAAAGGAAAAGGCCAAGCTCGAACGGGAGGGTTTCGCGCCGGACACGAAATTACTCGCGGATCGCTTGAACGTGCGTGAACGCGACGTGGTTGAAATGGATCAGCGTCTCGGTAACTGGGAACTGTCGCTCGACCAACCGATCGGTGAGGACCAGGAACACACCCTGCTCGATGTCTTGCCGTCCCATCACGAACCAGCGGACGAACAACTCGCCGATCATCAGTTGAAGACCCTCTTTCGGGCCAAACTTGCGGAGTTCATTCATACCCTGGAAGAGCGAGACGAAGACATTTTAAGAAATCGCATTTTATCGGACCATCCCCTGACCCTGGATGACCTCGGTGAGAAGTATGGCATCACAAAGGAACGGACGCGCCAGCTAGAAGCACGCATCATCAAACGCCTCCGTGACTTCATGAAGAAAGACATTAAAGATTTTGACCACCTCCGGTCATGAGCCTCTAGGCCATTTCACCCTATCCGGCCATCCAAATAGACATAGAGTATTGATAACACAATACGTTATGATGAGCACCCGTCAGAAGAGGGAAGAATGCCCAGGCGATAAAAAACCTCGATTCACCTCTTGACTTGGGGCAACGAAGGCCTATCTCCACACCAGTTACAAGACTGCTGGGATCGCAAGCGAGTTCAGCTCAATTCCCAAACCGTCAACATCTAACGAGTTCACTTTCATC
>CABVSA010000149.1 GCA_902500805.1 uncultured Nitrospira sp. | reverse complement strand
TAGCATCGGCCCCGGTCGGCGTCTCGTTCACATTGGTCAGATTAATGGTAAACGTCTCGTCATACGTCAGCCCGCCGCTATCCGTCACCCGCACCGTGACGCTGTGGCTCGTCGCCGCCTCGTAGTCAAGCAGGCTCCCGTCGGCCACCGTAATCTGGCCCGTCGTACTGTCAATCGCAAACCGGCCACCTGCGGTATCTGTGAGGGTGTATGTCTTGGTATCGCTAGTGTCCGGGTCCGTCCCACTCACGGTGCCCACCATGGTTCCGTTTGCCGCATTCTCCGCGACCGTATTCGATGAGAGGGAGAGGTCCGTTGGCGCGTCGTTCACCGGGGTCACGGCAATCTTGAACGTTGATTCTTCGAGACTTCCTCCAGCCCCATCATTGACCACAAACGCAAAGCTATCCGAGTCGGTCTCGCTTCCGTCATGCTGGTATTCGATAATGCCACTGTCGATATCATCTTGCGTAAAGGTATCTTTTACGGATAGCGGTGTGCCCTTGAGCAGGATCGTGCCGTTGATCGGTAACGAGGTGATTGTGTACAGGACTTGGCTGGCACCGTTGTCGACATCCACAACGTCGAGATTCTTAGCCGAGAGAATAATGGAAGCCCCCTCATCGACGGTGGCCCCTTCATTGGTGCTCAGGATGGGCGCGTCATTCACGGCCGTCACATCGATGGTCAGGGTGTTGGGTGCGGTGTCAAAGGCATTGCTGCTGTCGCGCACGGAGAAGGTGAGGTTCGCATAGCTCATCCCTATCGCGTTTGGCGCCGGGGTAAAGAGCAGATTGCCCGCCGCGATGTCCCCCACAGCAATGACCTGGCCATCCGTGACCGAAATCCCAGACAAAGTCAGAGTGCCGGCTGTCGGTACGCTGTCGATTCGCACCGCACTCAGACTGTCTCCGGCATCGACGTCGCTGAAGCCGAAGTTGGTCGTCGTGAACGTATGAGGCGTATCTTCGTTGATCGTGACCGTGGCATCCACGCCCGTCGGGGCTTCATTTACATTGGTGAGATTAATCGTGAATGTCTCGTCATAGGTGAGCCCGCCTGCATCCGTCACCCGTACCGTAACGCTGTGGCTGGTCGCGCTCTCGTAATTGAGCAAGCTGCCATCGGCCACCGTGACCTGGCCCGTACTGCTGTCGATGGCAAAGCGCCCACCTGCAGTATCGGTCAAGCTGTAGGTCTTGGTATCACTACTGTCCGGGTCCGTCCCGCTCACGATCCCCACTACGGTCCCGTTTGCCGCATTCTCTGCGATGGTATTCGCCGAGAGACTCAGATCCGTCGGCGTCTCATTGACATTGGTCAGATTAATCGTGAACGTTTCGTCGTAGGTCAGGCCGCCACTATCCGTCACCCGCACTGTGACGCTGTGGCTCGTCGCACTCTCGTGGTTCAGCAAACTGCTATCAGCAACGGTCAGCGCGCCCGTGGCACTGTCGATCGCAAACCGACCCCCCGCCGTATCCGTGAGGCTATAACTCTTCGTGTCACCGCTGTCTGGATCTGTCCCACTCACCGTGCCCACCACGGTCCCGTTCGCCGCATTCTCCGCCACGGTGTTCGCCGATAGCGCCAGGTCCGTCGGCGCGTCATTGACCGACGCGATGTGTGCGACCGCTTGGTCACTGGCACTGCTAAATGCCGTTGTTCCGCCGGTAACGGAGGCGTCAACTTTCGTCCCAGCGGTTCCGGCTGTTTGATCCCAGCCGCGGTAATCAACGGATAACGTGCCGCCGTTGTCTGCATCAGGAATAATGCGAATCTGATCCGTAGCTCGCAACAATAAGGCGTTCGTTGCCGAGACGCTTCCGAGACTCACCCACGTGGTTCCGTCGAGGCTATACTCAATCGTCGCTCCTGAACCACTGATGCCAAAAATAGCGATACCTTCTACGGCACCGCTATCGACATCAGTCAGATTGGTTAACAGCAAATCACTCACGTGTGCCGCAACACTTGCCGCTCCTTCAGACGTGTTAAAGACGAAGCCAACAGGAGTAAGCACCGGCGCGTCGTTGACGGCAGTGACATTAACCGTGAGCGTATGCGGGGCCGTATCGTAGGCATTGTTGCTATCGCGCACCGAAAAAGTGAGGCTCGCGTAGCCTGTCCCCGTCGCATTCGCCGCGGGGGTGAAGACCAAGTTTCCCCCTGTAATATCCGCGACGCTCACGACCTGCCCTGCCGTCACGGCCATGCCAGAGAGGGTCAAGGTCCCGGCTCCGGGGAGAGTGTCGATCCTCACGGCACTCAGACTATCCCCCACATCTACGTCGCTGAAGCCGAAGTTCGCGGGGGTAAGAGCCTGGGCCGTATCTTCGGTGAGCCTCACGGTGGCATCCGCCCCGGTCGGGGCCTCGTTCACATTGGTTAAATTGATGGTGAACGTCTCGTCGTAGGTGAGCCCGCCACTATCGGTGACCCGGACCGTCACCGCATGGCTGGTTGCACTTTCGTAGTCGAGCAACGAACCATCCGCGACGGTGATGACCCCCGTGCTGCTGTTGATGGCAAACCGGCCCCCGGCGCTGTCGGTGAAGCTATAGGTCTTCGTGTCGCCGCTGTCCGGGTCCGTCCCGCTGACCGTCCCCACCACAGTCCCGTTGGCCGCATTCTCCTCGACGGGATTAGCTGAGAGACTCAGGTCCGTCGGCGCATCGTTGACCGCCGTGATGCCGACCGTGACACTGCCGGCAGCAGTTAACGCTCCACCACTGCCTTGACTGCCGCTGTTACCGTCGCTGAAGGTCCAGTTCACCTGCACGGAACTCGGCGGCGCGTCACTGCTGTTGCTATAGGCGATCTGCTGCATCGCCGAATTGACGAGCGTGTTCGTAGCATTGCTGTTGAACGTCATGGCCAGCGTACCACTGCTGTTGGTATAGGTCCCAATCGTGGTTCCGCCGACCACTACATTGCCGCCGCTCAGACTCAATGTGCCGCTGCCGGAGAACCCATCCTGGCTGCTGGCCCCGCCGTCGCGGGAGAGCGTCAGGGTTGCCCCGTTGAAATTATCGGCCGCAGATAGCTCCGGATCGGAAATCGTCACATTAGCGTCCAGCACCACCGCCGTTCCGTCCTCCATATAGATCGGGGTGCCGTTTAGCCCACTGAACGCCGGCGTCTCGTTGGCGTTGGTCAGATTGATCGTGAAACTCTCGTCATAGGTGAGGCCACTCGCATCCGTCACCCGCACGGTGACGCTATGGCTGGCGGCACTCTCGTAATTCAACAGCGAACCGTCGGACACGGTGATGACGCCCGTGCTGCTGTTGATCGCAAACCGGCCGCCGGCAGTATCGGTCAAACTGTACGTCTTGGTATCGCCACTGTCCGGATCCGTCCCACTCAGGGTTCCCACAACCGTCCCGTTAGCAGCATTCTCCGCAACCGTATTGGCCGAGAGACTCAAATCAGTCGGGGTCTCGTTGACATTTGTCAGATTGATCGTGAAGGTCTCATCGTAGGTGAGTCCGCCGCTATCGGTCACTCGCACGGTGATACTGTGGTTGGTCGCTGTGTCATAATCGAGAAGCGCGCCATTCGCCACTGTAATTTCCCCGGTAGAAGAATTGACGGCAAATCGTCCGGCGGCCGAGTCGGTGAGGCTATAACTGAAGATCTCACTGCCATCGGTGTCCTCTGCTGTAACAAAGCCCACATGGCTGCCGTTGGCACTATTTTCGTCGAGCGACAGTTGCGACGTCACGGCACCGGTGCTGAATCCAGTCCCGCTTGCATGCGCGATGCTGAGGTTGTTTCCACTGACGATATCGACGACCTGATTAGAACTATCGAAGCCGTCCATCTGCCAGTTGGCAACCAGACCAACGGCAGCGGCTTCTGCCGGTGTCAGGTCCAGCTGCTGCTGATGATACTGAGCAATCTCACCGGCAGTGCGAGCATCGTTCCAGATGCGGACATCATAGAAGGTGCCGGAAAAGTACTGGGATGAATCATACCCGCCGTTTTGGGCATCCTGCTCCTGGCCGAAAACGAATCGCCCATTGGTCGTGTCAAGTGGAGTCCCCACACTGAGGCCGGTACCCGATTCGATCAGTACCCCGTCAATGTAGACGGACCAATCGCCAGCGCTGTTATCCCACGTCACTGACAGGGTATGAACGGCACCGTCCACCAGGGCTGCTCGATAATCTATCGCACTCGCGAGCGCAACATTGCCGGCACCAAAATCGATCTCAAGGTCGTTTGCCGGCTCATCAATCTGGATGCTGAGCTCGTCGCCGGTGGGGTTGTTGAACGAGAGCAACACTGGTTCGTACGGCGTGTCATTTGCGGCGAAACGAATTTCGACCGTCGTTGCTGTCAGCGACTGTGATAAACCTGTATCCGAAATTAGATAGGCATCATTTCCACCGTCTGCATTGAGTTCGATTCCGCTCGACAGATTCGTCGGCGCCTCATTCGCGAGATCGGTGACAGTGACACTCATCGCCTGACTATCGACTCCGCCCTGGCCATCTGACACCTGTACCGTCACATCGTAGACGTTGTTGCCACCGCTGTCGGTCGGAGACTCATAGTTGGGGGCCGAGGCAAAGGACAAAGCTCCTGTACTACTGTCGATTGAAAACTTGGTAGCATCCGCCCCGCCGCTGATGGAGTAGGTCAGAGTCTGGCTTGTATCGGCATCGGTAGCCGCCACCGTGGTTACGGTCGTCGTGTTTTCAGCCACGCTGATGGAGGCCGTGGCGCCACCGCCATTGCTTGTGATCGCCGGCGCATTGTTTGTCTGGTAGCTGACTTGGACATTGTCGACGTACAAACGGTCGCCTCCCCCAGTCCCAGTCACGATGAACTGAATTCGGGTATTGGCCGACATGTACCTAGAAAGATCGACGCTCGCATTGCCACTGCCTGTGTTGGCAGAATTGGAAAAGACTCCACTACTGACCGTTTGATAATTCGCCCCACCATCAGTTGATACCCGCAGCTCGATACGATCCGAGCCCGTCAAACTGTTCGTGTAGTTGAACGTCAGAGTTGCGCTGGTCGCACTGCTCAGGTCCACACCTCGGCTGATCGCATTACCGACCGTGTCGGTATCGATCCGGAGCTGCGATGAATTGACGCGCACATCACCGCCGCTGGCCCCGCTGCCGCCGGCATCTGTCTCGCTCCAGCTGCTGGACCACGATTGTGTTCCGTCGTTGTTGCTGTAAGATGTGCTGGAGAATGTGTCTTGAACTGTCTCCGTCCCCAAGATCCCGGCCCAGTTCATTTGCGCGCTATCGGTCAACGCCAAATCCGTTTCGATCGAACCAACTTGCACTTCGAATTCCCAATCTCCGCCCAGATCGATGTGACCCGTCTGGTCGCTGCTGGCGGCCACATCGGCGCCGGTTAATTCGGCCAACAGATTCACTGCATCGCCACCTTCCGCCCCTTCTCCAAAATTGCAGCCATAGACTAAGATGTCCGCCTGATCAGACAGCGTTCCTCGAATGGTCGCGAACTCATCGGCATATTCGGAAGACATCGATTCTGCGGTAAGCGTGCCAGTCCCCAGCTGTAACTCACCGGCATTGCCGTGAGAAATTAGATGGATGGCATCTACCCCACTACGTCCAGAGAGCGATTCCGCAATCTGCTCCATCCCATCGCGGGTGCCGTCGAGCACCACAACTTCAACGTTCGGCCCCAATCCAGCGATCATCTGTTGATAGTCGGGCACGGTTGGATCGACGAAGGCAATCTCGGTCGTGGACTCGCCCGGGGTATAGCTCGCGATGGCTTGAAGCAATTCTTGCGACTCGCGCTGATCGGTTGTTTGCCCGCTACCTGTCCCATCCGACGACACGGCAGCCTCGGCCTGCTCCTGTGCCACCTGCTCTGACGCCACTTCGGAAGCCGTGGCGGCTGCCGCCGCATCGAACATGAGCCGTTGCTCAAGGGAGAGGAGCGAATTCTTGAGTTTGGAGGCCGGTTGTGGGGTCTGCCCAGACTTTTCCTGTGCCTTCTTTTTTCTTCGGTTGAACATGCTCAGACACTCCTGCCCCAGGAGACTTGAACTTCCCAGGTCTTCATCGGTCATGTCGCAGGGGGGCTAAAGATCGACTCTGCGATGTACTTGGGCTATCCTGATCACAGAAGAAGAGATGCACGAACCAATAGTAATGGAGAAGAACGCACCAGACCGACAACCATGACCGCTGACTTAAAACCCACTTTCTCGAATCATCACCGCCACGATGCGGTCCCACACACGTGAGAGCAGACTCTGGGGTTCGCTGGCGATATGGACGTGACCGGCCACCGTTTGATCCAGCATCT
>CABVSA010000148.1 GCA_902500805.1 uncultured Nitrospira sp. | reverse complement strand
CCAGAACGAAAACCCAGCACCGCTCTTTTGTGAATTTTCAGATTGACCTGAGTCAGAGGTTTCTCCTATTCTAGCAATTGTTGACCAACTTACTCATATTTACATTGCGATGAAACTGTCCAAGAAAAGCGAATATGGGCTCCGCGCGTTGATCGAGCTCGCCTTGACGCATGGGAAAGCCACGCTGCAACGTCAGGAGATTGCCGCCCGCCAACACATTCCCATCGAATTCCTGGAACAGATTCTTCTCATGCTCAAACGTGCAGGACTGGTTTCGAGCCGCCGAGGAATGAAAGGCGGATACGCGCTCATCAAGCAACCCCAAGATATCACTCTGGGCCAAGTCATCCGCATCCTCGATGGCCCACTCGCGCCCATTAGTTGTGTCAGTAAAACAGCGTACCAGAAATGCAATGACTGTCCCTACGCGAACAAACCTCGCTGTCCTGTGCAGCAGGCCATGGGTACGGTTCGTGATGCCATTTCCGGGATACTCGATCACTATTCACTGGCCGACTTTGCCGCGGGTCACCGAAGAGGGTAACCACTCATGGATACGGTTGTCCTGGTTCTGATCACCTTTGTCGCTGCCACGGTCAATGGTGCTCTCGGATATGGTTTCTCCTCCATTACGGTTCCCGTTGCCCTGGTGTTTTATACGAATCGGATCCTCAACCCCGCCCTTGTTCTGGTTGAACTGGTCATCAATGCTTATGTGCTGTTCGTGAACCGGAAGAGCATTCCCAACGTCTTCTGGCGTGTCGCGCCAATTCTGGGTGGTCTCGCAGTGGGAGTCGCTGTCGGTAGCTACCTCCTCTTTTTGGTACAACCGGCTTGGATCAAGTTCGTCACCTATTTTTTCCTGTTGCCCTTGATTCTTCTCCAGGCTGCAGGTATTCGGAAACCCATCCGTGCGGAAAAAGCGATCGCCGTCCCATTTGGACTTGGATTGGGCACCCTGTATTCCGTCACGACAATTTCGGGCCCACCGTTGGCGCTCCTCTTTAACAATCAAGGCTATCCCAAACAAGACTTCCGGGCCGCCCTGGGAATCATTCGTTTAGCGGAATCGTCACTGACTGCCATCGCCTACGGATTTATCGGCTTCTACAGCGCAGGCAGCATGGAAATTATTCCGTACATTATTCCGAGCATCATCATCGGAATCCCACTTGGGACGTATGTGATACGGCTGATGGATCCCGAGACCTTCAGACGGATCTGCATGGCATTCGATGGGCTTATCGTGGGATTCGGTCTCTCCCGCGTCCTGGGAGAACTCGAACTTGCCTCACCGGTGACCACGTACGGCATCTTGTCCATCGTGATCCTGATCAATGGGTACCTCCTCTATCGCTTCTTTAGAGATCGTGCAAATGGTGACAGCATGAGGCAGCCCCCTCCGTAGTGGGTCCCGACATGAGTGATCGATTGCAGAGACTCTAGACACCAAGCCCCCCCATCTCACTTCTCGTGGCACTTGAAGGTTGAATCCTTCACACCTGCATAGCCAACACTTCAAGGAAGTCCATAAGCAATTGATATATTGTGTATTTACTTTTAAATTCGCGTGGCATTAAACGTGCTTAACATCGACTTGGCATACGTGTATTGCACTTGCAATAACAAGTAACCATGGCAATTTCCCTCTATTGAAGGAGCACGATCAGATGCCAATGTATTCCGATTCTTTCAGATTTGCCTGCAGCAAGCCCTTGCACTCAATGGTGGGTCTGATGCTCTTGAGCCTTATGACCCTTTCATTTGTCAGCTGTAGCGAGAGTGGAAATGGGACGGAGCCCCTTGTTTCCTCGCTGTCTTCCCCAACAGAACAGACCGCGTCAGTAGGGGCAGAAGAAGGAGACGAGAATCAGATAACGGAACCAACCGAAAATGAGGCCCAAGATCCAGAAGAATTAGCAAATATCCCAGACCCTGATGAACAGGAGGCCCCTGAAATCTTATCGCCCCCTATCTCAACCGGGGTGACAACTCAATTGACGTGGGAAGCCTCGACGGATCCCGATGTGCTCGGTTATTTTGTCCATTACGGGAAACAATCGCCTGGAGAGTATGGCTCGTGTTCCTACGAGCAAAGCCAACGCGTCGGGCCTCCCCCAGCCACAATTACCGACCTCGAACCCAATACACCCTATTTCTTTGCAGTCAGCGCCTTTGGCGAATCGGAAAGCGAATCGGACACTCCTTGTTCAAATGAGGTTGTAATGGTCACTCCTGCTACTCCTCAGAGCTGAGAGCCGTCGGCCGGATACCTCCTCACGCTCGTATAGCTCCCCTGGACTCACCGGGGGAGCTTCGTTGTTGACCTCCCTCCGACGATTTGCTAGCCTCCGACGTCATCTTTTGGCATCCGAAACAGTAATTAGCGACTAGTGGAGTCTGCCACCCCTTGCGCTACTGATGAAAGGACTCTCCATGCCCGGTTTAGTCTCATCGTCTGAAGTCCTCACCGCCTTACACAACAAGGCAACCCAACTCAGGATCCACAGTGTGCGAGCCACGAGCGAAGCAGGCAGCGGGCATCCTTCAAGTTGTGCTTCGGCCGCGGATATCGTTGCCGCTTTGTTTTTCTCCGTCATGCGATATGACCCGCACAATCCGAAAGCCCGCAATAGTGACCGTTTTATCCTCTCAAAAGGGCATGCCGCACCACTCCTGTACGCCGCCTGGGCAGAGGCAGGGTTATTCCCCTCCAGCGACCTCTTGAAGCTGCGCACCCTAACATCTGATCTGGAAGGACACCCGACTCCCCGCTTGCCATTCGTCGATATGGCAACCGGTTCGCTTGGACAAGGACTTTCCGTCGGAATCGGAATCGCGCTGAATGCCAAGTTCGTCGATACACTCGACCATCGTACCTATGTGTTGATGGGAGATGGGGAATCAGTTGAGGGGTCGGTCTGGGAAGCCGCCGAGGTCGGACGCCACTACGCATTAGACAATCTCTGCGCCATCGTTGATATCAATCGATTAGGCCAGAGTGACCCCACCATGCTACAGCATGACATGGAGGCCTATCGTTCCCGATGGACCGGCTTTGGGTGGCACGCCATTGTCCTGGATGGCCATGACCTGGCCGCAGTCCTCTCAGCCTTCGATGAAGCAACCCGCACAAAAGGGCGACCGACCGTGTTGCTGGCCAAAACCTATAAAGGCAAGGGGATCTCATTTATTGAAAACAAAGCCGAATGGCACGGGAAGCCCTTAAAGAAGGGCGAGGAATTGCAAAAAGCCATCGACGAACTGACTCAACAGTTACGGCCAACTAGTACGACGATTCAGATCTCCAAACCATCCGCTCCAGCCAGTCCTTCACCGGCCATAGGAACCATGCTGGCAGCCCCGTACGCAATCGGTGACTCCGTCGCGACACGCGAAGCGTTCGGAGCAGCACTGGAAGCCCTGGGATCTGTCCATCCTCTCACCGTTGCGCTGGATGCCGACGTCAAAAACTCGACGTATACCGACAAATTCGGGAAGAAGTTTCCCAATCGATTCTTCGAGAATTTCATCGCTGAACAAAATATGGTGGGCGCGGCCGCTGGTCTAGCGGCCTGCGGGAAAATCCCATTTGCTGCGACGTTCGCCTGCTTCTTGAGCCGAGCCTACGACTTCATCCGTATGGCTGCCGTCAGTGGCTCGAATATTAAGCTGGTGGGAACGCACGTCGGCGTCAGTATCGGCGAAGATGGCCCTTCCCAAATGGGGCTCGAAGACATCGCCATGATGGCTGCACAACCCAATGTGACCGTCCTCTACCCCTCGGATGGGAATTCAACCTATCACCTTATCGAGGCTGCGGCTCGGCACAAAGGGATGGTCTATGTCCGGGCGGGCAGACCAAAGAACCCTGTGATTTACGGAGCAGACGAGCGGTTCCATATCGGCGGGAGTAAGGTCCTCAGGCAAAGCGCTGCAGATGTGCTCACCATCGTGGCAGCTGGTGTGACTCTGTTTGAGGCGTTGAAAGCCTACGACCAGCTCAAGACAGCGGGCATCGCCGTCCGTGTCATCGATCTCTACAGTATCGCCCCGATTGACCGAACAACGTTGATGGAAAGTGGACAGGCGACCCAGCGCCGAATCCTTACGGTGGAAGATCACTATGCCCATGGAGGCCTTGGTGATGCCGTCCTTAATGCCGTGAGTACCGAAGGGATGTCCGTGCATAAACTCGCCGTTCGCGAAATTCCACATAGTGGAAAGCCCGATGAACTCATCGACCACTATGGAATCGGCGCACGCTCCATCGTGGAAGCAGTAAAGGCCATCGTCAAATAGCACGCGGGGCCTTGGAATCTGCCCCTGGGTGTCTTCACCTCTTTGGTGGCCAAACATCATGACTTATCTGATTTATCCGATCATTCGGAAGCGCATCAGGCCGAACCGTTCGTCGGAGGCCTGATTGTACGACACCCAATTATTCGGTCACGAAGGCAACCCCTCCGTATGACGTTTTCACATTTTCCAGAAAAAACTGTGGTATAGTTTATGCCGATTGGATCAATAAGGTTGAATACGTCGTTTGACGTCAACACAGAAGACAGGCAGGTCACCTTACAACTCAAGAGGAGGTACGAATGACGAGGAGGAATGTAAGCGTCTCAATGTTGGCCTTGGGGTGCGCCCTGTTTCTTTCAGGAGGTTTAGCCTCAGCGGAAGATCTGCCCCCATTGGCCCCGGTTCCACCTGACTACGCCGATAAAAAGATGCCGGCCGGTGGTTGGACAGACGCAAAAGCCATTGAAGAGGGCGGAAAGATTTACAGAGGTGAGTTCAAAACTGAAGTTAACTGCAGCAGTTGCCACGGGAAGGACGGCGCTCCTGTGAAAAAGGGTGCACGGGATCTCCGTGACCCCAACATCGTTTGTCGCTTCTCAGATGCGTACTGGTTCTGGCGGGTAGCGGAGGGAATTCCAAAGACAAAGATGAAGGGCAACAAGGGCCTCTTGTCCGAAGAACAGATCTGGCAAGTCATGGCCTATGAAAACCAATTCTCGCACGGAGGCAAACCAGCCGACCGTTCCTGCTACAAACCTTGAGCCGTATGCCGTAATCTCGACAAATACTGCGAGATCATGACGAGAAAGGGGAGCGGGCATGATGCCCGCTCCCCTTTTCCTTCTTTACACTCCAGCATCGGTTGGAATCTTTAGTCTGAGCTTGGATTGGGGGCAACGATCACCAGCACTTTGAGTCGCTGGGTCGTGTGATTCTTCACGCCATGCTCTTCTCCTGCGGGGGCAAGCGTACCTTGCCCAGCCTCGAGCATACGGCGTTCCAGGCCAACCTGAAATGTTCCCTGCCCTTCCAGAACAATGTAGACCTTGTCCTGGTGCCCATGGACATGCCCCTTTTGTTCCTGACCAGGCTCAAAGCAATAGATATCGCAGAACAACCGCTCGGTTTGGAACAGATTGTTCTTCTTCATTTTGTCGCTGGCAAACTGTTGACAGTCAGCCAGCGTGATCACCTTCATCATGGGTACTCCATTCCGGTCACCTGAACAGATGAAGTCGAACGTTAGGGTATGCGCGACAGCAGTTTCTGATAGGACTGTTTGAGCTCGTGCAATGCACTGTTCATCCCATCCTGCACATCCTGCCATTTCTTATCAGTCGTATGCTTCAGCTCATCAAGCTGTTCCCTCACACCGTCCTTCTTTTTCTCTAATTCATTGAGCGATTTCTGCAACTCCGCCCGGGTGGATGTCGATGCATCTGCCACTTTTCCGCGTAATGCGGCGATCTGCTGCTGAAGTGCCGCAAGTTCCTCCTGCGCTTTCCGTTGAAATGCCGTTTTCTGCTGATCCGTATACTCCTTGGTGGCCTCAATTGTCTCACGGGCTTCCTTGACGATCTTGTCCGTCCCGACCGTCGACTCAGCTCCAACATTCTGACAAATCATCACACCGGCTATCGAAACCCAGAGTATTCCTGTCGGCCATCGACCTTGCATCGTCTCTCCCTCCCTAGAATGAGTCAGTATAGTCAGGACCCCAACCAAAGTCACCACTGCTAAACTTTCCGGAACGAGCAACCGACAAAGCACTGTCTGGAACAGCAGGGTCACAACCTGGGAGCCCCTCTATGCCCCCTGAAACACAGCCAGTCTCTTCTCCACTCGAACAGCTTGAACAGGCTCTCATACAGAAAATCAAGACAGGGGAGATTGAGCTTCCACTCTTGCCGCAAGCCGCCAGCAGAGTGATGGCGCTCGCGTCAGATCCAACGGCCGATGCGGCAAAGCTCTCCGCATTGATCCATCAAGACCAAGCCCTTGCCGCTCATGTGTTGAAGATTGCCAATTC
>CABVSA010000147.1 GCA_902500805.1 uncultured Nitrospira sp. | reverse complement strand
CCAAAGCGATCAAGCAATTTAAGGAGCAGAAGGTCCAGGGCGCGATCCTCGACCTGCGAAATAATCCAGGCGGGTTACTGACGGCGGCGGTTGATGTATCCGAGCAATTCCTGCCGACCGGGAAGCTGGTGGTCTATACCAAGAGTCGAGAAGGCAAGAAGGATGAATGGGTAGCGAAGGCAAAAGATCAGTTGGAGGACCTTCCCGTCATCATCCTGGTGAACGAGGGCTCGGCGAGTGCATCGGAAATCGTCGCCGGAGCGCTCCAAGATTGGGGCCGAGGTCTTGTCGTGGGAACGACATCGTTTGGGAAAGGATCGGTTCAGACGATCTTGGCCTTGGGTGATGGGTCAGGTCTGCGTCTCACGACTGCCAAGTACTATACGCCGAAAGGTCGATCCATCCAGTCGACGGGGATTACCCCCGATATCGTCGTGAAGCTGTCTGCGCCAGCGGCAGCTAAAGGGCCTGAAGGGAAATCCGGAGACAAGGAACCCGAGCCGAAGGCCGTCAAGCCTCCAACGGGGAAGGATGCCGTACCACAGAATGGGAAGTCTCCCGAGGAGGGAGGGTCGAAGAACGGGACGCCTCCACCAGCCTTACCAGAAGCGGGCGGGGAACTTTCCCTTGAGCAGGATGTGCAGTTGCAGAAGGCTGTGGAATTGCTGAAGAGCTGGAAGATATTTAAGGAACTCAAGGCGTCGTAACAGGACGCTGGAAAAGCCGCCAGCGGCGTTCCCTGCCTTCGCCGAAGCGCTTCGCGCAGGCAGGTCGCGTCGCTCAGAGGCTCAACGTACCGAAGCGTACGGGTCGCCTCTCCGCTCGCTGCGGCCTTGCTGGTTGGACAGCCTTTTTGAGCATCCTGGAGTTATGCTGGGCGGCAGTGCTGGATGGGCCATCCCGTGGCCTATCAAGGCTCGTGATTTTGCATTTGTTGTTGAACGGCTTGCAGTAGGCGCTCTTCGGATCCGGCAAAACTCGGCAGGGTCCGAAGGAGATGAGATTGGATGAGCTGCTCGAGATCCTTGAGCGTTCTGATGCCGAGGCGAAAGTATAGATAGGTCACGAGCGAGTCGGACAGTCCCGGAAGCGTTGCCCAATTCTGGACCTCCGCCGGGAGTGGAGTCTTCAGCTCTTCATAGGCACGGATCGTCCCAGTCTCTAGAAACTCTTCGATCTTTTTGGACAAATCCGCGCCGATCCCGTCAATTTCCTCAAGCCCCTGGCGCTGTGCGACCGCTGCCACATCTTCTTCCAGGGCAAGCAACGTATCCGCTGCTCGTCGATAGGCCCGCACGCGATAGGGGTTCGCTCGCTGAGCCGACAAGAGATCGGCCATGGATCGAAAGAGAGCCGCGAGACGCTGGTTGTTGTCCTGCATGGGTAAACTCTTGACGCACTATTGTGCGGTTTTTCTTGATATCCGCGCAAGGCCCATTTGTTGACAAGGCGAATTCCGGTCTCATAGGATGATAGATATGCAGAATGCCATTAAAATCCATGTGAACGGCGAAGAGCGGGATTGGCGTAGTGGTGCAACGGTCTCGGATTTATTGACAGAGTTGGACATCAAGACTGAACGGGTGGCAGTGGAGCTGAATCTCGAAATTCTCGACCGTGTAGCATTCGGCCAGCGCCAGATCAAGGACGGAGATCGGGTGGAGATTATGAGTTTCATCGGAGGCGGATCATCCTCAAGAGGGCAACATGGCTGATGATCGATTAATTATTGCGGGGCGTGAGTTCAAGTCCCGATTATGGGTCGGGACGGGTAAATACAAAGATTTCGTTGAGACCAAGAAAGCGATTGAACTCTCCGGCGCCGATGTGGTCACGGTTGCGGTTCGTCGGGTGAATATCACCGATCGGTCGAAGGAGAATCTCCTCGATTATATCGATCCGAAGAAGTATACGATTTTGCCTAACACGGCTGGATGTTATACCGTGGAAGATGCGGTGCGATATTCCCGATTGGCGCGAGCGGCCGGCGTCTCCGACTTAGTGAAGTTGGAAGTGCTCGGCGACGAAAGGACACTGTTTCCGGATACGGCAGGCTTAATCGAAGCTGCCAAGATTCTTGTTAAAGAAGGGTTCATTGTCCTTCCCTACACGAATGACGATCCCATCGTTGCGCAGAAACTCGTCGATGTTGGATGTCCCGCCGTCATGCCGTTGGCGGCACCGATCGGATCAGGTCTTGGAATCCGCAATCCCTATAATTTGAAAATCATCATGGAAATGATCAAGGTACCGATCATCGTCGATGCCGGTGTAGGGACCGCGTCCGATGCCGCATTTGCGATGGAGTTAGGCGCCGATGCGGTGCTCATGAACACCGCTATCGCTGGTGCGCAAGATCCTCTCGCGATGGCGGAAGCAATGAAATATGCCGTACATGCCGGACGACTGGCGTACAAGGCCGGTCGTATTCCCAGGAAGCTGTACGCAACAGCGAGTAGTCCGATTGAAGGAATGCTCTAAAGGTGGGTAAGGGGTGAAGGGTGAGAGGTGAAACGTAAAGAATCGGTGAAAGAAATTTTTGTCGAACCCCTCGCGCCTCACCAGTTACCCCTAACCGGCCTCGGACATGTCTTCCGTTAACTTCCGCCTTCTGCTCGTCACTGATCGGCACCACACTCAAGGCCGTCCGCTTGTCCCATTGATCGATCGTGCGATCGAAGCTGGCCTCCAGGCCATTCAGCTCAGAGAACGAGAGATGCCCACGAGAGAACTTCTGTTGCTGGCACAGGAAATTCATGCCGTGAGCAGTCCGCGCTCGGTACCATTGCTGATCAACGATCGTGTAGATCTTTTGATGGCGCTCAATCTGGATGGGGTGCATCTTCGATCCGACAGTCTGCCGACGTGGCCTGTTCGTCAGTTGATCGGGTCGCAACGATTGATCGGGATCTCTACACACTCTGCCGAAGATGTCCAGCGGGCGAATCGGAGCGGTGCCGATTATGTCGTGTTTGGCCCTATCTTTGATACGCCGTCCAAACGATCATTCGGGACTCCGTTAGGACTTGCGTTGCTTGCCCAGGTGTGCCGTCGATCATCCATCCCGGTATTTGCCATCGGAGGCATCACGTGCGACCGGGTGGCAGCTGTCCGCCGAGCCGGAGCTCACGGAGTGGCGGTGATCGGCGCATTGTTGACTCGTGATGACATCGGTGAAGCGGTTCGAGAGTTCACGGACGCGTTGCAGATCTGACGTGACGGCATGCGAGTTTGTCACGCGTCAGAACGCCCGTTGCAGTTGACCACCCCTAGGTCGAGTGTTAGAATCCCTCACACCTAACGTACTCTCGCTTAGGCTCGATATTTCGAGCTGGTCGTATCGTCTCACTATGGCGGATAGCAAGAGTCAGCCAAACCGACTCCGGTCCCTCCGAGATTCTGTCAAGAAGATTACAACGCGGTTGTCCGAGGGGGAGGGGGAGATGATTCACAAGAACAGTGAACAGGCTCGGGAGCTCGACAAACTTCGCGTCCAAATTCAGTCGATGGAAGAAGAGATCCGTCGGCTGTATCAATCTCGCTACCAACTCGACCAGGCGACCAAACAGAACGAGAAACTCGTCGCGACCCTGCAAGACGCCAAAGCTCAGATCGAGGCCCTTCGGGCTGAGGTGGAAAAGCTGACGGCGCCTCCGTCGAGCTACGCCATCTTTTCCAGTCTGAACGAAGACGGAACGGGCAATGTGTATGTGTCGGGGCGGAAAATGAAAGTGAGCCTTCATCCCTCGATCAACCGGACTGAGTTGCGGAAGGGACGAGAAGTTGTCTTGAATGAAGCCCTCAATGTAGTGGAGGTCAAGGGATTTGACAGCCAAGGCGAAGTCGTTCGACTCAAGGATGTGCTGGAAGGGGGCCGGGCCTTGGTCACTCTCCATTTCGACGAGGAGAAGGTAGCTGATCTGGGCGATCCCTTGTTGGCTGAACGGCTGAGTGTGGGAGATCATCTGCTCTACGATGTACGTTCCGGCTACGTGATTGAAAAACTCCCGAAGTCCGAAGCGGAAGAGCTGGTCTTGGAAGAAGTTCCGGATGTCGATTATGCGCACATCGGTGGCCTTCAGAAAGAGTTGGAGCAGGTTCGTGATGCCGTCGAACTCCCGTTTTTACATCCACAGGTCTTTGCGGAATACAAACTCAGTGCGCCCAAAGGGGTATTGCTCTATGGGCCGCCTGGTTGCGGAAAGACCCTGATTGCCAAAGCGGTGGCCAACTCGATCGCCAAGAAGCTGGGAGATCGATCAGGGAAAGAGATTCGGAGCTATTTCCTGCATGTCAAAGGTCCGGAACTACTCAACAAGTACGTCGGTGAATCGGAACGTCAAGTCCGTGAGGTGTTCAAGAAGGCCAAGGAGCGGGCCGAGGATGGACATCCAGTGATTGTCTTTTTTGATGAAATGGACGCGCTCTTTCGCACCCGTGGGACAGGCGTATCCTCGGATATTGAGTCGACGATCGTCCCCCAATTTCTCTCAGAGATTGATGGCGTCGAGCGATTGCGCAATGTCATCGTCATCGGAGCGAGCAATCGGCAGGATCTGATCGATCCGGCCGTGCTGCGTGCCGGGCGATTGGACGTCAAGGTGAAGGTGGGGCGTCCGGATGCCGACGCAGCACGGGACATTTTCTCAAAGTATATCTCGACGGAACTTCCGTTCGCCGAGGAGGATGTCGCGCGGCATGGAGGGGATCGGCATGCGCTTGTCGAACGCTTGACCGCGATGACCGTCGAAGCCATGTATGCGGCCAGCGAAGAAAACAAGTTCATTGAAGTGACCTATGCCAACGGCGAAAAGGAAGTGTTGTACTTCAAGGACTTTGCCAGTGGCGCGTTGATCGAAGGCATTGTGTCGCGGGCGAAAAAGTTTGCCGTGAAGCGGGTGATCGCCAATGAGGGGACCGGTTTGCGTTCGGACGACCTGATCCGTGCCATCCGCGAAGAGTTCAAAGAACACGAAGATCTTCCCAATACGACCAATCCGGACGATTGGGCCAAGGTCGCCGGCAAGAAGGGTGAGAAGATCATCCATCTTCGGACCATCAGCGGTGGGCCGACGGAACATCGTCAGATTGAAACCATGAGTACCGGTCACTATCTCTAGCCGCATGATGAAAGAACAAACTCCTACGAACTCGGCCCGGGTGCTTGGTACGGAAACTGAGTTCGGGATTGCATCGAGGGACGCGTCTGCGATGGACCCGGTGTCAGGGTCCTTTGCCGTGATCGGGCACTATCACAACCTGGCGGCTCCAACCGCAATCTGGGACTACGAAAATGAGAACCCTCTGGTCGATGCACGCGGCTTTGAAGTCGAGGGGGAGCGTGAGCGTCCGAACCCGGACTATAACCGGCAGCTGAACAAGGTGTTGGCGAACGGCGGACGGCTGTATGTGGATGGAGCTCATCCAGAGTACTCGACGCCTGAGTGTTCACACGCTCGAGAGATCGTGGCGTTTGAACGGGTGGGGGAGCGCATTCTGGCCTCATGCCTGCAGACGATGGCCCGCGCACGAGGCTTCGAAGTCTATACCCTCTATAAGAATAACTCCGACGGGAAAGGCAACAGCTACGGGTACCATGAGAACTACCTGGTCTCGAGGACCGTCCCGTTCGATCGGATTGCGCGTACATTGACGCCGTTTCTCGTCACCAGGCCGATCTTTGCCGGGGCGGGAAAAGTCGGGTCTGAAAATCAGACCACTCCAACGGAATATCAGATTTCTCAGCGCGCGGACTTTTTTGAATGTCTGTTGGACCTCAATACGATGGTCAGGCGGCCGATCATCAACACGCGCGACGAACCGCATGCGGATGCAGCGAGGTTCCGGCGACTCCATGTGATTACGGGCGACGCCAACATGGCGGAGCTGTCGACCTATCTCAAGGTGGGGACCTTGGACATCGTGCTGCATCTGCTGGAAGCCGGTGCCGACTTGCCGCAGATCGAACTTGAAGAGCCGGTTCGAGTCTTCAAACAGGTGTCACGAGATCTGGACGTCAAGCAGACGGTGAAGTTGGCAGGGGGAAGGCCCACGACGGCGCTGGCGATCCAACGGGCTTACCTGAATGCAGCCAAGGTGTTTTATGCTTCGCAGGTTCACGGTCCCACGACTCAGGATGTGCTGCTCCGTTGGGAAGATGTGCTGAATAAGCTGGAGCGTGATCCGCGGTTGTTGGTCCATTCGTTGGATTGGGTCGCGAAGCGACACTTGATCGAGTCCTATATGGAACGAAAAGGCTGTGGATGGGACGACCCACGCGTGAAATTGATGGATCTTCAATACCATGACGTCCGTCCTGAAAAAGGGCTCTTCTATACGCTGGAGCGTAGTCAGCTCATTGAGCGGATCGTCGACGAAGAAGAAATCCAGCGAGCCGAGTTCCATCCTCCGACGGGCACGCGAGCCTATTTCCGTGGCCGCTGTGTGAGTAAGTTTTCGAAGTCGTTGTACGGTGCCAGTTGGACCTCGGTCTTGTTCGATGCCGGTGATACCACGATCA
>CABVSA010000146.1 GCA_902500805.1 uncultured Nitrospira sp. | reverse complement strand
CAAAGAGCGTATCCCCGACGAAGCAGACCGGCCACTGGGCATCATCCGCGCAGTAGCAGATCCCTCCCGGCGTATGGCCAGGCGTCGTCATACATCGGAGCGTGCGACGGCCGAACCTGATCATGAGATCATTATCCGGGGCCACCAGCAACTCCCGCCGTGGCCGCCAACTGAGGAGGTCCACATCCTCTGGTCCGAGGTAGACGGGAACCTCATACCGGTCGAGAATCTGTTCGATCCCATCGGCATGATCCGCATGGCCATGGGTCAAACAAATGCCGAGGAGTCTCAACCCACGACGGCGAAGCTGCTCCAGCATGAGTGGTGCGTTATAGGCTGTATCCACCAACAGCGCGTCGCCCTCATCATGGACGATGTACCCCTGGACCCCATACCCACTGACGGAGCCCTGCACCATCTCCACCCATGGTGGCATGCACTGGGCAACCGGTTCCCACTTATTGATCGCGATCTGCTCCAGCGGCTCCACACGCAATCCCAAGGCCTTCGCCAACGCGCGCACCTCGGCACGATCGTTCGGTTGATCCCCTCGTTCCAACGCCGTAATATCGCCGCCCGGTAAACCCGTCATTCGGGCCACGTCGCCGACCGACAACCCTTGTCCCATACGTGATTTTTTCAGGATGTCACAGAACTCGTCTTCTAGCGGCATAGATTAACCATGAGCGATGAGTTCTTTCTCCCTTCATCCTAGACGTAGCGGCGAGGCTACGTGATGGCGGGTGCTGACATCGTGATCGACTCTCACCAGCTACGCCACCCCTTCACCCTTCCGGACTCAGCTTAATCTCTTTCACATCTCCAAAGGTTGCGAGCGCTTTCGGCAAGGCCTCACCGGATCCAACCGCGACAATCTTCAACCGATCCGGACGCAAATGTCTCTTGGCTGCGGCCTGGACCTGTTCCTTGGTCAGCGCCACGACCTTGGCTCGCAGCTGCTGCAGAAAGTCCTTCGGCAACCCATCGTACTCCAACTCGACCAGCCGGCTGACAATCGCCGAAGGGCTGGCAAAGGAAAACACGAACGAGTTCACATAGGCTTCCTTGGCCTCGGCCAATTCGGTATCGCTCACCGGCTCCGCACGCATCCGTTCGATATTCGCCACAAACCGCTCGATCACTTCCTGCGTGGAGGTCAGTTTCGTTTCCGCCCGCATCAGCCAAACCCCTTGGTCGTGCGTGCCCGTATTGAGGCGGCTGCCGACGGAATAGGCCAGCCCTCGTTTGGTCCTCACATCGTTGAACAGGCGACTGCGAAACGAACTTCCTCCTAAGATATCGTTGGCGATGGCCAAGGCGACGTAGTCCGGATCATTCTCCTTGATCGAGAGATGTCCCAGACGAAGATGGGTCTGCGACGTCTCCTTACTGACGAACCTGACTACCGGCCTGGACGGCTCCGCTTCCGGCACATCGGCAATCCTCAATTCCGGAACCGTTCCCTTTTTCCAATCTCCGAAGACCTTGCGCAGTGCGGCCAGCATCTCATCTTTTTTGAAGTCGCCGGTCACACCGAGAATCATCCCATTGGGATGAATCGTATCGCGATGGAAGGTAACCAGATCATCCCTCGTCATCCGTGTGATCGAATCCAGCGAGCTTTCTCGAGCACTGGGATGATCGGGCCCATAGAGCACCTTGGCAAATTCTCGACCGACGATGGACCCCGGATGATCCTGCCTTCGGCGAATCCCTTCGATCGCTTGCAGCTTGGCGAGCTCCACACGAGCCGGGTCAAATGCAGGTCTTCGCAAGAGGCCGGCCAAGATTTCCAACCCACGAGGGACATCTTTGCTCAACACATCCAACGACGCCGACCCTGATTGCCGACCGATTCCGATGCTCACATCACCCGCGAATTGCTCTAACTCCGCATCGACTTGCTCGGCCGACAGGCCTCCTCCACCGCCCGTCCGCATGACTGCGCCGGTCATGGATGCCAATCCGATCTTGTCGATTGGGTCAAGCCAACTCCCGGTTCGCATCGTGACCGTCACCGACACAAGCGGCAACTCATGGTCTTCCAGAAGATAGACGACCATGCCGTTCTCGAGGACCACCCGATCCGGCTCCGGCGGTGAAAATTCCACAGGTTGAAATGCCATGGATCGAGGATCACCGAGTACTGGTTCTCCTGCAGAACCCGTGACGGCTGAAGCCAGCAATACGGCCATCCCCAACAAAGCAGTGACTCTCCATCCCTTCACCCCTTGCCCCTCACCCCTCACTATCCTCATGGCTGCACCTCGTTGCCCGACATGGCTGTCACACTTTTACCGAGACTTTTCTTGACCAACACCGCGACGGTCCGATTCGACCTGGTAAAGTATTGCGCGGCGACTCGCCGGACATCGGCAGCCGTCACCTTACCCACGTTGTCGCGTGATGTCAGAATGTAGCGCCAATCACCGGCAACCGCCTGGTACAGTGCCAGGTGAGACGCCAACCCACTGTTGGATCGCAGTCCGCGCACGAGATCCGCATCCAAGTTATTGAGCACTTTCTCCAACTCCTGTGCCGAGACCGGCTCCTGCTTCAGCCGCTCGACCTCCTCATAAATCGCCGCTTCGACTTCCGCGGTCGTATGGGGAGCCAATGGCGTCGCCGTGAGCACGAACAGATTTGGCGCACGCACTCCGGGATGACTGGCATCGGACCCGACCGAGACAGCCAGACGTTTCTCCCGCACCAGTTTCTGATGCAAGCGGGACGTGAGGCCGTCGCTGAGCACCGCATCGATCACGTCAAACACATCATCATCCGGGTGACCCAAGGTCGGCTTGTGATAACCGATCACAAGAGCCGGCTCGGCATCAAATTCCACTTCCACCCGGCGTTCGCCTCGTTGTTCCGGCTCCACCGTCACCAAGGATGGCGCCGGGGGCGCGGCAGGAATCTTCCCGAACGTCCGCTCGATCAAGGCAATGACTTCCTTGGGATTGATATCCCCCACCAAGGCAATCGTGGCGCGATTGGGACCATAATAGGTCTTGAAGAAGGCTTCCGTGGCAGCCGGTGTCAACGACAGGATATCGGAGCCCCACCCGATGGTTGGAATTCCGTACCCGTGGGCCCGGAATGCCGCCGAGGTGAAGGTTTCAAACAACAGCCCGTTCGGACTGTCGTCGTTGCGCAGACGCCGCTCTTCCATCACGACGCCGCGTTCCTTGTAAAACTCGCGTAAGACAGGGTTGGCCATCCGGTCTGATTCGATTGCCGCCCACAGCGGGAGTCGATTGGAGGGCAAGCTGATCATATACCGCGTCAGATCTTTCCCTGTTGAGGCATTGAGTCCCACGCCACCGTGCCGCTGGTACATCAGCGCCATTTCATTGCCGACCACATACTGCCCGGCCTGCGTTTGCAGGGCCAGAAACCGCTTCTGCAGCGATTCGATTGCCGCCCGTTCGTCCGCCGTCGCCCCTCCCCCTTTGACTGCGACCTCTCGTTCCCGCAGATCGAGTTCCGTCCCGACGATGGCCAGCTCATTGAGGATCGGTCTTTCCTTCTCGTAGTCGGTCGTCCCCACGACACGCGTGCCTTTGAAGGCCATATGTTCGTACAGATGGGCAATGCCCGTCTGGCCCACCTGCTCATTGATGCCACCCACGGCAAAGGTGATGTTGATGGAGACAACCGGCGTCTGATGCCGCTCGACCATGAGCACCGTCAATCCATTAGCGAGCCGATGCTCGATCACCCGATCGGCAAAGCTTGGTGAGGCTGCCGACAGCGCATTGACGTTACAGACAAGACTGAGGGCCATGACAACAGCACAGATCGTGAAGCGTCCCTCGTGAAACGTGGGGCGTACTCCGAACGCTTGCAAGATATGCGGGGCAAGACGCGAGAGGCGGAGCCAAGGAAGACGCACTTCACCAGATACGAGCGATGGTTGAGTTTTCATATAAACAGCTCCGTGAGTTGTTCCGGTTTTTCGATGAACCAATCAGGCTGACAGGCTTCCATCTTCTGCCGATTGCCCATGCCGTACCCTACGGCACAGACCCGAATGCCTGCGTTATGCCCGCCATTGATATCGTTCGTACTGTCTCCGACAAGGACCGTCCGATCCTTCGGCACGCCCATTTTGCTGATGATGTGGAGGAGCATCCCTGGCTCCGGCTTCAATCCGAAGCCGTTGTCTCCGCCCACCATATACATGAAATGCTGTGGCCCCAACCCATTCAAGATTACGCGCGTGTACTCAATCGACTTGTTGGTCGCGATCACTTTCTGCTTGTGAGCAAAATGCTCGAGCATGGGCTCGATTCCCGGGTAGAAGGTCGTCCGGTCCAAGCAGTGTTCGAGATAATGGCCTCGGAACACTTTCAAAGCTTCTTCAAATTTCTCCTGATTGCCTTCTCCAACCGCCAGACGCAGCAGTCGCTTGACCCCGTCTCCGACAAATCCGAAGATCTCTTCGAGAGGACGCTCAGGCAATCCCAACTCTTTCAACGTGAAATTGACGGCATGGGCGATGTCCCATTTGGACTCGATCAACGTTCCGTCCAAGTCAAAGATCAGGAGATCCACAGGCGTCTGTGCCATTAGTTTGCCTTTCGCAACGATTCGATAAGGTCAGTGAGTACTGTGCGTTGTGTGTCGTCCGATTCGTGGAGAGCCGCATCTCGAGCAAAGCTGACCATCCGCTTCAATCCGACATGGGGTGGGATGACCGGTGAGAGGATACGCCAGTAATTGCCTACCACTTTTACATGAAAGCGAACCTCTTCGGTTCTGTCCTCAGGGACGAAACTGGCCGTCTCGAGATACACCGAGCCCCGTACTTGAAAGGTCACCGGGATGATAACTTCCAGATTATTCACGATCTCCCATTGCCGGTAATCCTCGGACACGGTCGTTTTTTGCACCACCACGATGCGCCCCCAGGCCGGCTCCTCTTTCCACTCGATATAGGGCATGACCGTATCGAATGAGGCGGCCTCGAGGCGTGCCCCCTTCTGATCCAACGACACATAGCGCTTGACGACGTCTGCCGGAGATCTCCGCATCGAACCGCTCGGACTCATCTGCGCATTCGACGGCCCCGACAACGTGAGGAGTACCAGCACAAGTAGAGTGGAAACACATGCCCGCGATACACAGACCGATCCGCTCAAACCACTCCTCAGCACAGGACGTACATTCCGCAAGATAATCAATGGCGATATGGATGATTGTTTCGGTTCTGGCCGCGGCACACCCAGTTCGCTCATTCTAGCAAACAGGGCTGAAGACATCCAGGCAAGTACGTGAATCCCAGTGGAGGATGTTTGACCTTCGCGAAAAGAGAATGCTACGGTCTTCTCGTCTGCCCCCGGATCCACACATGAGAGGACCTGTGTCCACCCATCGATGGCCGCAACTTCAATTCTTCGGCCTACTCGCCACCCTCTGCTGTACGCTTGCACTCGTTCCATCGATCGGCATCGCAACTCACAACCTCAATCCCAACACCCTGACCACCAACGCCTCGATTCTTCTTTCCCCGCAGACCGACGATCCTTCATGGTTTGCAACAGCGCCTGAAAAAGCCTACGATCTCCTCACACAACTGGAAAAGCGAGGAGGGCGTCCGCTTCCAGGCTATGTCGGGGGGCGTGACTTCCAAAATCGAGAACGCCGGCTTCCTCCCGGTCGCTATCGGGAGTATGATGTCAACCCGAAGATCCACGGCCGCGGGCGTGATGCCGAGCGGATTGTGATCGAGCAGCGAACCGGGAAAGCCTACTATACCGGAGATCACTACAGAACGTTTGTCCCCCTCAATTGACAGACACTGCAGCAGGTGAGCGCCCTATGCCGGTAAAACTGTCCCTTCGCACCCATCTCAGCACTTCAGTACCTCCCTGGTCAGGGCTGCTCGTCTTACCTCGCGGGGGTTCGGCCACAACGATAGTCACTGCTCCCGCCGGATTTCTGGTGCGCACGATCGAGGGCAAGAAATGTCGAACGACGTCGAGCCTCTTCGATGAATTCGCGCAGGCATTGTCCTTCCCGGAATACTTTGGGCACAACTGGGATGCCTTGGAAGAATGTCTCGCCGATTTCGAGTGGCTACCCGCCAAAGGCTACATCCTCCTCATTTCGAACGCCCATGCGATACTCCCTGATGATGAGGAAGAGTATGAAACGCTGCTGGAAGTCCTCAACGACGCCGGAGAAGCCTGGAGCAAGGGACAAACGGCGGACGGTCGAAGCGCCCCGTTTCATGCGGTGTTTGCCGTGACGGCACAGGATAAGTCGACGCGACATCGGTGGGAGTTGGAAGAGTTCAGCGCCACAAAGCAGAGAAAGTCTGCAGAAAACCGACTCCGAACACGCTCCGCGACTTCGAAGCAGAAACCCACCAAGAAATAGAGTTCCGCCAAAGCTGTTCAGAGTCTGATACGGCAGGCAGAGATCAAAAAGACCCGTAGGAACCAGCCGTTTAAGAGTCCTCGCCCCAACTGCAGGGTAGAGAGCACCAACTAGGGCCTGTTAACACTACCGTAAGCCATCCACGATCAACGCGAAATTGATG
>CABVSA010000145.1 GCA_902500805.1 uncultured Nitrospira sp. | reverse complement strand
GAAGACCCGTGATCCGTTCGGTGCCTCCGTAGCCCTCTGGTGGATGGCAGAGAGCCTGATGGACATCGCGCCCTACATCAACGATGCGCGCGCGATGGATCTGATGCTACTCGGTGGAGTCACCGGAAAGGAAACGGACGGGCATGACTGGAACAACATCCTGACGATGTTGGATTTGTTGGAGTGGGACCATCGCTTGGCTCACTTGATCTATAATCTTGGAATATTTCTGATGCTCGCTTCCTTCCTCTGGGGAGGCACTCTCTTGCTGCGTCACTCTCGCCGACTCTCTACCTAGTTCATCGATCCACTCTCTGTTTAACGTGTCTCGCTTCCAAGTCTTAATCATTCTTTGATGGTACCACTAATCATTTTGACGCCATTTTTATGTCGAAGGAAGTAGATTGATGGCTCATGGGGGATCTCGATGGACGTAATCTATGTTGGCCTGGTGGTGGGTTTCGTCATCCTTTCAAGATGGCTGATGTCGTGCCTGGAGCGGCTCTAAGGGAGCGGTCATGAATGCGACCTATGTGCTCGGCGGAATTGTGTCGTTGTGCCTGTTTATCTATCTCATGGTCGCGTTGCTGAAGCCGGAGTGGTTTTGATGACGATGAATGCGATCCTCCAAGTGCTTGTATTGTTTATCGTGCTGTTAGCTCTTGCGAAACCCCTGGGCTGGTATATGGCGAGAGTCTATGAAGGCAAGCCCTTTGTCTTGGACCGTCTCTTTGGTCCCGTTGAACGGGCCATGTATCGGCTCTCCGGCGTTCGACCTGCCGATGAAATGAACTGGAAGAGCTATGCGGTGGCCATGCTGCTTTTCAATGTAGCTGGGTTTCTGTTCCTCTATGGCTTACAACGTTTACAGGGTCTTCTGCCTCTCAACCCGGTCAATCTCGGCGCCGTCGCACCCGACCTGGCCTTCAACACCGCTGTGAGCTTTGTGACCAACACCAACTGGCAGGCGTACGGCGGGGAAACCACCCTGAGTTACATGACCCAGATGCTCGGCATGACTGTGCAGAACTTCGTTTCCGCCGCCACCGGGATGTCTGTGCTCGTGGCGTTGATCCGAGGCTTGAGCCGGAGCACCTCCACGACGTTAGGTAATTTCTGGAGCGATATGGTTCGCAGTACACTCTATATTCTTCTGCCGTTGGCTTTGCTCGTATCCGTTTTGTTGGTCTCTCAGGGTGTTGTTCAGACATTACGTCCATATCAGATGGCGATGCCGCTACAAGCTATTGGATATGGCAAGGCCATGGCTGATCCAAACAGCCAAGGGGTGCTCGATGAACAGGGGAATCAGAAAACCGGGCCCGTCGTTGTTTCTGAGCAGGTCCTTGCAATGGGCCCAGCTGCTTCTCAAATCGCCATCAAGCAACTCGGTACGAACGGCGGCGGTTTCTTCAACGCCAATTCTGCTCATCCATATGAGAACCCAACACCCTTGTCAAATTTCCTGGAAGCCTTGGCAATCCTCCTCATTCCAGCCGCGCTGTGCTACACGTTTGGTCTGATGGTGGGAGACACCCGCCAAGGCTGGGCTATTTGCGCTGCCATGATGATTCTTCTGCTCAGTCTGATTCCTCTAGGATTGTGGGCCGAGCAACGCGACAATCCGCTGCTAGCCCCTGCTGGGGTCGATCAGCAGGTCGAAGCCGGGCTCAGCGGGGAGAATATGGAAGGTAAGGAGTTGCGCTTTGGCATTACCCAGTCGGTCCTGTGGTCTGCCGTGACAACCGCAGCGTCGAATGGTTCGGTGAATTCGACGCACGATTCGTATTCGCCGTTGGGCGGACTCGTGCCGCTCTTCCTCATGCAGTGCGGCGAAGTGGTATTCGGCGGCGTCGGCTCAGGGTTGTACGGCATGATCGTCTTCGTCATTATCGCCGTGTTTGTCTCAGGACTGATGGTTGGACGAACACCGGAGTATCTTGGGAAAAAGATCGAGCCCTATGAGATGAAGATGGCCGCGCTTCTCATTCTCATCATGCCGATCATTGTCTTGGGTTTCACCGCCCTTGCGATCAGCACCGACACGGGCCGATCCTCTATCCTGAATCCAGGTCCCCAAGGGTTCAGCGAGGTTCTCTACGCCTATACGTCCCAGGGCAACAACAACGGCAGCGCATTCGCAGGGCTCGCTGCAAATACTCCGTTTTACAACCTCACCGGTGGGCTCGCAATGCTGATATCCCGGTTCTGGCTGGCTATTCCGATACTGGCACTCGCAGGCTCCTTGGCGCGCAAGAAACTGGTGCCGCCAGGCCCCGGGACTTTGCCGACCGATACCCCGCTGTTCGTGGTGCTTTTGATTGGCGTGGTGGTGATGGTCGGAGCGTTGACGTTCCTTCCAAGTTTGGCCTTGGGGCCGATCGTCGAGGAACTGATGATGAGGGGGTAGTAGTAAGGAGTTACACACGATGGGTATCACGGCAGGAACGCACAAATCCCAATCACTCTTCAACGCCGGACTGGTTCGTCTTGCATGGCGCGACGCCGTCGTCAAACTGGATCCTCGCCATCAAATCAAAAACCCGGTCATGTTCGTAGTGTGGGTTGGAAGTCTCTCGACGACTCTTCTGTTTCTACAGGCGATGGTTGGTATGGGAGAAGCGCCGACCTGGTTTATTCTCTCCATCGCTCTCTGGCTCTGGTTCACTGTCCTGTTTGCCAACTTTGCGGAAGCCATGGCAGAAGGTCGTGGCAAAGCCCAAGCCGATTCGCTCCGGCGCGCGCGCCTAGAGCTCACGGCCAAGCAGCTTGGGGCCATTAATCTCAGCAGCGAGCATCACGCCGTGTGGAAGCGTCAGTTCCAGCGACGCGATGCATTCAGCGTGGTGTCAGCGAATCAGCTCAAGAAGGGGGATGTGGTTCTCGTCGAGGCAGGAGATTTCATTCCAGCCGACGGTGAAATCGTGGAGGGCGTCGCATCAGTGAACGAGAGCGCCATCACAGGAGAGAGCGCACCGGTCATTCGAGAAAGCGGTGGTGATCGTAGTGCTGTCACCGGAGGCACGAAAATTCTGTCCGATTGGCTCATCGTTCGTGTGACGGCTAGTCCGGGGGAAAGCTTCCTGGACCGGATGATCGCCATGGTAGAAGGAGCCAAGCGCCAGAAAACGCCGAATGAAATCGCGCTCACTATTCTCCTCGCAGCTCTCACCATCGTCTTTCTCTTGGTAACGGTGACCCTGTTGCCTTTCTCTCTGTACAGCGTGCAGGTCGCAGGGCAGGGGACACCGGTTACGGTGACCGCGTTGGTGGCACTCTTGGTATGCCTGATTCCGACTACCATTGGGGCTCTGCTCTCAGCTATTGGGATTGCTGGTATGGACCGTATGGTGCAAGCCAACGTCATCGCGATGTCGGGAAAGGCTGTCGAAGCAGCGGGGGATGTAGATGTCTTGCTCCTTGATAAGACCGGCACGATCACGCTGGGTAACCGTCAGGCGACCGCGTTTCTTCCGGAGGAAGGAGTGGATGTCTATGCACTGGCCGACGCAGCTCAACTCTCGTCGTTGGCTGACGAGACACCGGAGGGCCGCAGCATCGTCGTCTTGGCCAAAGAGAAGTATGGATTACGTGCGCGTGATATCCATGCGATGGGGGCCACATTTATTCCTTTCACGGCCCAGACGCGGATGAGCGGGGTCAACCTTGACGGACGGCAGATCCGTAAAGGATCGGCGGATGCAATTGAAGCCTATGTGTTATCTCAGGGGGGGCACTTTTCTCAGGTTGCCCGGCTGAACGTTGAGACAATCGCCAAGAAAGGCGGAACGCCATTGGTAGTGGCGGAGAAAGCGAAGGTGCTTGGGGTGATTAGACTGCAAGATGTCGTCAAAGGCGGGATCAAAGAACGATTTGTTGAGCTACGCCGAATGGGCATCAAGACGGTTATGATCACCGGTGATAACCCACAAACAGCCGCGGCTGTGGCGGCGGAGGCCGGAGTTGATGATTTCCTAGCCCAGGCCACGCCGGAAGCCAAGCTGAAGTTGATCCGCGAGCTTCAAGGCGAAGGTCGTCTTGTAGCCATGACCGGGGACGGAACAAACGACGCGCCGGCCTTGGCGCAGGCTGACGTCGCCGTCGCAATGAACACTGGAACCCAGGCGGCAAAAGAGGCGGGCAACCTGGTCGATCTGGATTCCAATCCCACAAAGCTCATCGAAATCGTGGAAATCGGCAAACAATTGCTCATGACCCGGGGCGCATTGACGACGTTCAGCATGGCCAACGACGTGGCCAAATACTTCGCCATCATTCCTGCGGCTTTCGCCACGACCTATCCGGCGCTCAATGCACTCAACGTGATGCGGCTGGCGACTCCGCAGAGTGCGGTCCTTTCCGCAGTCATCTTCAATGCAGTGATCATCATCGCACTGATTCCGCTTGCTCTGAAAGGAATCACCTATCGCCCGATCGGGGCCGGTCCGTTGTTGCGGCGGCATATCCTGATCTACGGTTTGGGTGGCATGGTGGTGCCGTTCGTCGGCATCAAGCTGATCGATCTCATCCTAGTCGCCTTGCATTTGACGTAACTTAGGATGTCTAACCGGGCACCGGGAGATAAGAGAGAACCATGAAGGATCAACTAAGACCCGCCCTGACCATGCTGCTGCTTCTGACCGTGCTGACCGGCCTAGTCTATCCGCTGACGGTCACCGGGCTGGCCCAAGTGTTTTTCCCAGACCAGGCGAAGGGCAGTGTCATCGTACGAGAAGGCAAGGTGATCGGGTCCAAGTTGATCGGGCAGTATTTCGACAAACCGGAGTACTTTTGGAGCCGTCCGTCGGCAACCTCACCATTTCCATACAACGCCGCTGCGTCGGGTGGATCAAACCTCGGGCCCACCAACCCAGCATTGATTGCAGCCGTTAAAGCAAGGGCCGCGGTTTTACGGGCAGCAGATCCGGGTAACGATTTGCCCGTACCAGTCGACCTGGTCACCAGCTCGGGGAGCGGGTTGGACCCCCATATTAGTCCGGCTTCCGCTCTGTACCAAATCAGAAGAGTGGCTCGTGTTCGAAAGCTTGATGAGGCCGTTATGCGTGATCTCGTGGCCCAACACACACAGGGCCGCCAGCTCGGCGTTCTTGGAGAACCACGAGTTAACGTTCTTCTACTGAATCTCGCCCTGGACGAGAGGCGTTAGTCGAAGCACGTTCAGCCCTTATACGATCAATCGCGCCGTTGACGCTCCTCCGGGCCTCCCCTAGGATTCAAGCGTCGTTCGCTACGTCGTCTTCAACTTTACGCGCAACGTCGTGCGGGGAACTGCTCCCATGAACCAACAACGACCAGATCCCGATGCCCTGCTTCAGCGGGTTCAGGCCGAGGAAGCTCGGCAACACCAGGGGAAATTCAAGGTCTTTTTCGGCGCCAACCCCGGCGTGGGGAAAACCTATGCCATGTTGGAGGCAGCGCATGAACAGCGACGTGATGGTGTTGATGTCGTCATCGGTATCGTAGAGACCCATGGTCGGGCGGAGACTGAGGCTCTGGTCGACGGACTCGAAACCCTTCCACGTCGCGCGGTCGATTATCACGGTACCCAGCTGAAGGAATTCGATCTCGATGCGGCACTTGCTCGTCATCCCGCTGTCATCCTTATCGACGAACTCGCGCATACCAATGTCTCGGGCATGCGGCATGCCAAACGATGGCAGGATGTTCAGGAATTACTCAAGGCCGGCATCACAGTTTACACCACGGTGAATGTACAGCACTTGGAAAGCTTGAACGATGTGGTCGCGAAGATCACCGGCGTTCGGGTTCGTGAAACCGTGCCGGATTCCGTGCTCGACCGGGCGGATGACGTGGAGCTGATCGATCTTCCTCCGGATGATTTGCTTCAGCGCCTCAAGGACGGGAAGGTATACCTCCCGGAGCAGATTCAGCATGCTATTCAGCATTTCTTTGCCAAAGGCAATCTGATCGCACTTCGCGAGCTTGCGCTCCGCCGCACGGCCGAGCGGGTCGACCAGCAGATGGAGGTCTACCGACGCGACCATGCCGTGGTACGAACCTGGCCGGCTGCGGAAACGATCTTGGTCTGCGTGAACATGAAACAGCGTGGTCCGCGTTTGATCAGGGCCGCGCGCCAGATGGCGGCGGACCTTCATGCTAAATGGATCGCAGTGTACGTGCAGGTTCCCTGGCATCTCCGATCAGCACAGTCCGAACGAGACCGGCTGGTGCAGACCCTGCGGCTGGCGGAGCAGCTTGGCGCTGAAACGGTCACGTTAACGGGAGAGCATGTGGCTCAGGAGATCTTGAATTACGCACGGACCCGGAATGCCACAAAGATTATCGTCGGGAAACCGGTGCGGGCTCCCTGGAAGGAGTGGATCTTTGGCTCCGTGGTCTCGGAGCTTGTCCATCAGAGCGGCGAGATCGATATCTATGTCATTACGGGAACGGGCGATGCAAGACAACCTGCTGTACGACGTACTCCTCAGAGTGCCGGTGATCTCTCAGGATATGCCTACGGTGTTGCCGGTGTGTTGATTGCGACAGGGATCGATTGGTTGATGTTTCCTTATTTCGCAGCCGCGAACCTGATCATGATCTATCTCATTGCCGTGATTGGCGTCGCGATTCGTTGCGGTCGTGGGCCATCGGTGTTCGCTTCTGTCCTGAGTGTGGCGG
>CABVSA010000144.1 GCA_902500805.1 uncultured Nitrospira sp. | reverse complement strand
AACGCCGGGAATACCAGGCAACCGCTTCTCTTGATGAAATCGTTAGTGCCTATCAATAACTACAGGCTTAGCTATAGAAGAAGCCGCTCGTTGGGATCATCCAGAACCGCAAGTCATTTGGAAGCCACCGGCACCCCCAAACTATTCGCGGATGGCTTTTGCTCGCTTCTGCAGGTAGGCATTTCGAACCGCGGCGTAGAGATCGAGAGTAGATTCTTCAACACCCTGAAACTTCTCTAAATTCAGAGAACGGTCGTTGACGATCTCCGTCGCGCGTGCGCCAATCGAAATGGCATACGTGGCCGCTCGTTCCTCGACATCAACCACGGTTGGAATGGACTCGATGTTATGCATGGTGGGGACGATGAGCCAATAAATGGGATTGAGTACGATATCTCCGCCATATCCGATCAGATCTCGAACCGTATAGGGCCCGAGCAGCGGCACCATCAGGTAGGGGCCAGGTTTGACCCCATAGAACCCTAGGGTCTGTCCCGTGTCCTCTTCCGGTGTGGTCAGGTTGAATCGTTGGGCTACGTCGAAAAATCCACCAATCCCAACAGTGGTATTAATGAGAAACCGTCCCGCCTCGATCCCTGCACCCTTGAACTTTCCCTGAAACAGGTTATTCAGCAATCGCGGTGTCACCCGACTATTGTAGAACACATTACTCACACCGATTTGGACCACGTTCGGCACGACGGCGTTGTAGCCTTTAGCGACGGGTTTCAGGATCCATCGGTCGAGCTGCCGGTTGAACTCGAAGAACTTCGTATTGAGCGACTCCCAAGGATCATACTCTTCCATCCCTTCCGTATCCGGTTTAGCGAAGGGATCGAAGGGCTCATCCTGAGCAGCATCGCTGCTAGTGACAGATGGCGGCGGTTGGACAGATGCATCAGCAAGCAGAATGGGTTGAACATTCTGTTCGGGAGCGGCGATCAAAGAAGCAGGTGATCCTTTGGCTACCGCACAGCCAGACGCCAGCATTAGAACAACGGCTAGGACACATCCCTCTATAGGCAGTAACGGCCGGAGCGGCCTGTACGTCATGATCGGTCTCATTCTCGGCGTGATCCTCCTAGAACTGAACAAACCTATCCGTTCAATATGGCGCCGCACTGTATCAAAAGTGGAGTCCTCCGCCAATCACTAATTTTTGATTTCGTTCTCCCGCATCTCTGTCGTGCAAGTTGCAAGGTCAGCGATATGATTTGGAGGTATATCAAGGCTCACTCACAGGGGGTATTGTGGATGGATGGCAGTGCCGAATGTTTGATATGGTACTGCGAGTCCGTAAAGGGTGATAGAGAACAATCATCGGCCGAGTAAGTCCAAACACATGGAACTATTTCAGTACAAATGAGGGAAACCTGATGCTCGTATTGATTCACAAAGAATGCGGCGGCCCTGCCCTGGAAGAGTCACCGGTCGGTGAAGTGTGCACGATTCCTATCGATCGCTTCCCTTTCTCCTGCTTCACCTGCCTGGAAGAGATCGTCGATGAATCCGAAGTGCGGCTATCGGAGGAACTGGGGATCTAGCCGCATCTAGCCATCCCGCTGGGTCTTACGGTGTCTGACTTGTAGAGACTGACTGGGCTTTCCGATAGGCTTCGTCGGCCTCGCGAAGGAGCTTCGCACCCTCCGGCCCGTTGGTGCGTTCACCGTCTTCCTGGAGCGCATTTCCCAAGTTGTTCTGGATCTTGGCCCACAACTCTGGAAAATCCTTTTTCGAGTACACGGTACAGGCATCTCGTAAGGCCACGGCTGCAGCACGGAAGTGTTGATGAAGGCCCTCCTCCTCTGACCGAACCGCGATGTATCGCTGCGTGTTTCCGATATCGATCATCAGAGTTGCCCAGAGGGTCGGCATCGCTTGTTTTGAGACATATCGCAAGCCTTCCTGATAGGCGGCCAACGCCTGATCAAATTCATAATTTGCGTAATAGACATGTCCCGCGAGACGGAAATCCTCCACGACATCTTCCGTGAGTTGGATCAGTTCGCGTTTGGCCTCGTCCAATTGAGTAGAATCGGCGATCGTAATCATGGCGCCACTGGCCAGAAAGAATCCCGGTCGGTCGTGTCGTGACCCGGCCAAGGGCATGGGCGTGGGTTCAGCCGGTACTCGGAGCGCCGTCATGAATCTTCCTGCAACAGGGGGTTCATTCGGGCTCTCGGTTTTCCGGATCGTTCGGGACAGGGCTTCAATCTCGTCACTTTTCCGTTTGAGCAGGTCCAGCTTATTGATCGTGTTCTGCTGACGGCACGTGGCGGCCTGTTTGAGGCGCTTGTTATAGATGGCGGCAAGGCACTGTTTCCCTCGGTCATCGGATTGTTCGTACTGCTTGACCAACGCTTCGACCTTGGCTCTGACCTCTTGTTCCGGAAGTCCGTGGGTAGCCGCATACTCCTTCACCGCCTGCATTGGGTCGACGGCACCATCCTTACCGGTGAGTGTGACCTGTTTCCTGAGCTGCTCCGGCAGGCTTTCCAGGAATTTTTCGAATTGTGCCGCGGAGAGAAATATGGGAGAGGCCTCGGGGGCGAGGACAATGTCGCTTGTGAGTTCCGGAGAGAGCTGCACTTTGCCGGCCAGGGGTGTGGCAATGGCCCAACCCTTTCGCTTGACATACAGCGCGATGGTTTGACCGATTCGAATGGCATCGGGTACCAGCACACGATAGCCCCCATCTGCTTGCGTCAGGTAGGGATTGCCGACGTTCACGATCCAGATCTGTGCGCCGGTTGCCGGCCGTTTCGTGCCGCCATGTTGCTCCAGGACTTGACCATGTAACCAGTTCTCGGCATGTGCGAATCCAACCGACATCGGGAGCATCAGGACGAACACAATCAGGGAGGTTCGTGTGCGCATTATTCCCCCTTCTCCATTGGGAAACGCAGATCTGTGTTTCCCAAGGTGGCGTAGTTTGAGTAACTCTTGTATCCACTCTTCTGAGCCGTAAATTTAATCGAGGATTGCCTTTGGCTGGTCACGCGAAAACGGAACGACCCATCCCCTTCCGACGTTCGTTTCATGTCGAAGTCCGGAAGGGAGATGACGACATCTGGCAGGGGCTCCCCGGTTCCTTCGTCCAACACCGTTCCTGCGAGCGGCTGCTCCAACGGCACGGCTGATGGAGTCGCTCCACCCCACTTTGCCGGCAGATCCAGGAGGAGTGTCACTGCCGTGAGAACAGCCACAGCGAGACCCGCCCAGGCCTGCCATCGCTCGACAAACGGTTTAGCCTTCTCCGGCGTCGTCGCTGTCGAGGGTGCATTGTGGATGTGGATATCGCCACTGGCCTGGTAGATGTTTCCTTGAACCGTCCATTGTTGTTGGGCGAAGACGGTCTTGGCCTGTGCCAGCACGGCAGTCTCTTCGAGCGCTGTGATGTCATGCAACTTACCTAGGACGGGTGTTCGTCTGCTCTGGTCAGCCGGCGGCGCGTTTGCGAGACAAGCGGCGAGTCCCGCGACATCCTGCGCTGAATACCCATGAAACGCCTTGAGCGATGCAGCGAGGGGTGTGTCGTCAAGCAGGCAAGGGATGATGGTCTTTTTGAGCGCGATGGCGGTATTCCATTCCAGCTCAACGAAATGCGAGATCGCCGAGTTCTTCGACCAGGCGAGAAGAAAGACCTCCTGATCGGCGATTGCTTCGCCCAAGACCTTAGGCCATTTCTGCCCTCCGTAGATCTTCTCTTGGTCACGCCAGATCGAAATCTCCGGCGACGATGCTCGAAGGCGGGCCGCAAGTTGTTCGATCAACAGCAGGTCTGCTCGTGAGTAGCTGAGAAAGACGCTGGGCATCCGACGAAGGCCTCCTACGTATGAAAACGCAGAGTACCATAACGCAAAGAGGAGTACCGCTCAAGGCAGTAGGATCTTGCTGGATAGACTGAGGTATTGACCGAGCCAGGTTCGATCGGGTCCAGACTCTCGCATCCGACGGTGTCTGCATCTGAGCACCGTAGCCTCTATCTCATACACTTCCCTGCCCCGGCCGGGCCCTCAGTGGAAATGTTCAACAGATCCGAGTAATGTGTCCCTCAACTCAACGAGTACTGGAAAGCGATCAGTGCATGTCCTCATCACGACAACATAACAGCGGGCCGGAGTCAGACGGTCCTGAGGTTCCTGAACCAACCCATGCTGAGCGGGCGAAGACGCTGGTGTACTTGCAGCAGACAGGGAGTCTTTCAACCCTCTCGCGCAAACAGCCAGGGTGGCCCTTTGGGTCGGTGATGCCCTACGGGTTGGATGCCGAAGGGCATCCGGTCTTTCTGATCAGCACGATGGCGATGCATACGCAAAACCTCCTGGGCGATCCACGTGCCAGTTTACTGGTGACTCCACCGGAGAGCAGGGTTGATCCACTTGGGGCAGCCAGGGTCACGGTGATGGGCTCCGTGACCAAGGTGCCGAAAGAGGAGAACGCTGAGATTCGCGCCTGTTACCTGGACCGCCATGCCAATGCCTCCTACTGGGTGGACTATCAGGATTTCGGTTTCTTCCGCATGGCCATCTCGGAGATGTACTTTGTCGGTGGGTTTGGGTCGATGGGCTGGGTGACCCCGGCTGACTATGTCGCGGCGGCTGTGGACCCGCTTGCAACTGCATCCCCCAATCTGATCCACGAGCTCAATACGGAGCAATCGGAGACGTTGTTGCGACTGGCCCGCACGTTAGGCGATACAGAGGTGCAGCAGGCGACGGTGACCGCACTGGATCGGCTGGGGTTTCATCTTCGGCTCACTATTCCTGGCAGGATACAGGGCGGGCGTGTGGCGTTTCCCACTCCTGTGCGTAACGAATCAGAAGTCAGAGACAGCTTGGCCGGCCTGGCCGCGCAGGCGAGCGCCGGGCTCCAAGTCCTGCATTCGCTGTAGGTGGCGGGTGCACCAATTCCTGGAAGGGATCGTTTTTTTAATTAAGCAGCACATTACTAGCTAAAGTAGGGGACTACATGGCCACGAATGATAAGCAGGTTATTTTTTCACTCGTCAATGTCGGGAAGGTCTATCCGCCCAAGAGGCAAGTGTTGCGGGAGATCTACCTCGGTTTCTACTACGGGGCGAAGATCGGAGTGCTGGGCTTGAACGGTTCGGGCAAGAGTTCGCTGTTGAAGATCATTGCCGGTGTGGATCCAAATTACACCGGCGAGATCACGAGATCCAAAGGCTACAGCGTCGGTCTGCTGGAACAGGAACCACAGCTCGATCCAAGCAAGACGGTCAAAGAAGTCGTCGAAGAAGGTAAGGCGGAGTTAGTGGCGCTGATCCATGAATACGAAGCCGTCAGCAACAAGATCGGCGAGGTCGGCCCGGACGAAATGGAAAAGCTGCTCGACAAGCAGGCGCAGCTGCAAGAGAAGATCGAAGCGGCGAATGGCTGGGAGCTCGAGAATCAGCTCGATATTGCAATGGACGCATTGCGCTGTCCGCCTGCCGACCAGAAAGTGGAGACCTTGTCCGGAGGAGAAAAGCGTCGGGTTGCACTCTGTCGCCTGATGATCCAAGAGCCGGATATTCTGTTACTCGACGAGCCGACGAACCACCTCGATGCGGAATCAGTGCAATGGCTCGAACAGCATCTTCAACAATATAAGGGGACAGTCATTGCGGTGACGCACGATCGATACTTTTTGGACAATGTCGCCGGCTGGATTTTGGAGCTGGACCGAGGCCACGGTATTCCATTTCAAGGTAATTACACGTCCTGGTTGGAGCAGAAAAAGGATCGGCTGGAAAAAGAGGAAAAGGCGGAGTCAAAGCGGAAGAAAACGCTGGAGCATGAGTTGGAGTGGATCCGCATGTCGCCGAAGGCGCGGCAATCCAAAGGTAAGGCGCGTCTGAACCGCTACGAGGAACTCGTCAATCAAAAGCAGGAGCAGGTGGCGGAAGATCTGGAGATCTATATTCCCCCCGGACCGCGTCTCGGTGATGTGGTCATCGAAGCCACCGGGATCAGTAAAGCCTTCGGGGACAATGTGCTCTATGAGAAGGTCAATTTCAGCCTGCCGAAGGGCGGGATCGTCGGTGTGGTCGGTCCCAATGGTGCAGGAAAGACGACCATGTTCAAGATGATTATCGGCAAGGAGAAGCCGGATGCCGGTACGATCAAGATCGGTGAGACGGTCAAGCTGGGATATGTGGATCAGGATCGAAGCCTGGACGGGAACAAAACGGTGTATGAAATCATTTCGGATGGGCAGGACACTGTCAAGCTCGGCAAGACCGAAGTCAACGCTCGCGGCTACTGTGCCCGTTTCAACTTCGCTGGGACAGACCAACAGAAAAAAGTCAAAGACCTCTCGGGTGGAGAGCGGAATCGCGTGCATTTGGCGCGCATGTTGAAAGAAGGGGCAAATTTGATCATCCTTGACGAGCCCACGAACGATCTTGATGTGAATACGCTGCGAGCGCTTGAGGAAGGTCTCGAAAGTTTTGCCGGTTGCGCGGTGATCAGCAGTCACGATCGGTGGTTTCTCGACCGTCTTGCCACTCACATCCTCGCATTCGAAGGCGACAGTAAGGTGGTCTGGTTCGAGGGGAATTACAGTGAGTATGAAGGCGATCGGAAGAGACGTTTGGGCAAAGAGGCTGACCAGCCGCATCGGATTCGATATCGGAAATTGACGCGTCAATAGCTGACAGTGAAAAATCGCATCAGCTTCATGCTCCCGACGCTCGGCGGCTCAACCCACAGGACACTCGTGCCCGGCCCCTTTGCTCGCTGGGGACTTGC
>CABVSA010000143.1 GCA_902500805.1 uncultured Nitrospira sp. | reverse complement strand
ATTCATACGCTTCTTTCAGATGAAAACCTGTGCAAACAATGGGGGGAACTTCAGCCTTCAACATCGGTGAATAGCCGAGCTGAGTGAGGAGGTGTTCCCAGTCGTCCCACGTGAGCCTGAATGCGAGTACGTGAGCGAGGCCGATACTGCCCTATAACGTTGTGAATGGTTGAAAAAGAGTGGCGGGATCGAATTCGCCGTCCATCATTACCGATTCTGCCCAGGACACAAGGCCATTTGTCTGGTTAGGCCGCTCCACGTTCAGTACCGATATCGGCACTCTCGTACAGTTCCTCCGGGGCAATGTCTGCTCCATTCGGCCAGGCGACTGTCCAGCCATCAAGAAAGAATCGCTGAAAGTACTTCAGGTCTTTCAATGGCTCAAAAACCGGTCCCTTCAGGTAGCGTCGGAAGTCGACAGTCTTCTCCAAATTGTCATTGAAGGTCACATGAATTCGGTATCCGCCTCGATATTCTGCCTTAGTCACACAAGAGATCCTGTTCATGATGTCTCCTTTATCAGCGTCCTACGAAGCGTTATCTTCCTCCCCATGAATCCGTACCGCACTATCGCCGACAATCCATAAGTGGCCTTCGATCGGTTCACGTTTTAGGATAGGCAATAACCCCTGTAAGACACGCAAGACATGCATTCGGCTTTGGCTGCTGAGGCGCATGACGATGAGCCCGAAGTATTGACTCGGCGGATAAGCGCGAATGTCAGCGAAGTCGAGGTCGAGGGTGATGAGCGTTCTCCGTTCTACTTGGCAAACCGCAGCGATCTGGGCATCCGGACGGCCTTGAAGCCTTTGATCCCAGATGGTCAATGCATCATGCCCACTATTATTGAGAAGGGTAGAAGCGTCTGGCGGGAGATTCTCATCAAGTTTGAAGCGCACTACGCTGCACCGGATTCCAGATGGACGATCCGTTCACGTGTCAACTCTGCGGCATATTGCAACGCGGCTTGAACGTCTTCTTTTGTTAGGTGGTAGGCGGTTGCGATGTGATCAGCAGTTTCTCCTGATGCAATATTATCCAGAACAACCGATACCATCACCCGCGTTCCTTTGATGCAAGGCTTACCGTGGCAGACAGCAGGGTCTACTGTAATATGATCGCGCCAGGTCATGACAGCCACTATGCTCCAGTTAATGCCATGGTTGCATAACGGCAACGAGCTTGCAAGGAATCTGAGAAGGAAAGACCATCGAATTGACTCTCTTTCACCCCCTTCATATAATGCGGCTCGTTTAGGGTTTGTCTTGATTAGACTAGTACTTATGCGATCGACTTCTCTTCTTGTCTGGTTTCTTACACTTGGTGCTGCAGCACTCGCAGGCTGCTCGTCCAAACAGTTGTATCAGACCGGGCAAGCCTGGCAGGAACATGAATGTTTCAGGATCGATGATGTACAAGCTCGAAACCGCTGCCTGTCGAATGCCTCTGTCTCATATGAACAATACAAGCAAGATGTCGAGTCTGGCCCTGTACCGAAATAGTGTGCGGTTAACGGAAGTACTCGTTCAGTTGCCACGTGCCTCGTTTGGTCTTCACTGATGCAATCGCTCTTCAGGGACACGGTCGCAGAGAAGTTGGCCAAAGTGCGAGCCGGTCTACGCCATGCTTTTGCCGTTCAGCCTGAGAATCAACCTCTTGCAGTTGAAGATGTTCAGTTACTGGAGAGGATTGCTGACGTGATTGTCAATCGTCGGATGGCGGCGCCGGCAACGATGTTCTTGGAATCCATGGGACCGATGAATTTTCTCGGAAGCCAGGCGCTCCATTTCCTCACCCCCATCCTTGACTGTGCCTTCAACACCAAAGAGGTCGAACAGGTGGCGCGATTACTCGAACGCCGCGACACGGTGACTCGGCTTATTGCCATTATTGAAGCCAAGTCTGCTCCGCAGGGAGCGGTCGCTCAATGACATACCGCCGTGAAGCGTCTTTCGTGAAGCGAATCTCGTTTCAGATTTCTAACGCTTCGCGCTTCACCGTTCGGCAGGCTCACGGCCCTGAGTTTTATCGAAGGGCGTGCGACGAGCGACGCACACTTAGCCGGAGTGGTTGCTGATGGCACACCACGAATCGGCTAAGGTTGCCGACTCGCTCAATGTCATCGTCGCCACTGATTGCGGTAGTACCACCACCAAAGCCATTCTCATCGAAAAGGTTGGGGACACCTATCGGCAGACCTACCGAGGTGAAGCGCCGACGACTGTTGAGGCGCCGTTCGAAGACGTGACGCGCGGGGTGCTCAATGCCATTGCGGAAATTGAGGAACTGTCAGGGCGTAAGATTTTGGATGGTGATCAGATCCTCACGCCTTGTCGCGATGAGAAGACGGGTGTCGACATCTACATCTCGACTAGCAGCGCCGGTGGGGGGCTGCAGATGATGGTAACCGGGGTCGTACAGAACATGACGGGCGAGAGCGCGCAACGGGCGGCGCTGGGCGCCGGCGCGATCGTCATTGATGTGTTGGCGGCGAATGATGGCCGGTTGCCGCATGAAAAGATTGAGCGCATCCGTACCATGCGGCCGGACATGATCCTGATGGCCGGCGGAACGGACGGTGGGGCTGTGAATCACGTGGTGGAGATGGCCGAGTATGTGGCGGCAGCGGAACCACGTCCGAGGTTTGGAGTCACCTACAAGTTGCCGCTGATCTACGCCGGCAATAAGGAAGCTCAACCACAAGTCAGGAAGATCCTTGAAGAAAAATCTGCGCTCGTCGTGACAGACAACATTCGACCGGTGCTGGAGCGGGAGAACCTTGCACCGGCGCGTAATAAGATCCATGACCTATTTCTCGAACATGTCATGCAGCAGGCACCTGGCTATAAGAAGCTGATGGAAATGGCCGGTGCGCCCATCATGCCGACTCCCGCAGCAGTCGGCCTCATTATGGAAGCGATCGCGAAGCGAGAACATCTCAACCTGATCGGCGTGGATATCGGTGGAGCTACGACCGACGTGTTTTCCGTGTTCGAGGGGGTGTTCAATCGAACGGTCAGTGCCAATCTTGGGATGTCCTACAGCGTGTCGAATGTGCTGGCAGAAGCAGGATTGGCCAATATCATGCGGTGGGTGCCGTTCACGATCGATGAACAGACGCTGCGAAACCGCATCAAGAACAAAATGATCCGCCCGACGACCATTCCGCAGACGCTTGACGAGTTGCAAATTGAACAGGCGATTGCACGGGAAGCCTTGAGACTGGCACTGATCCATCACAAGTCGCTAGCCACTGGGCTGAAGGGTGTCCAACAAGAACGGACGATTTCCGATGTCTTCGAACAGCAAGCTTCAGGCAAGTCACTGATCGATATGCTGAAGCTGGATCTGATCGTCGGAAGCGGCGGGATCTTGTCCCATGCTCCGCGTCGGATTCAATCCATGTTGATGATGGTCGATGCCTACGAGCCGATGGGCTGTACGAGGTTATCGGTCGACAGCATCTTCATGATGCCGCACCTTGGTGTGCTCTCGACGATCAATGAGAAGGCGGCGACAGATGTCTTCGTGCGAGATTGCATGGTCTATCTCGGGACTTGCGTGGCGCCGATTGGGCAAGGGAAAGACGGTGAGGTCTGTGCTGATGTTGAGATTACATGGCCCGACGGGAAGCTCACCAAGGAACAATTGAAGTTCGGCGAGTTGAAGTTGTTTCCATTGGAAGCTGAGCAGAAGGCCACGATCAAGGTTCAGCCTGCCAAAGGTGTCAATATGGGGGCTGGAGCTGGCCTGGCTATGACCAAAGAAGTGCATGGCGGTGTGGTTGGACTCTTGCTCGATGGACGTGGGCGGCCACTCAAACTTCCGGCTGAACAACAGGCTCGTGTAGCGTCCCTCACGAAGTGGTTCGACGCGGTAGGGTTATACCCAATGGGAGCTGATGGCAGATAGCGTATAGCGAATAGCAGGGAACAGCTAGTCACAGAATCGCAATCTTAAACTTCTTAGTATTTGGCTATCGGCCATACGCCATTAGCTGGCGTGCTTTCGAACAATGGCTCATTCCTACACCCCCGGTCTCACAGTCACGGAACAGACGGTCATTCACCGTCGCCGTATGTTGCCCCTGCCAGGGAAGGTCTTGGTCGCTGTCGGCGATGGGGTCCGATCCGATCAGGTGGTGGCCAAAGCGGAGTTGCCCGGGAAAGTCTTTCCGATCAACCTCGCTAATCAACTCAGCGTCACGCCTGGTGAGATGAAAGGGTATCTGACCAAAGGAGAAGGTGATGCGATCGCGAAGGACGAGGTCCTGGCGGAGAATAACCCGCTGATCAAATGGTTCAAGACGGAAATTCGCTCGCCGGTCTCCGGTACGATCGAATCCATCTCCTCAGTCACGGGACAAGTCTTGTTACGTGAGCCGCCGCGAGTGCTGGAGCTGCTGGCCTATGTGGACGGTACAATCACCGACACGATTCCACAGCAAGGTGTCGTGGTCGAGACAACCTGTAGTCTCGTTCAGGGAATTTTCGGCATTGGTGGGGAGACGTCCGGTGACATTGTGGTCGCGGTCAAAGCCCCGGAGGAGCCATTGACGGCGAATCATCTCACGTCCGCCATGAAGGGTAAGGTGGTGGTCGGAGGCTCGTTTCTCTCAGCAGAGACGATGAAGCAGGCGAAGGCTGTCGGCGTGGCTGGTCTGGTGGTTGGTGGGATTCATGATGAAGACCTCCGTGCCTTGCTGGGCTATGACCTGGGTGTCGCCATTACGGGTACTGAACAGGTGGGGTTTACGTTGATCCTGACCGAGGGGTTTGGGACCATTCCGATGGCCGCAAAGACATTCAAGCTTCTCTCATCCCATGCTGGTCAGAAAGCCTCGATTTCCGGGGCGACACAGATCAGGGCCGGCGTGATTCGTCCGGAGATTATCATTCCGCAGAGGGACGGGCAGCCAAAGACGGCTGGTCAATCGCAACGGGAAGGTATTCGACTCGGCGATCCGGTTCGGATTATCCGCGATCCAATGTTTGGGCGGATCGGTGAAGTGTCGGCGCTCCCGTCCGAGCTGACCAAGATTCCCACGGAGAGTGAGGTGCGGGTCTTGGAGGTCAAATTTGCTGACGGAAAGACCGCCGTGATTCCAAGGACGAATATCGAAGTGATTGAAGGGGCGTGAGCTGCGTGAAGCGTGAAGCGTATGTCGTGAAGCGTCGGCGTGCTTGCTCAACCTGCCGGTTACTATTCACGATCGGCTGGATGATGAGTATGTTGGCATCACCTGCATGGGCAGAGCCTCTGATCACTGCTCCACAGGAGGTGCGGGTTTTTGATACGCCGAACGACGGGGGAGAGAGCCTCACGGTTCAGTGGGCGCCGATGCCATGGGATGGTCCGGATATTCGTTACCAAGTTTTAGTTGGTGAGGCCTCCATCACAGATCCTCAGAAGTTGACGGTCGTCTCGGAGTTTCTATCCAATTCCAAGTACGTCAAAGATGTGAAAACGGCTTGGTGGACAAGGACGGCGGAGAAGACGTGGCATCAGGCGATGGTGAAAAGTACGAAGGGTCTGGAGATCAAGGATGACCAGCCCTATGCCATAGCGGTGGCCACCATTCAGGCCGATCAGCGCCTGTTCAGTGAGGTGCAGGTCGCGACGCCGGCGGCCAATTGGTTCAACTGGAACCAGCTCAATAATTTGGTCATCGGGCTGTCGTTCGGTGGCCTGGTCTTTTTTGCGATCAGTTATGCCAAGCGACACGAGATTTTCCTCCGCCGGATTCCCGGGTTGGATGCCGTTGATGAAGCCATTGGCCGGGCGACGGAGCTGGGCAAGCCGATTCTCTATCTCACCGGTGCCCATGATCTGCATGATCCCTCGACGATCGCCGCCGCAGTCATCCTCGGGAAGGTGGCGAAACGGGCCGCGCTCTATGAAACGGAACTGATGGTGCCTCATCGCGAGCCGATCACGATGGCGGTCTGCCAAGAGATTACGAAACAGGCGTATTTGGAAGCAGGGAAGCCGGACCTCTTCAAGGAGGACGCCAACTTTTTTATCACGTCGGATCAGTTCAGCTATACGGCGGCGGTGGACGGCATCATGTTGCGCAAAAAGCCGGCGGCGAATTTTTTCATGGGACATTACTTTGCCGAATCATTGCTCTTGACGGAGACAGGAGCCAGTACCGGAGCCATTCAAATCGCCGGGACCGATGCGGACCACCAATTGCCGTTTTTTGTGACGACCTGCGACTACACCCTCATCGGTGAGGAGCTGTACGCAGCCAGCGCCTACCTCTCCAAGGAGTCGGTCCAGATCGGCACATTGCGCGGCCAGGATATTGGGAAGGCCGTGATTCTGACAGCGCTGGCTGTGGGAACCGTCTTGGCGACCGTGGGCGTGGTCACCGGCGCGCAATGGCCGCAGTTCTTTCTTGATCTCATGAGGGACCTGAAATGATCTTTTTGCGCCGGCAACTTCCGCTGCTGATCACGCTGGTCACAGGGTTGCTGTTTGCCGCTCAGTACTATGTGCCGCATCCTGCGTCAGAGCAGATGCTCACGTCCGCCACCAAGTGGATGCAGATCGTCGGTGGGTTTGCGTTGATTTTGGGGGTGACCAGCCTGTTCCATCAACATGCGGTCAAGATCAAACGCCACGAAGCAGGCTGGGGGTATAGCCTCGTACTCTATGTCGGTATGCTCGGTACCATCACGGTCGGGCTTTGGGCCAATGGGAAAGAAAGTATCGATGGCACGATGACGGCCTTCGGCTGGGTCTACAACTTCATGATGGTGCCG
>CABVSA010000142.1 GCA_902500805.1 uncultured Nitrospira sp. | reverse complement strand
GCGTTCAGCCAGGCCGATATCAACCGAGTCGTCGATCAGGTGCTGACGCTGACGACCCATCTGTTTGCGCCCAGTGGAATTCGCCTGGAGATCATCCAGGGACAGAGCCTTCCGTCTGTCATGGTCGACCGGCACATGATCGAACAGGTGCTGATGAATTTGATCCTCAATGCCGTGCAAGCGATGAAACAGGGCGGCGTCCTGACCATCCGGACTTCCGTGTCGGAAGGCGTCTGCCGTGTGGACGTGCAAGATTCCGGGGCCGGGATTCCGGCTTCGGTACTCCCGCGTATCTTCGACCCCTTCTTCACGACCAAGAGCGAAGGAGAGGGGACAGGGCTGGGTCTCTCCGTGAGCCTTGGCATCGTCGAGCGCCATGGAGGAAAAATTTCGGTGGAGAGCGAGGTCGGGACGGGCAGTACCTTCACGTTGTATTTGCCTGTGTCGCGAGAGCGTATCTTGGCGGAGAAGGATGTATGAAAGGCTTGGCTGTTCTGCTGGTCGACGATGAACCGCTGATGCGCCTGTCGATGCTGGATGCGCTCGAGGCAGTCGGGTGCGACGTGCAGGCTGCGGCGACCGGCATGGAAGGGATCGAGGCTATTGAAAAACGCGCTTTTGATCTCGTCATCACTGATCTGCGGTTGCCGGGCGCCGATGGGCTCACGGTACTCAAGACGGCCAAAGAGAAAGCCGCTCAAACGGAAGTGCTCATGATTACCGCCCATGGGTCCGTGGAAACCGCCGTCGGTGCCATGAAGCTGGGGGCGTTCGATTACATTACGAAACCGTTTCAGATGGATGAACTGCTGCTCATCATTGAGCGGATCGGCGGGGTCATCGCCTTACGGCGAGAAAATCAGGATCTGAAACATCAGCTCGAAGACAAGTTTTGTTTTCACGGTATTTTGGGGGCCAACAGCCAGATGCGGGCGGTCTTGGACAAGATCAAGATGGTGGCGGAAACCGATTCCACGGTCCTCATCGTCGGGGAAAGCGGCACGGGGAAAGAATTGGTGGCCAATGCTCTCCATCAGAACAGTCTGCGTAAGGGATCGCCGTTGATTAAGGTGAGCTGTGCGGCCTTGCCCGAGACATTGCTGGAGGCGGAGCTCTTCGGCCATGAGAAAGGTGCATTTACCGGCGCCTTACGCCAGCGACGTGGGCGGTTTGAAATGGCCAACCGGGGGACGCTCTTCCTTGATGAAATCGGAGAGATCTCTCCTGTCGTACAAGTGAAACTCTTGCGTGTGTTGCAAGAGCGAGTCTTTGAACGGGTCGGCAGTAACGAGCCGATTGGGGTTGATGTTCGGCTTGTCTGTGCTACTCAAAAAGATCTGCGCAAGGAAGTCGCACAGGGCCGGTTTCGGGAAGATCTTTTTTATCGACTCAACGTCGTGCCGATCCTCGTGCCACCGCTTCGGCAACGGCAAGAAGACATCATGGTGATTGCCCAGCATGTCTTGGAAACCTGTTCGCTGAAACTCAATAAACAGCTGCGCCGATTTTCCCAGCCGGCACGAGAGTTGTTGCTGCGGTATTCGTATCCGGGGAACGTGCGAGAATTGCAGAATCTCGTGGAGCGGGCCGTCGCCTTGAGCCGAGACCAGACGACGGTTCAACCGAACGACCTCTGTGGATTTCAGTCCTGCCCCTATTCTGGAGGAAGTACACAGGTGGATTGCGGGTTCTGTCACGAAGGGTTGACCTGCGAGAAAAGAAAGCAAGCGGGCTCCCTGACCTCCTTGGCTGCGGCTCGAGAAGGATTTGAGAAAGACTATATCGTGTCTGTGTTGGAGCGAGTCGACGGGAGCCGCACGACCGCCTCGAAGATTCTGGGGTTGTCCCGAAAGGCCTTGTGGGAAAAGTGTAAGCGCTATGGGATCCCCTCGGCATACGGCGAAGGAGACGATGAGGCCTAGCAGAATGCTGAAAAAGTCCTCCAGCGGCGTTCTCGCATCACTCAGGCGCTCAACGTACCGAAGCGTACGCCTCGCCCCTTCGCTTCCTGCGGCCTTGCTGGAAGGTCTTTTTGAGCATTCTGAGGTGTAGAGTGCCACAGTTCTTTCTCTCATCGTGCAACGGTGCGCGATGCAGAAACCGAGTTTTTCAGCAAACTGCTTGCCGCTGGTCTCATATCGGTTGAACGGCGTCTGACGCAAAGCAGCGGACAAAAAAGAGGCATTGTGTGAGTCACTCATTCATGAAGGGAGTCGCGTGATGAATGTTCGATCTCAGGCCATTGTGATTGTCTTAGGAGGGCTCCTGTTCTCAGGGGTTGCCGTAGCGGCGGAACCGGCGGACGTTGAGAAATTCGTCAACTCCCGCATTGAGATCGGTGAGATGATGACGACCTATTTTCAAGGTGGAGCGGGGTATGCTGACGGACAGCGGCCGACTCCTGAGCAGATGAACAAGATGCGCGACGATATCAATACGAAACTGACGGCGGTACTGGCTAAGCATGATCTGACGCTTGACGAATATCGGAAACGGAGCTCTGAGGTGTTTGCGGATGATGCGGCGGTCAAGCAGTACCTGAGCGAGCATCCCGACCTGAAACAACGCTACGACGCACTGCCGCTCGACCGGATGGGTCGTGGAGGCAGCACCGGGAGAGGATATTAAGGACGTCGGCCTGTCTCGATGGGGAGTCACGGAGGAATTTTAGTCCATGCAATACTGCCATCTCGGTCGCTCGGGGCTCAAAGTCAGTCGGCTCTGTCTTGGCACGATGAATTTCGGGCCACAGACGAGTGAGCAGGACAGCTTCACCATCATGGATCGAGCGTTAGAGCTTGGTATCAACTTTTTTGACACCGCCAACGTGTATGGCTGGAAACTCGGCGAAGGATGGACCGAGCAGATCATCGGCCGGTGGCTTGCTCAGGGCGGCGGTCGTCGGGACAAGGTGGTGCTGGCCACCAAGGTATTCGGCCGGATGGGGGAATGGCCGAACCAGTCCCGCCTTTCGGCCCGCCATATCAAGCAGGCTTGTGAAGCGAGTCTGCGCCGGCTTCAAACCGACTGGATCGATCTGTATCAGATGCATCATGTCGATCGGGAGACGCCCTGGGAGGAAGTCTGGCAGGCGATGGAGCAGTTAGTCAGAGAAGGCAAGGTGGTCTATGTGGGCAGCAGCAATTTTGCCGGGTGGCATCTCGCTCAGGCACAGGAGGCCGCGCGTAGTCGACAGTTTCTAGGATTGGTGTCGGAGCAAAGTCTGTACAACCTTACTGAGCGCACGATCGAGTTGGAGGTCATTCCCGCTTGTGAAGCCTATGGGATCGGTCTGATTCCCTGGAGTCCGCTGGGGCGTGGGCTGCTAGCTGGAGTGCTGCAACCAGCCGATAGTGGGCGCCGCGCGGACGAAGAGTTGAAGAAGGAGATCGCGAAGTCGCGTGCCAAGTTAGAAGCCTATGAAGCCCTCTGCAAACGGATTGACGAGCGCCCGGCGGACGTCGCCTTAGCCTGGTTGCTGCATCAGAAAGCCGTCACCGCACCGATTATTGGGCCACGCACCATGGAGCAGCTGAATGGCGCGATGCGGGCACTGAGTCTCACGCTGAGTCAGGAAACCCTGAAGCAACTGGACGACCTGTTCCCCGGTCCCGGTGGTACCGCACCGGAAGCCTACGCCTGGTAACAGGGGATCAGTCACAGCCCTGTGACAACGCGCCATCGCCACCGGCGGTATCCTTGGGTGGCTGAGGGGAGAGTGTCGAGAGTCGTTCAATGAGGGGCTTCACTTCTGGTGTGCTGATGTGTGTAGGCTCGCTCGCTGCATGGTCCCAAGCCAAGATTCGGATTCCTGCTTCGGCGAGTCCCGCGCGGATTGTTTCGATCATCGCCTCGACTGTGAGCTCGGTCCAGGGACGGAGGTCCAAGACCCGATCCTCCAGCCTGCGGGGCGGAGGGTTTTCATGAATGAGCGCCCAGCATCGATCAAATATTGTGGCGCGAAGCGTTTCCGGAACATTGAGCACAGTCAGACGAGACGTGCAGAGTGCTGTGACTAACAGGACGAACTGAAGGTCCGGCATTTCGGGGCGATGGATATCGAGCGTTTGCATAATCGATGGTCTCCCATAGAGACGTCGAAATGGCCTGCAGCGATGACGACGTCTCGGTTACGAATGGTTGAGACTTATGCGTCGGCGTACATGTCGAAGAGCGCATCGATGCTGTCGAGTAGCTGCGATTTAATTTCATCCGCCGTGCCGTTCATGACGTGTAGTGTCAGATTGCCGACCGAGCCATCGGGCAGGAGAATGGGCACATGCGGGTGGGTGAGCTCGCTTGCTGTGCCTTTATCCAGCCGTAGGCCATAGTTCAGTGCATAGCGGGGCTTCGGAATCTGGCCAGTTGATGGGATGTACATCATGAGCGCTCTCCTCTCAGATCGATAACAGGGAGGATCAGCCGAGGGGTGGAAGATTCGAGCACGTCGTATGGGCCTTCTCCGGAATCTTCCACCCATGTGATCACGCGTTCGTGATGGCCGCCACGGGCTTCTGGGCGAACTCTTTGTACCCGTATCGCTCAGCTAAGTAGGCTTTGGCATCCTCGCTCACATACTCGGCAAACTTGTATCGATCATCTTCCACGGTCTTGGCGTCGGCCATTACTTGGTCGGTCGGGATCGCATACTCAATATTGCAGGAGGTATAGGCTTGGATATAGGTCGGGCCGACCTCGCGAGCGATCAGCACAGCCTTCTTGATGCAGCTTTCCACACGGCGCGGATTATTCGGTACGACGGTGGCGATGTAGGCGCAGCCGGCGATCTTCGCCATGGCAACCATGTCCATTTTTTCGAACTTCTTGCCGAGCGGAGCCATCTTGAGCACGGCCCCTCTCGTCGTCATGCCGCTTTCCTGTCCGCCCGTATTCCCGTAGACTTCGTTGTCCAGCATGATCGTCGTGAACCGCTCCTTCCTGAACCAGGAGTGGAGGACTTGCTGGAATCCGATGTCGGCGGTCCCGCCGTCACCGGCCATGACGACGACATCCTTGGGCTTGTCGCCGAAACGAACTCGCAATCCGCGTGACAGTCCGCTCGCCACGCCATTCTGGTCTCCATAGTTGCCGTACACGAACGGAATGGCCGCCTGGGAAATCGCCAGCCGACCGCAGCCCGCCGTTCCAACGGTAATCGTATCTTCGGGATTTGGGAACGCGACGATCGCAAGCCGGATGAACAGGGTCATCGCACAGCCGGCGCACATGGGATGCTCTTCGAGGATTTCTTTGAAATTGCCCATCTGCGACACCGTCGTCTTCTTCCCGAAGGGCCCGTGCTCCACCATATCCCGATATTCTTTCGGCATGAAGGATTCGAATCCGGGGCTGAACTTTACATAATCAAGACTCATGAGGTACCTCGCTTTCGCTGTGGTTCGCCATTGCGGCGGTGATGGTTACATGGCTTACTGAGTTAACTGTCTACCCGCTGGTCTTCCGTGCGTCACGTTCATCCTCCACGTCCGGCCAGCACGCCGGATCGCATGCCGATCGCCTTCTTGACTTCCTCGACGATCACTTCCGGTGGCAAGGTCATGCCGCCGCAGACACGGGGACCGGCGACAACCCGTTTGCTGTTGGGGATGGTGGCTTTGATTTCTTTGGCCATCCACCCGATGGCATTGAACTCCGGCACGATGATGTGTGAGGCATGCTTGGTCGCCTCGATCAGTTCTTCTTCCGGCCAGGGGCGCAGGGTTTTGATCTTGACCAGTCCGACGCGAATCCCTTCATCCGCCAGGAGGCGGATGGCTTCCCGCCCCTGGGAGACGGCAGTGCCCGAGGAAACGATGAGGATGTCGGCATCCACGTCCTCCGTTTCGATGAGGCCGTCCAGCCAGGCGATCGTATGTTTGCGTGATCGTTCCGCAGCAGCCCAGATTTCCTGTTGCCAGCTTGCGTGTGTGGCGTAGCTGATGTAGTTGCTCTTCATCACGAAGGGATCGCGCATCATCCGGACCGGGGGACATTCCATATCCATACAGGGGACGGGTGAGCGATAGGGATCATAGGGCGGCAGGCACATGTCGACCGGCGTGAGGTCGACGACGTCTTTCGTATGGGTTACGAAGAAGCCGTCGCAACAAAGCGCCAAAGGTAAATGTACGTCCGGCTCTTCCGACACCATGTAGCCCTTGAGAATCCAATCGTAGAAATCCTGGGCGGTTTCCGCATGCCAGACCAGCATGCCCGTATTCATGAGGTAGGCGATCTCGATCGTGTCCGGCTGGATCGACAGGGGAGAATTGATGCCGCGGCAGGTCACGATACACTGGATCGGTAATCGGGCTCCGGACCACATCGGAAAGTTTTCCATGGCCCGCATCGTGCCCGGCCCGGCGGTCGTCGTGAAGACGCGGGCTCCACCGAAGGCAGCGCCGGCGCACTGCGACATGACCGCAAATTCACTTTCCCCACGGAAATAATCACCGATATACCCTTCGGCAAAGAGCTCGCCGCACAGGGCGGCGGCCTCGCTCTGAGGCGTAATGGGATAGGCCACCATCACATCGACATTCGCGCGCCTGACGGCTTCCTTAATGACTTCGCTGCCGGTAAAAAACGACGGCGTGCGCGGTGCGTCGTTCATCATCACGCGCGGATCGGTGATGACTTGGCCCTTCCTATTCGTGGTTCCGATAATGGCTGTGTCGTCCATAGCTGGCTCCCTTTCTATCGAATGGCGGTGGCCGGTGATCCGGGGCACCGTGCATGTCGTTATGCGCTGAATGAACTGCCGCACCCACAGGTCGTTTTG